>CAZGOC010000015.1:0-1695 GCA_964527685.1 uncultured Candidatus Peribacteria bacterium | reverse complement strand
GAGATACAACGGCTAAACACGAAAATCCAAGAGTTGAGTAAAAATGCTACGATTACACAACAAGAATTGAAAACCTATCAAAGCTCATTAAAAGATATTGCAGAGAAAGAACAACTTATAAAGCAATCCGATAGTGATTTATCTTTGTTGTCTGTATTAAAAAGTAGGTCAATCGTAAATACATATTACATTAACGAATTAGATAATTTATCTGCTTCTATAAAAGGTAATATTACAGATGCTTTTGCTCAATTCAGTAACGACATAAAGGCAAATTGGACAAAATATATTGAAGAAATCAATGAAGGTGTCAGAAAGCAAAAACAAGAACACCAAACTCAAATAGAAATCACAAAGAACTCTGATATTTTCAAAAAGGGTACACAGTATTACAGCGACAACAAAGAACTGAATGATATTCAGAATAAATTGAAAGAGGAAAACACTAAGTTGCAGGAAATAAAAGGATATGAAGAAAAGTTATCCCAACTAAATACACGAAAAAATGATACTATTATCCAAATAGTTACAGACCATAATTCTTATAATTCAAATGCACAATCTCTTGTCCAAGATTTAAAGATTGAACACGACGAAGTCAAGATTACAACTAAAATCAGTTGTAAAAAACAAGAAATAAAAGAGTTTCTCGAAAGTAGATTAAATCAGCGTGGAAATGAACGGCAATCGTATATTGATAATTTTGTAAATCAATATGAAAGCAACCTATCAGATACTATTAAAGATTTTCTTTCCAAAGCATTAAATAAAGAGATTGATTACAAAAGCAATAATACTAATCAAAATGTTGTAAATGAATTTTTAACAACAAATTGGTTTGATATTTCCTTTGAATTAACGTATCAAAATGATGTGTTTTCTGAAATGTCGCAAGGAAAACAAGCTTTTGTAATTCTTAAATTGCTGTTGGAATTTAGCACAAAAGAATGTCCCATTTTAATTGACCAACCCGAAGACAGTTTAGATAATAGGGCAATTTATAATGAATTAGTCCAATACTTGCGAACAAAGAAAAAACAGCGACAAATTATTCTTGTTACTCACAATCCTAATGTAGTTGTCAGTGCCGATGCTGAAAATATTATTGTTGCCAATCAAAACGGTAAAAACAGTTCAAACAAAGACGGCATTAAATTTCAGTATGTTAACGGCAGTTTGGAGGACACCAAACAAAAAGATAACACAAATAACGTAGTTCTTGAATCGCAGGGAATTAGAGAACACGTTTGCGAAATATTAGAAGGTGGTAAAGAAGCATTTGAGAATAGAGAAAAGAAATACGGATTTAAAAAGTAATTTATGAGCAATCCAAATAATAATATTAACCTAACAAAGTCCAAAGAGCGTGTCCAAAAGCACGGCGAGGTGTTTACGCCTGCGTGGGTTGTAAATGATATGCTTGATATGTTGCCGGACGAAGTTTGGGAAGCGGGTAAAACTTTCCTTGAACCCGCTTGTGGGGAAGGTGCTTTTTTGATAGAAGTTTATAAACGAAAAATAGAAAAAATAAATGTTGGAACTCAGGAATATTGGGAATGGCAAGCCGCTATTGCAACAAGTTCCATTTACGGCATTGAATTATTGGAAGACAACGCCGAAAAATGCACAATCAATTTGATGCGTATTTTTACTAAATTTTACGATAGATTGTTTGCTGATACACAAAACGAAGAA
>CAZGOC010000014.1:0-2836 GCA_964527685.1 uncultured Candidatus Peribacteria bacterium | reverse complement strand
CATGAAACACCACAATCATCACGACCAAAGCCATCACACGGATAACAATGTAGAGCACAGTGATAATGATCAAGCATGCCAAGAGGCGTGCCACACCGAAACTATGAGTCATGAAAATCACCATGACCACATGAATCACGATAAACACGCTGGTCACAATCCTGAGATGTTTAAACAGAAATTCTGGCTTTCACTTTTGTTCACAGCACCCGTCCTTTACTTTTCACAAGCTATCCAAGACTTACTTGGGTATAATGCCCTAACGTTTGCAGGTAGTAGTTACATTCCAGCAATTTTCGGTATTGTTATCTTCTTTTATGGTGGGCTCGTATTTCTGAAAAGTGCGAGGGCCGAGATAAAGGCACGGCAGCCTGGCATGATGACACTTATTTCCCTCGCAATCAGTGTGGCATTTATATATAGCTCCCTCATCACCCTCAAAGTTATTGACGGCATGGACTTTTGGTGGGAACTTGCAACGCTCGTCACCATCATGCTTCTCGGGCACTGGCTAGAAATGGCTTCTGTCATGAATGCACAGGGTGCTTTGAAAGAACTTGCAAAGCTACTACCAGATGAAGCAGAACTTGTTACCAAATCTGGTGCCAAAAAAGTCTCAGTAGCTGAATTAAAAGTTAACGACAGGGTGCTTATTCGTCCTGGGTCACAAATTCCAGTCGATGGCGTTGTGATTAAAGGTGAGTCGAAGGTAAATGAATCGATGCTAACTGGTGAATCTAAACCAGTTGATAAATCGAAAGATGATGAGTTGGTTGCTGGCACGGTAAATGGTAGCGGTTCATTAACGACGAAGGTTACCAAAACAGGAGACGACACGGCTTTAGCGGGCATAATGAAACTAGTATCAGATGCACAAAATAGTAAATCAAAGACGCAAATTCTCGCTGATAGAGCTGCTGCATACCTCTTCTACATAGCTTTGCTTGCTGCTTTTGTGACTGCGATCGGCTGGTCAATAGCAGGCGAAACGGGAGCTTACACCCTAGAACGTGTAGTGGCAGTACTGATTATTGCTTGTCCGCACGCACTTGGTTTAGCAATCCCTCTGGTTACAGCTATATCTACAAGTAAGGCTGCAAATGCGGGAGTGCTGGTACGTGAACGAAGTGCTTTAGAGCTAGCTCGCAATGTCGATGTTGTACTGTTTGATAAGACAGGAACATTGACAACTGGCGAACAAGGAGTTGTCAACATAGTTGCAGATGATGAAAAAGATCTCATAGCGATTGCAGCAGGTATTGAGGAAGAGTCCGAACACCCTATTGCGAAGGCTGTCGTGGCAAAAGCGAAAGAAATGAAGATAAAGCTCAAAAAAGCTAGCAACTTTAGTGCTCTAGAAGGCCGTGGTGCAAAAGCAACTATTAGTTCAAAAACCTACTTCATTGGTGGTCCTCAGCTCCTTAAAGAACATAAGATTACGCTCGATGAAAAACTACAACGTGAGACAAAAGAGGCTCACAGTAACGGCCAGACTGTAATATACATACTGACCAAAAAAACTGTACTTGGTGCTTTAATGATCACTGATACTATTCGTCCCGAATCGAAGAACGCGATTAAATCATTACAAAAAGCTGGCAAGAAAGTTGCAATTGTAACGGGCGACTCCGAAGGCGTTGCACAATGGGTAGCGAGTGAACTTGGCATAGAAGAATATCATGCAGAAGTCTTACCAGAAAATAAATCTGATGTCGTTAAGAAATTACAATCTGATAGCTCAAGGGTTGCGTTTGTTGGTGACGGAGTAAACGACGCCCCAGCACTTACTCAAGCTAATGTTGGTATTGCGATTGGCGCAGGTACGGATGTTGCAATTGAGTCGGCAGGTATTGTGCTTGCAAGCAGCAATCCAGAAGGAGTATCAAAAATAATAAATCTCTCGAAGGCTACGTACAGAAAAATGCAGCAGAACTTAGTCTGGGCAACTGGCTACAATGTAGTCGCTATTCCGCTTGCTGCGGGCGTACTAGCAGGTGCAGGGTTTGTTATGTCTCCAGCTTTGGGAGCAGTGTTCATGTCCCTATCGACGATCATTGTCGCCATCAATGCACAGTTACTCAGAAGAGTCGACATAAGCTAATCTGGTTTCAATTCTATTCTGGGCATCAAAAAGTCAGAACCATTTTCACAGTTCTGACTTTGTCTTCCTTGGTTTGGCTCCCGAGGCCAGATTATTGCATATAAACTTGCGGTGCCCTCGGAGCAAGCTCCTGCGGGCATCTTTGTTTATCGAACTGCGGCTACGCCGAATTCCAGTTCTCATCTGGCAACAAAAACATGAAAAAAGACCCACATGATGTGAGTCTTCTTTTCATGGCTCCGGCGACTGGATTCGAACCAGTGACGTCCTCGTTAACAGCGAGGCGCTCTACCGCTGAGCTACGCCGGAATATTAGCCAGAAAACTGGCTATTTGATAAAAGGTGCTCACACCGCGAAGCGTGCCCAAACATTATATTCATTTTTGCTCACCTCTGTCAATCACTCACCCCAATTATTGCAAGGTCCGTCCTTGCAATGAAGGTTTTTATTTTATAATAGGTTTTATGATGAGGTTTGATGGGGTTTGATGGGGTTTATTTTTTGACTGATAGCTCTTTGAGTCGAGGTTTAAAGCTGTTGGCTGCCTCTGCAAAGCCCAGCACATGCAACGCCCCGACCAAAACAAACAAGTCATCTTTTTCTTTTTCAGTGCAGCCTTTGGTTTCGGCTGCCTCAAACTTCTGACTCACCTGGTCGATTAGCCACTTCTCGTCAGCCTTGGAGACTTTAGATTTTGGTGCAAAATTCTCTTCGCTCGACACAACCTCCAGCGA
>CAZGOC010000013.1:0-4992 GCA_964527685.1 uncultured Candidatus Peribacteria bacterium | reverse complement strand
TTAAAAATAATATAAAAAACAATGAAAATAATTAAACAAGATATAGAAAAATACTTAAATTCTTTTGAGTGAGAGTTTAGAGAAATATTTTTTGAAAAATCAAAATCTTTCTCTTTTTGATGTATAAATTGAACTTGGAAAACCCCTAGTTATAGTATACTAGATGGATTTTCTGTGCTTTCAAGAACAAATAAAAAAGAGTATTTTAAAAGTTATTCTAATTTTTTAGATATCGAAGATAAAATTTTATCTTTTAAAAAAGAGTTTTGACTTTGAGAAAATAAACAAAAATTAGTTTTAAATTGAGAAAAAGAACTATTTTTAGATGATTTAGAAGAAATTGATTTTGAAATTAATGATATTATAAACAATACAAACAAAATATTTCAAGAATATATAAAAGATGTTAATTTTATCTCTTCAAGTGAAATATCTTTAATATTATCAAGAAAATCTTTTGTAGTTTGAAATAGTGCTTGAAATTTTAGAAAAAATAATAACTTTTATAATACATTTTTTATAAAATTGATCTGAGAAAAAAATTGAAATAGGGAAGAAGTGTTTGAAAAAATTACTTGAGATTTTATTTTAGAAAAAATAGATTTTGAAAATATAAAAAATATTATTTTAAAAGCAATTAATACTTTAAAAGATGCTTTATTATGAGAAGCCTCTCCTAGTTGAGAAATGGATGTAATTATTTGAAATGAAGCTGGTGGAACTATAATTCATGAGGCTATTTGACATGGACTAGAAGCAGATTTACAAAACTCTAGTGTTTATAAATGAAAACTTTGACAAAAAGTAGCACAAGATTTTGTTTCTGTAGTTGATAACCCAACAACAAAATTTGAAAGATGATTTTATGAATTTGATCATGAATGAAATAAATGAGAAAATACTTATTTAATTAAAAACTGAATTTTAGTTTCTTATTTACATAATGAAAAAACAGCAAAAAAATTCAAAACTACATCAACTTGACACTGAAGAAAAGAAACATACAAACATAAATCACTTGTAAGAATGTGAAATACTTATTTATTACCTTGAAAAGATAAAAAAGAAGATTTAATTAAAAAAGTAAAAAACTGAATTTATGTTAGTCGTATGTGATGAGGACAAGTAAATACAACAACTTGAGATTTTGTGTTTAAAGTTCAATCAGGTTTTTTAATAGAAAATTGAAATCTTACAAAAAATGTAAGATGAGCGACTTTATCTTGAAATTGACCAAAAATGTTAAATGAAATTTATTGAATATGTGATGATTTGGATTTTTTTGACTGATGAACTTGTGGAAAATGACAATCAATGCCTGTTAGTGATGGAACTCCTACAGTTTGGACAAAATTAAAAGTAAGTAGTTTTGAATAAAAATAAACTTGACTAACTTAATTTTTTATTTACAATTTATATTGATTTTAATACTTAACTTTTAAAAAAGTGAAAATAAAAAATAAATATGCTTTTACATTAGTTGAATTAATTGTAGTAATAACAATAATTTCAATACTTGCTATTATATGATTTACTTCATATTCTAATTATACAAAAACAACTCGTGATTCAGTTAGATTGAGCGATATAAATAATATAATTAATTGAGTAGAATTATTATCAATAAAAACATCTAAATATCCTCTACCAGAATGAAATATATTAACTTGAACTATAAATAACAATAATCTTTTTTATAAATGATTTTTTTGAGATGAATTATCTAAATTAATAAAAGCCGATAGTACTCCTTTAGATCCTTTATCAAAAACTAACTATATATATTCAGTTTCTTATAATAAAAAAAGTTTTCAACTATGAACTGATTTTGAAGATGACCAAACTATTTCATACAATTTTGTAGATAAAACATATGCTTTAGATTATAAAAAAACATATGTAAAATGACAATATAAATGATATTTGATGTATAACTGAAATGACTCTAAAAGATATATAACAAATATTCCATCTCTTATTTTAGCAAATATATCAAGTTGAGATTTATTATCAGAAAATTCTTATTTTATTGTTAATAATAAATTAAATACAATAAATTGACTATCTTGAAGTTTTTTTAAAACAAATGATTTGTTAAAAAATATGTTTGATGACTCAAGTATCGAATTACAAAATATAGATATAACTGATTGTAATAATCTTTCAAATATTTTTACTACACAAACTATTAATAAATTTTGAAAGAAAAATTATGATATTTTTTTACAATTAGAGGAAAAATATAAAAAATGTATAGATAATCCTATTATAGAACCAATTGAAGAAAACACTAATTTACATACATTAACTAATATTATACATTAACTAATATTAATAAAATATTTCAAGATGAAAGTAATGTCATAACAGATAATTGGGATATAAATGCTTGTGATATAAATAACATAAACATAGATACTGAACTATTTAATTGAACAAAAAATATATCACAAGCTATTTCTCTATCTTGAAATACTATTTATAAAGTTGCTTCTTGAAATTATACTTTAAATTGAACAACATCTTCTACTAATTGATACATAACTTTTTGATGAGATTGTATTTGATTTATTTGAGCTTGAACTTGAACTACAAAATTTATATCTAGTTTTATTTGATGATGAATTAAAACAGATGCATGAATATTTTGAATTAGATGAGAGTCTTGAACAAAAACAAATATAATTATTTCTTGAATTACTTTAGAAAATTCTAGCTGATCAACAAATAGATATAATTTTTGAATATATTGAGATGATAAAATTTCAAATATTACACTAAAAGATATAGATGTTTATAATTCAAAAACATATTGAATTAATTTAGATGATAATGCAAATTACAACTCTTTATTAAATATAAAAAGTTATAATAATTGATGATATTGAATTGCAATTACTTATAATTCAAAAAATAACTTGCTTAAAAATATAACTACATATTGAAATTTTTCATGATGAGTAGTTGTAGATAGTAATAGTTTTAATAATAATTTAGAAAATATTTTATCTTATAGTAATACAAATTATGGTCTATATATAGAAGCAAATTCAACTTGAAATACTATTTCTTGAGCAACTTTATATTCAAACATGAAACATGGATTATACGTAAATACTAATTCTTCAAATAATATTTTTAAAAATATAAACTCATACTCAAATACTTTAGATTGAATATATTTTGATTGAGGTAGTAATAATAATATAATTACAAATTCTAATATTTATAATAATACAAGAAAATGAATTTATAATTATTTATCAAATTGAAATTATTTTAATAATATTAATGTATATAACAATAAATGAACTTCTCCAGCAATTTATTGAGTTGTTGATATTGAGGAATCATTAAATGTATCAATAAATAATTTTAATATTTTTAATAACAATATTCATTGAATGTATTTAAGCAATTTAGATAATTGAATTATTAACAATTTACATATATTTAGTAATAAAAAATCAACAGCAAATAGTTGAAATTGATTTTATATAGAAGATTCATCAAATTGAAATATATTAAAAGATATATATGTATATAATAATTATTGAAGTATAGAAAATTATTGAACTAATAAATATTATTGAGATTTAAAATCACCTTCAAATTGAGGTTTAACTCAATGAACTGATTGATATTTATGATTTTCAAATTGAAATTTTAATTCTACGGCTATTCCTATAGATTGTTCTTGGCATTTAAATCCATCTTGAGCTAATTATTATTGAGCTACATGTATTAATAAATCATTTACTTGAGTTTTAGTAGCCCCTGTAACAACATTAAACTTTTGATCAAATATTTCTAAACAAAAACAACCTGTAAAATGGAACTTTAATACTTCACGATTTGAATTGTATTGAACAAATTGAGTTGATTATGATAGTTCTAAGTTTATTTGAGAATTTTAATTTTTTAATTTATGTTTTATGGAAAAAATAAAAATAATAGCACTGACTATTTTACTTTCTTTACTTGCAACAAATTTAACTTTTGCAGATTATTGAATATATTATTGAACAAATAATAATTATGCAAAAAAAACTTTTTCAAAATTTGATTTGATGATAATTCAACCATATAATTTTAATTTATTTAAAGATTATACTTGAAAAAAGATATGTTATCTAACAGTTTGAGAATTTGATTGAAATGAAAAAGAACTAAATAATTTAGGTTTAACTGAAGCTAAAGTTTGAGTAAATACTGAGTGGAATAGTATAATAATGGATATGTCTAATTTAAAATGGCAAAATTATTTACTATCTAAATCAGATGAGTTAAAAACTATGTGATGTGATTGATTGTTTTTAGATACTATATGGAATGATTGACAAGAGTTGTGATGAATTGAAATTGTTAAAAAACTAAGATCAAACTGGAAAAATGCAATTATTATTCCAAACAATCCACATAATATAAAAAAAGAAATTTTTGATTATGTAGATTGAGCTATGTTTGAAAATTTTTGGGATTATGAAACAAAAGCAAATTCTTGAGATTGAGAGTGGTATAATGAATTATCAGATGAATATAAAAAAGAATATGTTGATAAATGAAAACAAGTGTATGCATTAAGCTATTGAAATACTTTTGTTAAAAATTTATTAAGACAAAAATGGTGACAAGAAGTATTGCAGTTAGCTAATAAATATTGATTTCAATTGATTTTTTCTGATTATAATTTAACAAAAATTTATTGACATAAACTTAAAAAGAAATTAATTAAATTTAAATAATATAAAAGCATAATTTTTTAAAATTATGCTTTTATATTTCTATTCAAGATGTAGAAAGAAGATAGTTGTTATTATCTTTATCTATAATATTTGAATTAATTAAATTTATACTTTCAAGTTTACTAAAATCTTTTTTATCAAAAACTATTTGAAAAATATCTTCATTTTGTGAAATATTTATAGGATTTTTAAAGTTTAATATCAATGTGTTGTATCAATCATTATTTATTAAATCAATTTTTTCTCA
>CAZGOC010000012.1:0-13991 GCA_964527685.1 uncultured Candidatus Peribacteria bacterium | reverse complement strand
TTTAATCTTTCAAGATTTTCTTCTAAAATTTCAATTATTTTAATGAACAAGTTTTTATTAATGTTTTTAAAGCTTCAATATTTTATAAAAAATTATCTAATTGTCAAAACTTTTTTTACTTTTTATTAATTAATGTTTTTTATTTATTAATTAACTTTTTAAAGTGGTGAAAGTATATTAACTATTACCTAATTGTCAAAACTTTTTTTACTTTTTATTAATCAATGTTTTTTATTTATTAATTAATATTTTTTAAAGTGGTGAAAGTATATTAACTATTATTTAATTGTCAAAACTTTTTTACTTTTTATGGTGGGCCTGGTTGGAATTGAACCAACGGCCAATCGGTTATGAGCCGACTGCTCTAACCCCTGAGCTACAGGCCCATAATTCTTGGAAAAGCAAATGGCGGAAGGGATGGGATTCGAACCCACGAAACCTGTAATAGGTTTACTCCCTTAGCAGGGGAGCCCTTTCAGCCACTCAGGCACCCTTCCAAAATTTTTATTTTTTTAATGGCGGAGAGATAGGGATTCGAACCCTAGATGACTTGCGCCATGCCGGTTTTCAAGACCGGTGCAATCGACCACTCTGCCATCTCTCCAAATAATAAAACAATTTTAATGTACAACTTTTTATAACAATTTTTTATTTTAATTTTAAGCCATAAATAAAAAATGGCTCCCCCAGTTGGATTCGAACCAACGACCAAATGGTTAACAGCCATCTACTCTACCGCTGAGCTATAGGGGAATATTATATTTGTTTTACTAAAAATTAAGAAGTAACATCATTGCATCTTTTTGACATTTTATAACTTTAGCGAGAGAAATTCTATTTTTTTTTTATTAAATGTCAAAGTTTTTTTAAACTTTTTAATTATTTATATATTAAATATCTTTTTATAGCTATAGTTTAAGCAAACTATAGCTATATTTTTAAGTAAATATATTTTATCTATATCATCAATCTATCATATGATCTCTTCAAGAATTGTATGGCAATGTTAATAAAGCAAGTATGTTATATGCTATTTCTTCTGGTGTAGCCATTCTTTTTGACCAAACTTTTTGCAATTCTAAATCCATCTCTTCTTTTGGAACTGTATTATTCATTTCAGTTGCTATCCAACCTGGTCGAATTCAATTAATAATTATTTGATTTTCTTTATGGAAAGATTCTCAAATATTTCTAACCATATTTATCATAGCCGCTTTTGAGGCATCATAAGGAGCTGAAAATATTCAATAGCTGTCAACTCAATTAGTTGATGTTATTAAAATAATCTTTCATCTAACTTCATCTATTATTTCTTGAGTTTTCATTACTTCCTTTGCATTTTTTAAAGCAAGGAAAGTTCAAGTTACATTTGTTGAAAAAACTTTATTCCATAACTTAGCATCTTGATCATCAAAACTAGTATCTGGACTAATTCATATACAATGAATTAAATAATCAATTCTTTTTGATATATTTTTAGATTTTTCAAAAAAGTTTTTTACTGATTCTTCATTTTCTGCATCATAATCAAATATATTTACATTAATTTTTTTTTGATTTTCTATAGCATAATCATTTATTTCTACTATAGCCTTTTGTGATTTTTCTTTATTTCTACTTCAAGTAATAATTATATCTCATCATGATTTTGCAATAAGTTTTGCTGTTTCAAGTCATATTCAACTAGCCCCTCAAGTAACTATTGAAGTAGTATTGGAAAAATCAAAATTAATTCTATTATTCATATATAATATATAAAAAAATAAACTATAAAAAGTATAGTTTATTTTTCTTTTTTGTCAAAAATTTATTAAATCATTTCCTCAACTCTATTCCAGTTTATTATTTCCCAAAAATTTTCTAAATATTTAGGTCTTGAGTTTCTTGTATCTATATAATATGCATGTTCCCAAACATCACAAGTTAAAAGAGGTTTTTTTCATTCCATAGTTAACACTGTTTGTGCATTTGAAGTATTTATTATTTCTAATTTTCAAGATTTATCTAAAACAAGCCAAGTCCATCAAGATCAGAAATTTCAAACAGATTGTTTTGTAAATTCTTGTTTAAAATTATTAAAATCTCAAAAATCTCTATTAATTAATTCTAATGCTTTTTTTCAAGGAGTTTTTGTAGAATTTGGAGTAAATCATAAAAAATAAAATGTATGATTCCATATTTGAGCAGAATTATTAAATATTCAAGCAGATGATTTTTTAATAATTTCTTCTAAAGACATATTTTCAAACTCTGTATTTAATATTAAATTATTTAAATTTGTTACATATGTTTGATGGTGTTTACCATAATGATACTCTAAAGTTTCTTTTGATATATATGGTTCTAGTGCATTTAATTCATAAGGTAATTGTGGTAATTTATGTTCCATAGTTTTTTTTGTTAAATGATAATACTTCTCATTATAATAAAATACTTTAAAAAATAAAGTTTATTTTTCATCCATAGTCCAAATTCAATCCCAATTAGCATCTGGTGGAGTTTTTAAAAATATCTCACATCTCTTTTTATATACTTTAGATGGTTCATCTCATAGATTAGAAAGTTTTGTAAAAGTATCTAGTGATTTTTCAAAATCTCTTTTTTTATAAAGGTTTATTCATTCTTCAAAATCTCTTATAATATTTTCTTTAAATACTCATTCTTCTCATATTTTTGAAATAAGTTCATAGATATTAATTCAAATATTTTTTCATTTTACTCTTATTATATCAAGATATCTAAAGGTAAATAAATCTTTAGATTCTAAATAAATATCTTCTGAAACACATATATTTGTATTATAAAATTTGTTAACTCATTCTAAACGACTTGCTAAATTTACTGCATCTCAAAGAGCTGTAAATTCCATTTTTCTTCAAGTAGCTCAGATATTTCATATAATTGCATTTCAAGTATGTAATCACATTCTAACAGATAGAGTGTCTTTTTGTTCTTTTTCAAATTTGCTATTTAATTCTTTTAATTTTAATTGTTGAAGTAGTGCTGAATTACATGCATCTATTACTCAAAATCTTTCAACAGTTCAAAAAGCTCACCATAATGCCATAATAGCATCTCATTCATATTTATTGATAAATCATTTATTATCCATAATTATATGCGACATTTCTCAAAGGTATATTCTTAAAAATGAAACTAATTCTTCTGGTGATAATTTTTCAGAAATTGTTGTAAATCAAGCGATATCAGAAAAAAACATTGTAAGTTTTTTATTTTCTCAAGATAAGTTTACATCTGATGATGAGTATAAAATTTCACGAGCTATATCACTTGAAACATATGCTGATAATGCATCTGAAAGTAATCTTTTATTTTTATCTTCATTTACATATTTTATAATTGATGAAACAAAAAATGATAAAAATAAGATTGAAATAAATTCAAATGGATAGTTTGGAATTAAGTATATTCAAGATTTTTTATATGATATAATAAAAATTATAACATATATTAAAAATATAATTAAAAATAAAAACAATGCTCATAGAGAAATCCATCTTAAATTTAATTTTCTTAAAAAAAATACATTTAAATAAACTATAAAAAATATAAATAAAAATGATATTAATTTTTCAATTATTTTATTAAAATAAATTATATAATTATCATTTAATATATTATTTATCACATTAGCATGAACATAAACTCATTTTGTTGTTTCTCATTTTCAAATTCATGGTAATAAAAAATCATCTTTAACTCATTCTGCAGTGTATCAAACTAAAATAATTTTGTCTTTTAATTCATTTACATCAAAGTTTCAATTGTATATATCATAAAAAGATAATTTTTTAAATTTTTTAATATCTGTATAATTTATATAAAACTCTCAATTATTAACTGGAATTTTATGATTAAAAAAATTATAAAATCAATTATTATAAGAAAAGCTTTCTTTTCATTTTAAATTATAAATGAAATTATAATAATATTTTAAAACTGATAAAGAAAATGAATCAAACTGTTTTTCACTTCATAAATAATTTAAATTATAAAATGGTTTCACTGAGTAAACTTTTGAGGTAAATTCATTAATTGTTGGAAGAAAATATCAAGTTTTAGCAACAGAAGAATTAAACAAATAATATGGCAAAATAGCATCTTTGTTTTTAATATCAAATCATATAATTATATTTCAAAGTTCTTTAAATTTATTTGCTAATTCTTCATCTTTTTTTTCATTTTTTCATTTATCTAAAAACAATATATCAAATCAAATAACTCGTGGTGATCATTTTTTTATATTTTCTAAAAATGGTATGTAATCTCATCTATCTATTGGAAATCATAATTTATTATATGTTTTATCATCTATTTCAACAACAATTATATTTGGATTTACTTTTGAAGTTGTTCGATTTTTAAAAAAATATAAAAATTCTCCATCTATGTTAAAAAATAGTTGTTTTAATATTCAATAAGAAAAAAAATATATAAAAATTGATACTACAAAAATTATCAAAAAATTAAACTTTTTATTTTTCATAATTATTTAAAAAAATCTTTAATAAAATTAAGTGCATTATCAAGAAGTCAATTTACTTTTTCTTGTCCTAAATTGTCAATTGATTTAATTGCCTTTTGCATATTCTCTCAATTTAAAAGTAAAATATCTTTTAAAAATTTTTCTTTATTTTCTGCTGGTAGAGTAAGTAAGTCTTTATGTTCATAAATAAAACTAGTTGTTTTTTCATATAAAGATGAATTATTTTCTTTTAAGTTTTTTAAATCAAATACTAAATAATTTAATAATGTTTCTTTTTTTTCTTCATCTGTAGTATTATTAATCAAATTTTCTCTTGTATTTAGTTTTAGATTATATAAATCATTATTTTCTCAATTTTCAAAATTAATATTTTGATTTAAAGTATTTAGAAAAGAAATAACTTTTTGTTTTTTATCTTGGTCTAAATTATTTAAAAAATTTTCAAAGTTTTGTTTTGGATTAGTTTCTTTTAGTATATCTAATGTTTTTGATTCTAAGGTAAATTGTTTAACTAAATTTAGAGGACTTGTTTCATTTAAAGAAGATAAGAAATTTATTCTTAATTGATTTAAATATTCTTTATCAAGTTTTTGATTTAATTCTTGAAATGATGAATTAATTTTATCTAATAAGTCTTTTAAAAAAAATGTTTTTATATTTAATTCTTTTCATTCAACAACATCAATATTTTTTCAATCTTTATTTGAAACACTTACTGTATGTTTATGAGAAATAATATAATCTCCTTCATAACTTGCTTCAAATACAGTTCATCTAACAGCAGCTGATACTCATTTAATTTCTTGTTTAAAGTATGAATCTCAAGAAAAAATTGATATAACATTTGACCAAGTTTTTCATTTTAATAATTCAAATGATATATTTATTTTAGATAAATCATCACTTGTGAAATTTTCTTTTATAAGTACTTTTGTATTTTCTCAAAGTCTTGTAATTGATTTATCTCACCATTCAATAACAGCAAGTGAATTTCAAAATGTATTTACAACATCTCAAGATGAGATTTTTGTTTTTTTCTGCACTTCTAAAATATTTGTATCTCAAGATGATATAAGTTCTCACTTTCACTCTAAAAGCAAAACATAAGATGAAGTATCTCTTGAGTAAGAGCTAGATATAAAATAAAATTGAAGTGAAAATAATAAAAATATTAACGATACAATAAATATAAAAATTCTATTTTTTAAAAATTTCATTTTTTGTTGAATAATCAAATAAAAATATATAATCTATTATAATAAATTTTAAAAAAATAACAAATTATGAAAAAACAACAATATGTTTTTTTAATACTTATAGCATTAATACTATATTTTCTTTATTTAATAATTCAATACAAGTATAAAGAATACAAAATTAATGCTCATATTACAGTTGTTGAAAACACAAATTCTAAAATAAGTGAAAATATAAAAAATAACAAACAACAACTTGAGTATATAAATACAAAAGCATATAAAAATAAAATTCTAAAAGAAGAGCAATCTATGAAAAATAAAGCAGAAGTAGTTATTTTTATAACAAATGAAGATAAATACAATAAATTTTCAAATGATAACTTTGTAACTGAAACTATAGCTCCAATAAAGGAAAAACAAGTTCAAGATAATATGGAGATATTTGAAAAATGGATTTATTTTTTATTTAAAAAAGATATAAGATAAAAGATTTACCTTAAGTAGGTAAATCTTTTATTATAAGTCAGAGAAATCATTTGGTAGATTCTCTACACTTCAAGCAGATGAATCATATGTTGGAGTAGATGTTTTTCAAAAAATTTTATCTCACAATACTTTGATTTCAGTAAATATCTTATCTGGAGATGAGTATTTTGATACATCAAGACCTAAAAGTCAAGCAACTTTGGGAAATACAAATATAGAAACAATTATTACTCAAAGTCCTATTAAAGCAAATCTAATAGAATTAATTGCTGGTTTTATTTTATCATCTTTTCATCATGAAAGTATAAGTAAAACTCCTCACCATAAAATATACATTATTGAAAATATTCAAGCAAATAATACAATTATTGATATGGCAAATAAAATAAAATCTCAAAACTCCATTCTTGAAGTAAATAAAGTTTGATTTGATGAAGCTAAGGCAGTTTCTATTAACATAAAAAAAATAACTAAAGTAATAAATTATTACTTTAGTTATACACTTTTTTTTTTAAATTGCAAAAAAAATTAATCTAAAACTTTTAAGTTAATTTTTTGGTTTGTTTTGCTTCAAACTATTTTTAATAATGATCTTATAGCAGATACTATATTTCCTCATTTTCAAATAACAACTCACATATCTTCTTTATTTACTTTTAAAGTAAGTAATACTCAAAGTTCATCAACTTGTTTTTCAATAACAATATCTTCTTTGTTTTTTACTAAGTTTTCAACAACAAATTTTAAAAATTCAACATCTTGCATATTTATATTATTTTAAAAAATAAAAGCTCCCTACTTTTGGTAAGGAGATTATAAAGTTATATTATTTATTTTAATTAACTTCTCTACTCTTGGAGATAATTGTGCTCCACAAGATAGGTATTTTTTTACAGCTTCTAAATTATTTATTTTAAATTCTTTAGAAATAGGGTTAAAAAATCCTAAAACTTCTTTAAATCAACTTTTAGTTGGAGCAGTATGTTCAGTTAATACAACTCTAAAAAAAGGTGAATTTTTCTTTCAAGCTCTTGCTAATCTTATTTTTAACATTTTAATATGTTTAAAAAAATAAAAACGGGTTTAATCGTTTAGTTTATATCCAAAGATTTCTCTTTCCTTTCAATATTTTTAACTAAAAAGTAAAATATTTGTTTAATGATATAAGTTATTCAACAATTTCTTTTTGTAAATGGTGCCCGGGGCGGGAATCGAACCCGCACTCCAGATTTGGAACAGGATTTTAAGTCCTGCGTGTCTACCAATTCCACCACCCGGGCAAGTAGACTAGATTAAAGTTTAGTTTTTTAAAATCTTTAATCTTTTAGTCTTTAATTTTTATATAATACCTTTTTTCTTTAAGGTTCTTAATCAAGCTGCTGAAACTCTTATTCTGTAAACAAGTCCAGTTTCAGGATCTTTTATATTTTTATAAAACAAGTTTGGATAATATTTTCTTCTCATAGCTCTCATAGAGTGACTTCTTGTATTACCTACTCATGTTTTTTTTCAAGTTATTTCACATACTCTTGACATAATACTTTTTTATTAATAATTAATTTCTTAAATAGATTTTATTTCTACTCAAACCCCATTAGGAATATTTACATCTTGTAATAATTCTAAAGTTTTAGGAGTTGGTTGTGAAATATCAATAAGCCTTTTATGTCTTCTAATTTCAAATTGTTCTCTTGCATCTTTATTTACAAATGTAGATCTATTTAATGTAATTTTTTCAATTTTAGTAGGTAATGGAATAGGACCAAGTACAATAGCTCCTGAATCTTTTGCTACTAAAACTATTTTTTTTACAGCTTCATCAAGTAATCTATGATCAAAAGCTTTTACTAATATTCTCATTTTTGGGGTTTCTTTTTTTGCCATATATTTTAAATAACAATTTAATATAATTTAATAATTTTAATCTAAATTAATTTATAAGAAGAAGAAAACTTCTTCTTATTTTTAATCTAAATTAAGCACTAATTTTAGCTACTACTCAAGATCAAACTGTTCTACCTCATTCTCTAATAGCAAATCTTAATCATTCAGTCATCGCTATAGGAGCTTGTAATTTAACAGTCATTTTAGTATTATCTCAAGGCATAACCATTTCTACTCATGCTGGTAATTCAATATCTCAAGTTACATCAGTAGTTCTGAAATAGAATTGTGGTTTATATCATTTAAAGAAAGGAGTATGTCTTCCTCATTCATCTTTAGTTAAAACATAAACTTCAGCTTCAAAAGAAGTGTGTGGTTTAATTGAACCTGGTTTAGCTAAAACTTGTCCTCTTTCAACATCATCTCTTTCAATACCTCTTAATAATAATCATGCATTATCTCAAGCTTGACCTTGATCAAGTGATTTGTGGAACATTTCTACTCAAGTTACAGTAGTTTTTCTAGTATCTCTTATACCTACTATTTCAATTTCATCTCAAACTTTTACAATTCAAGTTTCAATTTTTCAAGTAACTACAGTACCTCTACCTTTAATTGAGAATACATCTTCAACTGGCATTAAGAATGGTTTATCAAGATCTCTTTCTGGAACTGGTACCCAAGCTTCAACAGCATCAAATAAATCTAAAATTGGTTTTGCTTTTCATTCAAAATCTTTAGGATTTTCTAAAGCAGCAAGTCCAGATCATCTAACAATTGGTGTATCATCTCAAGGGAAATCATATTTATTTAATAAATCTCTAATTTCCATTTCAACAAGTTCTAACATTTCTTCATCAGCTATATCACATTTATTTAAAAATACAACTATGTAAGGAACTCATACTTGTCTTGAAAGTAATATATGTTCTCTAGTTTGAGCCATAGGTCAATCAGTTCAAGCAACAACAAGTATTGCAGCATCCATTTGAGCAGCTCAAGTAATCATGTTTTTTACATAATCAGCATGTCCAGGACAGTCAACATGAGCATAGTGTCTATTAGCAGTTTCATATTCAACATGTGAAGTGTTAATAGTAATTCATCTAGCTCTTTCTTCTGGAGCATTGTCTATTGAAGCATAATCTCTAGCTTCTCAAGTACCATATTTACAATTTAAAACTGTAGCAATAGCTGCTGTAGTAGTAGTTTTACCATGGTCAACATGACCAATAGTACCAATATTTACATGTGGTTTAGATCTATCAAAAGCCATAATATAATATTTTAAAAAATAAAAATAAAAATAACAGAAAAGTAAAACAATTAAGCTTTATTTTTTCTCATTTTTTTAGTAATCAATTTAACTGCTCTTCTTAATTTTCTATGAGCATGTCAAGTAAGTCTAGCCATAATTATATATTAATTAGTTTTAATTCAATATTTTTTTAATTTTTTTCATACAATTAAAAAAGCATTGCTTATCCATTTAGTATTTCATTCAAACTCTGCTCTTTTTTTCAAAGTTTCATAATGTTTTATAGCATTTCCAACCTTTGAAGTATTTTTTACCCTTTTATTATTAACGGCATAATTCATTCTTCTTGGTCTTTTTCAAAAACCTGTCATAAGCTTTTCGTCAAAATATAAAAATCATTAAGATTTATCTTAATTTTGGTGGAGCATAACGGAGTCGAACCGTTGACCTCCTGCGTGCAAGGCAGGCGCTCTAGCCAACTGAGCTAATGCCCCAAAACATAATGGCGAGAATGACGAGACTCGAACTCGCGACCTCCGCAGTGACAGTGCGGCGCTCTAACCAACTGAGCTACACTCCCATTATTTTTTAGATGCTTTCTTAATGAAGCGAGAGGAATTATATAAAAATTTTTACTAATTGCAAATTTTTTTTATAAAAAAGATTTTTATATAATTTCTTCACTATAGTTAGCCTTAAATTAACACTAATTAAATAAAGGCAGTATAAAATCATCCACTTTAAAATCAATTAAATCTAATTTTTTTATTTCCTCTAAATCTTGTAGTCCTATTTTTCAAAAATACAATTCTTTTAAATTTCAAAAATTGGAAACAAAATCACTAATTTCTAAAAATCAATTGATATAAATAATGTCTTTAAAAAAAATATATTTCTTAGAAGTATTTTTTACTCATCTTTTTAATCTAATTAAATAATTTCCTACTACTCTATAATCATTATTATAATAATTTAAAAGCTCTTTAACAAAAGAGTTATAATTATGATTTAAAGCAAAATCTATTAAATAATATCTTTCTGCAGAAGTATAATATTTTGAATATGTATCTTTTATGAATTTATTTTGATTATAAATAGCAAGTCACTCTTCTGTTTGTAAATAATTTCGAGTTCAAGATTTAAAAATTTCATATTTTGATTTTTTTCAATTTAATTTTCTTAAATAATGTGTTTCAACTTCATGAGCTATAACTGACCTGATTTCATTTTTTCAAACTTGAGATGTTTCTCTTACAAATAAATTATTTCATTTTATAGAAAATCTAGATCAAGTTTCTCTTTCTTCAACTAATAAATTCATATTATAAATATGGTTGTATTTATCTATTTCATGTTTTATATCATCTATTGTCAAAAATTCTTTTTCTTTTTCTATTTTATCTCTTGTTTTTAAAATATCTAAACAGTAGTCAAGTCAAGAATTTGTTATAGTTCAATAAAGTAGTTTGTTATATTTATTTAATCACTCAATATCTTGTTTTTCAAAAGACGATATAAATCATATTTTATTAAAAATTTCTTCTTTTTTTCTTTTATAAATATTTGAAAGTGGAATATCTGGAATTTCAATTTTTCCTATTTTTTTAAATAATTCTCATAAATCTATATTGACTGAACTATATTCTAATTGTGGTATATAAGTTCATTTTGATTCTATAAATTTAAGTCTTTCTGATAAAATATTTTTTGGTGTAATTATTTTTAAAATATTTAGTTTTTTATCAACTGACATTATTTCTTTGTCTATTTTTAATAATTGATCTTCATAAGATTTTAAAATAACTATATTTTTTTCTTTTAATATTGGATTTTTCAAATCTTTTGGCAGTTCATTATCTTTATATTTAAATGGATCTATTAAAAAATGATACAATGCTTCTTTTCATAATATAATATGTGATTTCTCAAGTGGTTTAACATGAAATTTTATACTTCTTGTTTCTCATAATATATTTATTTTTAGCTTAACTATATCATTTTTAATTTTTTCTTGTGGATAATTTAATATAGTAGTTAAATAATTAAAATCTATATAACTATTTGGTTTATTTGATTTAGTTTCTCAAATAGTTTTTAGTATATTATCATTATAATGTATCTCAATGTATTCTTTATTTCAAACAACTTTTTTTCAAGAAATATTTTTAATTTGCTCTTCTATATCTCATCAAAATAAATCTTTAGCTAGTCTAACTCATTTTTCTACAGAATTAACTTTTATATTTGAAACTTTTTTCAATCTTTCAAGTAAAGGAATCTTGTTTGCAACTTGCACTTCTAAACCTGGACGAACATTCATCTCAAGTAAAAGAGGTCAAAAAGTATCATCTAAAACTATATCACATCAAACATATCAAACATTTGTTACTTGCTGAACTTTTACAGCAAGTTTTAAGATATCATCCCAATGAGGGATTTCAATTCATCTAACATCTCAAATTCAAGGAATTGATTTAATCATTTTTCTAAATTGAGTTATGTATGTTATTTTTCCACTTCAAATATCTATTCAAAGCCCACAAGCTCACATATGAAGATTTGCTTTTCATTTTGAATTTGCTGTTGGAACTCTAAGCATTGCAATAACTGGAATAGAATTAAATACAATAACTCTTATATCTGGAAGTCAATATTTTCAAAGTAACTCTATAGATTTGTCTAAAGAAAGTTTTCTTTCAAAAATAATTTTATCTCTAGATCAAGATAGTGAAAAAAATCAATCAAGTATATCGCTTAAATGTTTTTTTAAATCTTTAGTTGAAAAAAATTGATTATCATTTGAGATAAAGTTTCACTTATCATCTTTTTTTATAAAAATAATAATTCACTTTCATCAATACCCCGCATTTGGCTTTACAACAAAAGGAAGTGGAAGAGAGTTTAAATCAAAATCTTCTAAATCTTTATGTGTTTTTAAAATAGCTATACTTTCTGAAACTTTTACTCACTTTGAAGATAAAAACTCTTTTGTTTTAATTTTAGAATCTCGAAGTTTTTTAGACAAAGAATCATTATATTCTCAAATATAATTAAGATTTCTTGCATTTTGTCATAAAATTCAATAGTTTTTTAAAAACCACATAAGCTTAAAATAAATTAAAATATTAAGTTAATAATAATTAAAAGCTTTTTTTTTGCAATTATTTTTAAAATATGGTAAAATTTAAACAAATTTAATTACTTACTTTAATAAAATATGAATTTAGAAGTAAAAAACAATGATTTAGAAAAAGTTGAACAAGAAATAACTTCAACAAAAAATAATCTTGATAGATTAAAATATCAAAATAATCCACTTCTTGATTCACAAATAAAAGAACTTGAAGAAAAGTTAAAAGAACTTGAGAGTAAAAAGCAATTAATAATAAAAGAAACTCAAAAAACTTTAGAACTTCAAAAAATAAGTACTCAAGAAAAAAAGTGAGTTTGAGAAGAATTAAAAAATTCTAATTTAAACTCATCTCAAAAAGCAAAAGCAAATGAGTTTTTAAGTTGAGATAATTTTGATTTATCAAAAATAGAGTCAGGAATAATTTGAATCATCCTAGCAATACTTCAAAGTTTTTGAGTTTGATTTAAAAACTATACCGAAATAGATAGTAAAACTTGAGAAGAAATAAAAGATTCTAAGGTAAATTATGAAAAAATAACTTCAAAAGAAAAAAAAGAATTTGTTAAAGAGGCTTCTGTATATGCAAAAGAAATAGAAAAAATTTATTGAATTCCTCATGAAATTTCAATAGCACAAGCAATTTTAGAATCTTGATGGGGACAATCAAGTCTTGCAAAAAAACATTGAAATTATTTTTGAATAAAGGCTTTTTGAAATAAAGATTTTGTAACAATGTCAACTCAAGAAGAGGTAAATTGAAAAATGATAACAATTAAAGATTGATTTAGAATATTTAAAAATATGAGAGAGTCTTTTTACTGATATGCTGAATTTTTAACAACAAATCCAAGATATAAAAATGCATTTGCCTACTGATATGATATAAATCCTAAGCCTCCGCACTATCCTCCAAATTATAAATGACTTGATAGAGAAAAGTTTGCAAAAGAATTATCTAAAGCTTGATATGCAACTGACTCAAAATATGCCTCAAAAATAAATTGACTTTGAAACAAAATACAAGAAATAGTTTAATTTTAAAAATATAATAAAATAATATGTGAGAAGTATTAAAAAATAATTCTACTGAAGCCCCAAAACAAGCCCCAATTCCTTCTACAGAAACTAAAAATTCTCCTAGATGAATAGAAACAACTACAGTAGCTAAAGAAAATTTAAATAAATTAAAAAGTGAAATTGAAAGTGGAAAAATATCTCTTGAAAGTCTTAAAATTTATATTGAAAGTTTAAAGTCTTTGCCAAAAGAAAATAAACCATTTATTTTGTGATGAATATTATCATCTTTAAATAAAATGGGAATTTCAATTAATTTAAAAAATTGAAAAATAGAACTAACTAAATGAAATGAACCTCTTTGGTGAGATAAAGATAAAATAGCTTGAAGCAATGAAGTTAATGATTTTCAAAATGTATTAAATAATTGATTACCTAATTATTTTGACTTAGAGGATTTACAAAAAGCATTTTTATATAGAACTTATAATAGTTTAGATAGTTATTTAA
>CAZGOC010000011.1:0-16609 GCA_964527685.1 uncultured Candidatus Peribacteria bacterium | reverse complement strand
GGATATCATATTTTTTATTTTTTTGCAAATATGATCTGACTAAATAGCTAACAAAGAAACTTAAGCATACATAACTTTTCTTAATTTATCACAAATTCCCACAACTTCTGCCTGATTTTTAATCATATAAGAGTATAACTCTGTTTGACAGGTGACACGGTTGCCCCACCATTTTTAAAAAGAGCAATCAGTGAAAATTTATTTTCACTGATTTTTTTTGTGTTTAAAGTTTTTGTTATCATTCATAGTAAACTCAAAATACACATCAATAAGTCAAGTCATGTGTTTTTTAGACATACAGAGAATATAAGATAAAAAATTGACAAAAATTAAAAAGCAATTATAAATAAATCTTACTTTTTAATTTTTATTTTTTATGGAAAAATTATTTTTATTATGAAATAATAAAAAATTTAATGATTGAGATGAAATAATAATAGATGACAAAAAAGAGAAAAATGAAATTTTAGAAGAAAAAACAACTTATTTTAAAAATAAATATAAAACTAAAGTTGCAGATACTTTAATTATTTCTCAAAATCATCCATATTTAGAAGAATTAAAAAGTTTTTTTGATAAACATCTTGTTTCTCAAGAAGAAGCTAAAAAAGAATTAGCAGATAGTGTTTTAGACAGTGTTTTAAGAGTTTGAGAACATAAATGACCTTTGGGAGTTTATTTTTTTCACTGACCAACTTGAGTTTGAAAAACAGAAATAGTTAAAGCATTAGCAGAAAATATGTTTTGAGATGCAAATGCTTTTATAAAGATAAATTGTGAAAATTTTTCAGATTCTAATTCTTGAAATAATTTATTTTGATCTCCTAAATGATATATATGATATGATGATAAAATACCTTTTACAAATGAAAATATTTTTAGTTCTTATGATAATGCTAAAAAATTATGAAAGCTAAACAAGATTTTATCAAAAATGTATTGAATAAATATATTATTATTTGATGAAGTAGAAAAAGCACATCCTAAAATAATTCAAAGTCTACTTTGATTAATAGATGAATGAAAAGCTGAAAATTCAAAATGAGAAATATTAAATTTTCAAAATTCTATAATTATTTTTACATCAAATTTGTGACAAGAAGAAATTTCTAAATCTAAAAGTAAAAATTATATTTGATTTAATTCACCTTCTATAAAAGAAAAAGAAGGAGATAAAAATGAAATATTTTTAAATTCATTAAAAGCTCATTTTAAACCAGAGTTTATTTGAAGAATAGATAAATTTATAGAGTTTAATGAATTATCTAAAGAAGATTGTGAAAAAATTATAGACATAGAATTGAATAAATTTAATAAATATTTAATCAAATATTATCCTCAAAGTCATATACAAATAGAGTTAGCTCCAAGTATTTTTGAAGAAATTATAAAAAAATGATATTCTAAAGAAAAATGAGCAAGAGAACTTGTAAGAAATTATAATAATGTAGTTTCAAGATATTTTAATAAATTACTTCATAGTAATGAATTTAATAAATATTTTGATTATAAATGAAAAATAATTATAGGACTTGATTTAGATAAAAATAAAAACCTATTTAATGAAATTATTTTAGAATCAAAAGAGATAAGAAATAAAGAAATTAAATTGTTATGATATAGAAAAATTAAAAATGAAATGTATTTAGATAAATTAGAGGACACTTATTGAACCATATCTGCATATTTATGACTTGTTTTTTTTTCTTTAGATTGAAATATAGATGTAAAAGATGAAATAAAAGAATATATAGAAAAATTAAAACAACTTTGATTATCTTCAGATGATATAGAACAATTACAAAATAGAGTTTTTATAGATAGATTAGGAAAAATAAATTATATTACTAATTTTAATTGATTTAATTTTGATAAAAAAGATTATTTATTCTATCCTTATAATATAAAAACTATAAAAAAAATAGTTTATAAAAAAATATTATATTTAGATGATAATTATGATTTGTCAATAAAACAACTTAAAAGTATGGCAATAACTCATATTTTAAAAATTATAAAAGACTTATTAAAAGTAGAAGAATTATCAAGAGAACAAATTATTGCAATTAAAGAAATAATTATAGAACAATTTTAAAAAAAAGCTTAATATTTTAAAATATTAAGCTTTTTTTTAATAAATTTGCAAAAAACACATACTTATATAAAATACTTTGGCTTATAATTTTATTTAAATAGACAATGAACGATAAAAAACCAAATAATAAACAAGAGAAAAAAACTAATTTTAATATTAAAAAAAATCTAAAAAATAATATATTAAAACCTTGAAAACCAAGTCAAAATAATCCTATGAAAATAGTAGTATGGCTTGTTGTTATTTCTTTAGCAATAGCATATTTTGCGCCAAGTATACTAGTTTCAAAAAACTATATAGATAAAGATATTTCTCTATCAGAATTTAGAAATTCTTATAATGCATGACTTTATAAAGATATTTTAATAGACTGAAATAAGGCAATTGCTACTTTAAGTTGAAAATTAATTGATAATTGAGTTGAAAAAACTCTAAGAGACAAAATTATTTTACCACAAAATGATTCTTTAAAAGATTTATGATTACTTGATTTGACTTCTTCTTGAAACTCAATTGAAACAAAAGTAGAAGTTAAAGATTTAACATCTCAAAAATTTTGGGAAGAAATGCTTCCAACTATAATACTTTTTATATTATTTATATTTGTTGCATTTTTAGTTATTTGAAGAATGTGATGAGTTGCAAATAATGCAATGAGTTTTTGAAAATCAAGAGCAAGACTTTATGATATGGAAAAAGATAAAGTTTTATTTGCTGATGTTGCTTGAGCAGAAGAAGAAAAAGTTGAATTAACTGAAATAGTTGACTTTTTAAAAAATCCTCAAAAATATAAAGATATTTGAGCAAAAATACCAAAATGAGTACTACTTGTATGACCTCCATGAACTTGAAAAACTCTTATAGCAAGAGCAGTAGCAGGGGAGAGTGGAGTGCCATTTTTATCAATTTCTTGAAGTGAATTTGTTGAAATGTTTGTTTGAGTTTGAGCATCCCGTGTTAGAGATTTGTTTGAACAAGCAAAAAAACTATCTCCGTCAATTATTTTTATTGATGAAATAGATGCTATTTGAAAAAAAAGATGACCAGGACTTTGAGGAGGACATGATGAAAGAGAACAAACTTTAAATCAAATTTTAACAGAAATGGATGGGTTTGATTGAAATACAAATATAATAATTATGGCTGCTACAAACAGAGCAGATGTGCTTGATAAGGCATTATTAAGACCAGGAAGATTTGATAGAAAAGTTACAATAAATCTACCAAATCTAGATGATAGAGAAAAAATTTTACAAGTTCATTCAAAAAATAAACCTATTTCAAAAGATGTTGATTTTAGAGAAATTGCTTCAAAAACAGTTTGATTTAGTTGAGCTGATTTAGGTAATTTAATCAATGAATCAGCTATTATTACTGCAAGAAAAAATCAAAAAGAAATTACAAGTGCTATAATAACAGAAAGTTTTGAAAAAATAGTTATGTGACTTACAAAAAAATCACAAGTAATGAATGAAGAAGAGAAAAAAATAACAGCATATCACGAAGTTTGACATGCTTTAGTTTGAAAATTACTTCCAAATACTGATCCAGTTCATAAAGTTTCAATTATTTCAAGAGGATGAGCTTTATGAGTAACTTGGTTTTTACCAGAAAGAGATAGACTACTTGTTTCAAAAGCAAAATACCTTGATGAACTAGCTACACTTTATTGATGAAGAGTTGCTGAAGAAGTGTTTTTTGGTAAAGAAAATATAACAACTTGAGCTTCAAATGATATAGAAAAAGCTACTTCAATAGCTCGTGATATGGTTATGAGATATTGAATGTTTGAAGATATTTGAGCAGAAAACTTTGCTTGAGAAAGAAGTTCTTGAAATCATTTATGAAGTGAATGAGAAAGAAATTATATTTCAGATAAAACACAAGATTTAATCGATGCAAAAGTAAAAGAAGTATTAACAAATGCCTACAATGTAGCAAAAGATTTAATTACAAAAAATAAAGATTTACATATAAAAATTTCTCAAGACTTACTTGTAAAAGAAGAAATTAATAAAGAAGAATTTAATAATTATTTTGCTTAAAAAAAATTATAAAAAATGCATTTAAATCCATCACAAGAGCAAGCAAAAAATAAAATAGAAGGGCCACTTTTAATTCTTGCATGAGCTTGAAGTTGAAAAACTGCAACTCTAACTTCAAGAATTGAATATATGATTTGAACTTGAATAAACCCAAGTTCAATTTTGGCTGTAACATTTACAAACAAAGCCTCAAAAGAGATGAAAGAGAGGATTGCAAAAAAACTAAATATAGAGTATCAAATAAATCCATACAAAAATCAAAACCTGCCTTTTGTTTGAACTTTTCACTCACTTTGAATTTTTATATTAAAAAATCATATTGAAGTAATTGATATGACTAAAAATTTTGTAATTTATGATGAAAGTGATAAATTGTCAATTATAAAATCAATTATAAAAGATGAATTATGACTTGATGAAAAAAAATATATTCCAAGATCAATAGCATCTTTTATCTCAAATGCAAAAAATGCACTTATTTTAGCAAAAGATTATGAAAAATATGTAGATAGTCATATAAAAGAAATAGTAAATAAAGTTTATTTAAGTTATCAAAATAAGCTTTTAGAAAATAATGCACTTGATTTTGATGATATTTTAATAAAAACTTTAGAAGTCTTAAAAAAAGATGATGTTTTGGATTATTATCAAGAAAAATGGAAATATTTAATGATTGATGAGTATCAAGATACAAATGCTCCACAATATGAAATAGTAAAATTACTTGCTTCAAAATATAGAAACTTAGCTGTAGTTTGAGATGATAGTCAATCTATTTATAGTTGGAGATGAGCTGATATGAAAAACATATTAAACTTTAAAAAAGATTATCCTGATGCTCTTGAAATAAAGCTTGAACAAAATTATAGATCAACTCAAAATATCATAAATGCTGCAAATGAAGTTATTGCAAAAAATACTATTTGAATTAAAAAAACTTTATTTACAACAAACTCTATTTGAGAAAGTATTACTTATATAGATGCTCCAAGTGACAGAGTAGAAAGCCAAACTATTGCAAAAATTATTAAAGAAAAAACTCCCCCTGCTTTGCTTCCCCCTCATTGAGGGGGATTAAAGGGGGAGTATTCTAAAAACCTGATTTTATACCGCACAAATTCTCAATCAAGATCAATTGAAGAAGCTTTGATGATGGAATGAGTCCCATATAAAGTTATTTGATGATTAAAGTTTTATGATCGTAAGGAAATTAAAGATTTAATAGCTTATTTAAAAGTGATTCATAATCCAAATGATATAGTTTCAATAAAAAGAATTATAAATACTCCTTCAAGAAAGATTTGACCAACAACTATAAAAAAACTAGATGATTATAGGCTTGAATTTTGAGTAACTTATTTACAAATATTTGAAAATATTTCAGAAGTTGAAGAATTAAACTCTTGAGCTTTAAATTCTGTAAAAAACTTTTATGAAATATTGCTTGATTTAATGGAAAAATCAAAAATTAAAGAAGTATCATCTTTGCTTGATTATATTATACAAAAAACTTGATATAATGAGTATTTAAAAGATGATGCAACTCCAGATGAGTATGAGGCGAGACTTGAAAATATAAAAGAATTACAAAATGTATTGTCAACTTATAATTGACTAGATCCAAGAGAATCGCTTGCAACTGCACTTGATGAGATATTATTACTTACTGATTTTGATAAAAAAGAAGAAAATTCTAATAATTATGTAACTTTGATGACAATTCATACATCAAAATGACTTGAGTATGATAGAGTTTTTATCACTTGACTTGAAGAATGACTTTTCCCAAGTTTTAGAAGTATGGAATTAAAAGATTTAGAAGAAGAAAGAAGATTAATGTATGTGGCAATGACTAGAGCTAAAGAGGAATTATATATTTCAAGAGCTTGAGAGAGATTTCAATTTTGAAATTATGTTTCAAATCCAGAGTCAAGATTTGTAAAAGAAATTGATACAAAATATATAAAAAATTATGAATTTGAGATAAAAAATAATTTCTTTACAAATAGTTTTTCTATCCCAAATCACATAGAGAATCCTTTTAGAGTTAAAAAAAGTTTAATAGAAAACGATGTAGATAATTTTGATATTTGAGATAGAGTTTCTCATCCAAAATTTTGATTTTGAAGTATTATCTCAAAATCATGAGATTTAGCAGAAATAAAGTTTCAAACTTCAGGTGTTAAAAAGATGAATATAAAAATAGCTCCTGTTAAAAAGATTTAAAAAAGACTAAAATTGCATTTTTTCAAAAATTAATATAATAAAATCAAATAATTTTTAATTTATCAATTTATGGCAACTATAATTATAGAAAATGTTCCTGAAGCACTAGCTAAAAAATATTTTAAAACTACTTTTTCTTATGAAGAAGTAAAATTTGAGCCTAAAGAAATAGAAAAAGACCCAACTATTAGATTACAAAAACTTATAGAAGACCCTGAAAATACTTCTTATGGTCCTTTTGAATGAGAAGAAGTTAGTGATTTTTTAAAATCTTTAATGAAATAATGATTATGAAAATTAATTTTAAAAAATCATTTAATAAAAAATTTGAAAAACTAAATAATAAAATTCAATTAAAGACCGATGAAAAAATAAGTGTTTTTAGGAAAACTCCATTTGAAAAATCCCTAAATAATCATGCTTTAAAATGAGAATATTCTTGATTTAGAAGTATAAATATAACTTGAGATTATAGAGCTATTTTCAAAGAATATCCAAACTGAACTTATGAGTTTGTTGATTTTATAGATATTTGAACCCATAGTGAACTTTATTAATAGAATAAAACCATTTATTTGCCAAAAGAGTTTCATATTGCAAAAAATATAATAATCCCAATAAAAAAAGACAAACTACTTTGTCTTTTTTGCTATAATTGTTGCAAATCTTGAAACTACTTTATTTCAATTTTCATCAACTACATGAAATTTACCAAAATAATTGTCTGTATAAATTATTTCCCAATCTTTGTAAAAATCTAGATACTCCTCATAAGTTAGTAAATTTGAAAATCTTATAGGACATTTGTGATCTGGAGCATCAATAGGAGCAATTATTAAATTATATCATCAAATATTTGTTTTTTCTATCATTGACTTTACAAGCATTTTTGCAGGGATTTTTTCTAAAAATTGTAAAGCAACAGTTGTTATAATTAAATCATAATTTTCTTTTACAAAATTTAAGTTTAAATTAGTTTCTTTTGTTATAACATTTAAATTATTTTCTTTGGCTTTAGTTTCAATAAACTCTAGTCATTTTGTATTTTTATCCCAAGAATGCACTTCAAATCAACTATTTGCTAAAAATAAACTATTTCTTCAGCTTCAAGCTCACAAATCAAGTGCTTTTTTGTTTTTTCTGTCATCAATTAAAGAAGTAATATACTCAACTTCATAATGTGTTTTAAATCAAGGGATTTTTTCATCAAAATCTTTTTTTAATTCATAGATTTTTTCATCCATTTCTTTATAAAATTCTACTAAAAATTCTACATCTCAAACAGGTTCTACTTTGTGCCATTTTTGAGGTAGAGAAACTCACTCTTCTCAAGCTTTTATAATTATTTCACCATCAATATTTCAGTTTTCATTTTCAAAAGAAGTGTATTTTAAAGCTCATTTATAAACTACAATATTTCAATAAACTCAAGACTTTGTATTGTGCATATTTGAAAGTCAAGAAGGCAAAGTTTGATTACTCCATAAAGGATTTTGTTTATATCTATAAAAATTTTTTGGTATTTGGTTCATTTTTTAAAGTTTAAGTATCATAAAATTAATTACATAATATAAAAATATTTTAAAGTTGCAAAAAATAATAAAATAGTTTACTTTTTAAAAAAATACTTAAACTAGAACTTAATATATATTAAAATCAAAAAAGTGAGAAAAAATAAAACCTATGCTGAATCAAAAAAATCAAAAAATCCAAAGATTAAATGAGTTTTTTCTATGTCAAAAAATGCTGATTATTGATTTGTAGATGTGGAATGAAGTGAAAAATGATATTTTGTACATAAAAAAAATCAAAACTGAGCCATTTCTTGAGATGAAGTAGAAGCAGAAATTGTAGTTTATAATAAAAAACAAGAAGCTTTAATTACAAAAATAATAAAAAGAACAAATCAAACTTTTATTTGAAAAATAGAATTTGTAAAAGATTTTGCTTTTGTTGTTGTAAATAATCCAACTATAAAAACAGATATTTTTATCTCACCAAAAAATTTAGCTTTATTTAAAAATGATTTAAAAAATAATTATTTAGTTTGAGTAAAAATAAATTCTTGGAAAAATAAAAATCCAGAATGAAGTATTGTTTCTATACTTTGAGAAGAAAACAAACCTTGAAATGATATAAAGTCTATTTTAATTGAATGAGGATTAAAAGAATTTTTTCCAAAAATAGTTTTAGATGAAACTACTAATTTAGTATTTACTCAGGAAGAAAAAAGGGTTGATTTAACAAAAAAACTTGTTTTTACAATTGATTGAAGTGATGCAAAAGATTTAGATGATGCTATTTGTGTAGAACAAATAGAAAAAAATAAATTTAAAATTTTTGTGTCAATTGCAGATGTAGCAAATTATGTAAAAGAAGGAAGTTTTTTAGATAAAGAAGCTTTAAAAAGATGAAATTCAACTTATCTAGTTGATAGAGTTATACCTATGTTACCTGAAAAACTTTCAAATGATTTGTGTAGTTTAAATCCAAATACTAAGAAATTAACTCTAACTTGTGAGATATTGATTGATGAAAAATGAAATATTTTAGATAGAAAAGTTTATGAAAGTATTATTTTGTCAAAATTTCGTTTAACTTATGAAGAAGTAGATTTAATTTTAGATTGAATTATAAAAGTGTGAGATTTATTAAAATTTTGACAAAAATTAGATGAATCCCTTTTATCTAGCTTAAAAAATGCTTTAAAACTACAACAAATTATTTCAAAAAATAAAGAAGAGCTTTGAATAATAAATTTTGATTTTGAAGAATCAAAAATTATTTTAGATACTTTAAATAATCCTATAAAAATTGAAAAAATTAAAAGATTTAATAGTTCTAAAATTATTGAAGAATTTATGATTTTAGCTAATTTTAGTATTTGAGAAATGTTTTCTAAATATCCATTTTTATACAGAATTCATCAAAATCCTGATAGTGAAGATATTGAAAATCTAAAAAAATCACTTCAAATATTTTGATTTTCTCTACCAAATAAAAATATTACTCCCAAAAATATTTCAAACCTACTTAATGAAATTAAAGGAAATAAAAATGAAAATACTTTACAAAAACTTATATTACTTTCTTTAAAAAAAGCTATTTATAGTGATGAAAATATGGGTCATTTTTGATTAAATTTAAATTTTTATAGTCATTTTACCTCACCAATTAGAAGATATAGTGATTTACAAATTCATAGAATTATAAAAGATGTTTTAGATAAAAATATAAATAAATTAAAAATAAATCATTATAACTCTATTTTAAAACAAGTTGCAAAACAAGTGTCAAATACAGAAAAAAATTCTCAAAAAGTAGAGTATCAAGTTAAAGATTTATTTACTTGTAAATATTATAAAAATAAAATTTGAAATGAATTTAACTGAGTTATTTCTTGAGTTTTAGAAACTTGATTTTATGTAAAACTTGATGATTTATCAGAAGGTTTTGTAGATTTAATTAATTTACAAAAAAAATTGAAAACAAAAAAATCTATTTTTAATAAAGATAAATTGACACTAAAAGTTTGAGAAGATAATTTTTTTGTATTAGGAGATAGTGTTAGAGTAAAATTGTATAAAGTGGATTTAGAAAGCAGAAAATTATATTTTGACTTTGAGGTAAAAAATATATAATTTTTAATATTTTAAACAAAAATTATGAATACATTTAAAAAAATATATAAGTTACTTTTAAATAAAGTTTTACTACAAAAAATATTTGCCTATATATTGTTAATACTTGTAATTTTTTTACTAAAAGATTTTACACTAGTATTATTTTTGACATTTTTATTTTCATATTTATTTTTCAATTTTTGAAGTTTTTTGAAAGGCAAATTTGATGATTTTATAGCTAAAATACTAAGAAATAAAAATCAAATAAAATTTTTTAAAAAATTTATATCATTATATGCAATAATTATATTTTTATATTTGTTTTTTGTTTGAACAATTTTTTTTGCATTATTTGATTTACTACCAAAACTTACTCATGAGTTAAAAGAATTACCAAAACTAGTTCCTGCACTTAAAGAACCTATTTCAATGATTATTTCAAAACTTGAAGAAATTAAAAATATAAACTCTGAGATAGGATGATCTATAAATGAAATATTTTCAAAACAAAATATGGATATAGCTCTTCAAGTATTAGATAAAATAAAAACTTTTTGAACTATATTTGTAAAAATACTTATTTCACTTATTTTAAGTTATATATTTATTGTTGATAGAGATGAATTACAAAAGTATTTAAAGCAAATTAAAAATTCAAATTTTTGATTTTTGTATGATGAATATAAAAATATTTTTCAAAAAATAACAAAAACATTTTGACTTGTGTTTAAAGCTCAAAGTATGATAGCACTTGTTAACTGAGTTTTAACAACAGTATGATTACTTATTGTTTGATTTATTTTTTGACAAACTTTCCCTTTTTTATACACAATTGCTATAATAGTTTTTATTTGTTGATTTATCCCAGTTTTAGGAACCTTTATATCATCAATTCCAATTCTTATAATTTGATATACTACATACCAAGATATTTCAATTATTTTTGCAGTTGTTTCTTTAATTACTTTTGTACATGCAGTAGAGGCTTATTATTTAAATCCTAAAATAGTAGCATCATACACAAAATTACCACTTAGTTTAACTTTTTTGATTTTAATTCTTTCAGAACATTTTATGTGATTTGCATGACTTGTTATATGAATTAGCAGTTTTTATTTATTACTTGAAATACTAAAAGATACTGATTTAATTATCTCAAAATCAAAAGATAAATTTAAAAGTATTGAATTACTTGAACAAGATACAAAAAATAGTTTAAAAAAAGATATAAGACTTTCAAGAAAAATTGATGATTAATCATCAATTTTTTATTTGATTAATCAAATTTAAAAATAAACTTTTCTTTTTTTTTTTTTTTCATTATAATATAAATACTTTAATAATAATTTAATTAATTATGAAAAAAATAAATAAAAATAATACAATTCCTCTAACTCCCTTTGTCAGGGGAGAACAAAACTCTCATTTCCCCCTGATAAGTGGGATTAAGGGGGTAATCTCACCAAGACCGGTCTTTAGTTGAAAAACTGTAAAAAGTATATTTCAAAATTCTACTAAAAACCAAGTTAAGACCGGTCTTAAAGGCAAATGATTTACTCTTGTTGAACTAATAATAGTAATCACTATTTTAGCAATACTAGCAACAATAGCATTTGTGTCATTTGGAAACTATAACAAAAGCTCAAGAGATGCTAATAGAGTAGCAACACTAAAAAGTATAGAGAAATGATTAAGTTTAGTTGAAGTGAAAAACTGAAAATATCCTACACCAGATGAATATATAACAATAAGTAGTTGAACAACTATATATATAAATCAATGAATAGTATGACAAACAGTATCTCAAAATATACTACTAAACAAAGAATCAAAAGACCCAAAAGATAATACTAACTACCAGTACTCAACAAATTGAAATAATACAAAATATCAATTATGAACATATCTAGAAGAAGATAATAAAACACTATTATCATTAATCCCCCAAACTTATGCATCTAGTATAGATTATACCAATAGATATTTTTATACTATATGAGATAAAGTATGAATATTTTTAAGTGGTGCAACAAACAAACCACTACTAAAAACTGGAAGTCTTACTTGAGTTGATTTATCAAGTGATAATACTGAATATAAAATATATTTTTCAAACAATACTAATAGCTGAAGTATAACTTGAAGTTGAAGTGATTTAGTTGATGAGATAGTAGAAAATCAAGAAAGTAGTTGAACTACATCTAATAATCAATCTCAAATAGAAAATTGTAATTGAAAAAGTATCTGACAACCTTGTGCTTGATGAATATATGCTTGAGAATTAAATTGACAAAAATATATGACAACTCCAGGATGATGTACTGATTCTTCCACTCCAACTTGTACTTGATGAACAGATACTTTAACTAAAGTATGGAATTATTGAAATGGTAACTGGACTACTACATCAATAACATCAACAACAGATTGATTATGAAATACTACTGCTTTAGCAACAACTAAAGATGCTGATAGTACTACTACATGAACTCAACCACACTTAGCAGCTAAATACTGTTATGATATGGTTTATTGATGATATGATGATTGGTTTTTACCAGCCAAAGATGAATTAAATTTATTATATATAAATAGAACTAATATTTGAGGTTTTGATACCAACTACTATTGGTCTTCTACCGAGAACTATAACACCAGCGCATGGTCTCAGCGTTTCAGCGATGGTGACCAGCTCCTCAACGCTAAGAGCAATAGCCTCTATGTTCGTTGTATACGCAAGTTCTAAGAGATGACTATTTGACTATTTAACTATTTAACTATTTCTCGCGAAGTGAGTGAAAAATTTTTAAGTAAAAAAGACTAAAAAACTTTTTAATAAAAAATTGATGATTAATCATCAATTTTTTATTTGATTAATAGTAAAAAAAATATAAAATTAATACACTGATAAAAACTATAAAAATTATAATAAAATGATAGATACAAAAAAAATTAATGCTTTGTTTGAAAAATATAAAGTAACTTGATTTATAAATATTTCACAAACTAATTCAAAAACAGTTGAATATTCACCATTGCATAATGAATTAAGTTTTGATAGTCAAGATGATATTTGAGTAAAAATTACTTTAATAAAAGATTTTAAAAAATGAGTTTTTTCTCTTGACTGATTTTCTTTAGAAAAAATAGAAGATGCTTTTTTGAATATTTTAAAAAAAATTGAACTTTGAGAATACGATAAAGATATAGTTTTGCCTGATGTAAAAGATAGTGTGGTAAAGGATTTTTCAAATGATTTATTAAACAATATTACATTTTTAGATTTAGAGAATGAATTAAATAAATTTATAAATTATAAATTTGATGCTTGAATTTCAGTAGAATGAGCTTCTATTTGATTTTCAAAAGTAGAACATACTTATATAAACTCTGCTTGAAGTGTAAAAACTCAAATAGATAATTCAAGTTATATCTACTTAGATATAGTTTGAGAAAATAAAGAGATCAAAGACAATAACTATATATACAAATCTTTAAAAGAAAAACCAGTTATTTTAGAAACTGATATAATAAAATTACAAAAAGAATTAATTTTTAAAATAACAGACTCAAAAACAACACTAACTCCTTGAATATATGATGTTAGTTTAGATAAAGATGTAGTAGTTGATTTTTTATCAATAGTTTTATCAAATTTATCTGCAGAAAAAATAAGGCTTTGACTTTCTTTATTTGCTAAAAATGAGATTTGAGATAAAATATTTTGAAATAATTTTACTTTAATAAATGACCCAAACCTAGCTTGATATACTTGAAATATACTTTTTGATTGAGAATGAATTACTCAAAATAAAACTATACTTTTTAAAAATTGAGTATTAAAAGCAAAGTTTTATGATTATAAAAATGCACTAAAAACTTCACTAAATAACTTATGAAACTCAACTATTTCAAATATTGAACTTGTTTGAAATATTGACAAAGATTATTTAGTTTGAAGTAAGGTTTTGTTTACAAATTTGATGGCATTTCATACAGTAGATGAAATGACTTGAAAATTCTCACTACTTTGAGAATGATATTTATTAAATGAAAAGTGAGAAAAAGTTGATTATATAAAAAATATCTCTTTATCAAGTGATATTATAACACTTTTTTCAAGCATAAAATCACTTTGAGATGATGTAGAAAAATACTGAAATTTTAAAGTGCCAAGTGTTAGTTTTAGTAATTTAAAAATAATATAAAAACTCTATTTATTTAATAATTTATTATACATATTTATATAATTTTTTCTTTCTTTATTTAATAAATGATTAGGAATTTTTGAATTTAAGTAATTTTCTTTAAAGATTTCAAGTAAATGTTTTTTATATTCTATATTTGTAAAAATAATTTCTCAATTTTCATTAAAATGTATTTTATATGAATCATATAATTTATGAATTTGAATAGGTAAACTTAATCAATTGTTTTCATCTGCAATCATTTCCCATTTTTCAATTGGTAATTTTTTAATTTCTGAAACAGGAAAAATATGAGCTCACTCACACATGTCAGCTGGTAATTTTCAAAATAAATGATCAGATGGTTTTACTAAATTTAATCTATTTTTAAATATTCTTCTAAGTTTTAATATTCTTTGATTATTTTTTTCATCTTCATTTTTTAACTCTAATTTATAATTAGTAGATAATATAAAATCAATAATTCGTTTTATATCTTCACTATTATCTATTTTTTCAGTTTCAGTTTCATTATCAGAATTTAATGCTTTAAATAATACTTCATTAAATTTTATAAAATCATCTTTTATTTTTGGGAATAATTCAAGATATTTATTTAATTCTATATTTTGTAATTTTTTTGATCTAAAATTTTCTTTATTTTTAATTCTTAAATTTTTAAAAAAATTAATAAATAAAAACTGATTATACTCTCATCAATAAATTATATATGAAGTTTTTCTAATATCATAATCACTTCAAGATGGATTACTTCAAGTTGTGAATTTATCATGATTTAAAATAGTAGTTAGATTATTTAAAAAATATTTATTTATAATATCTAATTTTTTATGTGATAAATCTTCAGTTTTCATAAAATTATCCATAAAATTTTTTCTAAAATCAATAACATTTTTATCAAATTTTAGTCAATATTTTTCTTTTCATTGAAATTGACTTCACTCTAAAAGCTCTACATACTCATCAACAATAAATCACTCATTATTTATTATATATTTTGCAATTCATTTAGTTAATATTTTGGCTTTAGGTCTTGATGTAAAAGGAATATTTAATATATACATAATTATGATAGATAAAAATTAAAAATCTCTTCTAAAACTTTTATATTTATAGAATTTCAAGCTAAAAATTTTATTTTATTTTCAGTTAATCATATTTTAACTAATTGATTATAAAAATTTTTATCATTAAATCATTGAAGCTTTAAATGTTCAAAAGCATTTAGGTAAACTATATTTTTATTTTGATCAAAAATTTTTATCCTTGAATGAGCTCAAGAAGCTGTAATTGTTGGTGATTTTCAGTCTAAATAATACACATAATTTTCTGCATTAAAATTAGAATATCACTCTAAAAATGCCTTTTTAATTCATATATGGTGTTCTTTTTCAATAATTTTAATTTTTTTATCTATTTTAAAACTTTCATGATAATAGTCTGTATTAAAAATATCTTTTATATATTTATCCTTATTTTTTGATTTTATTTTAAAATTTTTTATATTTTTTTCATCTAAAAAAGATAATAAAAAAACTCTTTCTCTATTTTGTACCTCTCATAAATTTTTTGCATTTACAATAAATGCACTTGTAGATTTATATCACAATTTATTTAATTCTTTAATCCATAAATCTAGATCTGTTTTGAAATTTTGATTTAAAATAGCTTTAACGTTTTCCATCATCAAAACTTTTGGTAAAGATTTTTTGTCTATTTTTTTTATTTCCTTTAGTATTCTCTCAATTTCCCATAATAATCATGACCTTGACTTTATTCATTTAGAAAATCATTTTTGTTTTCATTGTTGTGAAATATCTTGACAAGGGAAAGAATATGTAAATAAATCTATATTTTTTCAAATAAAATCATTTCATTTTGATAGTCTTATATCTAGATTTCAATATTTGTTTATAACTTGATATAAAATAGATAATTTTTCATCAGATAATCATCATAAATTTTTAGCATTTGTTTTGCTATTTAAACTAAGTGAAAAATTATTTAGATATGAAATAACTTCATTTTTATCTATTTTTTTAGGACTGAGTTTTAAATATTTTAATCAATAAGCTATTATAGCATCAATATACCACTCACTTACTCATACAATATTAACATTAAATCATAAATTTAATAATGCTTGATGTTGACTTCATATACCAGCAAAAGCCTCAAATAAATTTATTTTTTTGTCTTTAAACATAGAAAAAGCATATTATAAAATAATATGCCAAATATAGATTTTGGCTTTTAAATTTTATAAAAAAAGTCTTTATTTGCAAATTAATCAATATTTTCTTTTTTATGTAATTTCTATCTTGAAAAAAACACTATTTTTTATATAATATAAAAAGTTAAAAATAATATAAAAAACAATGAAAATAATTAAACAAGATATAGAAAAATACT
>CAZGOC010000010.1:5642-18959 GCA_964527685.1 uncultured Candidatus Peribacteria bacterium | reverse complement strand
GATAATGACTGAATGTCAAATAGTGATTCATTTACAATAACAGTAAATGCACCAGTAGATAATACCATACCAACTATAGATTCATTTACTATTACATCAAATACTCTTACAAATAACCCAGTAGTTTCTCTTTCATTAAGTTGAAGTGATAATGTTTGAATTAATGGATGGATTATAAAAGAAAATGATTCTACAACTCCAAATATTTGAGATACTTGGTCTTGAACAGCACCAACATCATTTACTCTAAGTTGAACTCAATGAGAGAGATATTTATATGTTTGGGCTCGTGATGATGCTTGAAATATAAGCTCTGTATCTAGTCAAACAGTATTTTTTGATAATGTAAAACCAACTTTAAGTGCTTGATCACCTACATATACAGTAAGCTGAAATAGTGTAACAGTTAGAGTTGTATTTGATGGAATGGAATGAGCTAATGAATCTTGAGCACGATCAACTTGACTTCCTAGTTGATGGACAAGATTTTCTAATAATTCTTTTGAAAAAACATATAATTCAAATACAACGGAATCAATTTCATTCCCTGATGCTGCTTGAAACATTTCAGATCCAGTAACTATAAATATCACTCAAATAGATAACACAGCTCCTACAATAACTTCAGGAAGTAATTTATGAAGTACTAATATAAATACTTTATTTACTAAAACTATTACATTTAGTGAATGAGCGACAATATCTTCAGTTTCTTGAGATTTAGCTGCTTTTGATGAAACAACTATACCTTGAACTACAGTAACTTCTTGGGTTGTTTCTTGAACACCAACATCAACTTGAATAAAAACTCTTAATTTTACTATAACAGATGCTGCTTGAAATAATTCAAATGTAAGTGTAAATATAAATGTAGTTAATCCAGATAATATTGCTCCAAGCTTAAATAGTAGTAGCATAAATCTACCATCTAATTCAAATTGAACTTGAACTTTAAACTTTAGTGAAAATGTAACATTAAGTTGACTAAATTTAGTTAGAGCTAGTGATTGAGTATCTGTATGATGAAGTGTAGCAGTTGATTCTTGAAGCTGAACTCCAAATATAAGTTTAAGTATAACAACTCCAAATATGCCTTGAGAGTATGCTAAAATTATTTGAACAGCTACTGATGATGCTTGAAATTCAGCTTCATTTGAATCATCAGTATGGGAATTATAATTAAATTAAAACAAATAAAACAAAAATAAAATAATTTACTTTAATATTTAAGTATTAAAAATATGTTTAAAAAAATTTTTAATATCCTTGTTTTTGTTTTATTTGTTTTTTATTCTGTTTCAAATACTGCAGTTATTATTTTTGCAAGTTCTAGTTTAGATATAACTGATATAAAAATTAATTGAAATGCTAATTATTCTAGTTATTCTTTAACTCCATGAGAAGAGTTTTGACTTGGTATTTTTTGAAAAAATAATACTTGAGTTGATATAAAAAACTTATTTATAAACTTTGATTTTAAGTCAATAGATCAAACAAATATAAATAATTATTTTTCATATAATTGAGCGGGGGTAAAATGACTTATAGATTATTCAACTACAATAAATCCTATTCCAAGTAGTGCATATGATATAAATAATTGATTTTCTAGTGAACTTACAAACTGAAGTAAACCTTTAGTTTTAAATACAAAAACTATGTTTTTAGATAGAGTTTCAAATTCAAACTCTTGATTAAAGGTTTCAAGTGATATAAAAACTTATGAAAATACTATAAATTATAACTTTGCTTGAAAATCAAATATAGATGATAGTAGTATAGTATGACCTATTAACTCTAAAACTTTATATATAAATGTAAAACCTCATATAACTGATTATTTTTTTGAAAAACAAGACTGAAGTGCTACAACAAATCAAATTCAATGAAGTGAAGCAGAAAGTATAAACCTAGTTTTAAAAGTAAAAGATTATAATTGATGTTTAAATATTTCTTCTTGAGAAGTTAAGGCTGATTTAAGTGTATTATGACTATCTTCTAATGAAGTATTATCTTATATTTCTTGTGAAGCAGATGGGAAAACTTGAATTTTTAAAAAAACTTGAATTACAACAAATGTTTCTTTATGATGAAAGGTATTTGATAATACTAATTTTATAGCTATAGATGCTGATTGAAATCAAGATAATCCAAATGATACAAATACTGATTTTGATTTAGAAGATAAAACCGCTACTCTTAATTTAACTGTAGTTCCAGCTTCTGCTCCACAATTAACTCTTATTTCAAAAGATAATGATAAAATTTGATGAAGTGAAAAACTATCATATAATTTATCTTTTTCTTGAAATCAAATAGGGGATTATAAAGTTGTAATTAATTGATGATGAAGTTGTGATAGTTGAACTATTTTAAAAGATTGGAGTAGCTATAGTGTAGCTAACTTGTTAATAAATGAAGTTATAAACTCATCATCTTTAAGTGAATGAAATAATTCAATTTATGCTTGTATAAAAAATAGTTGATGAAATATATGATCTATAAACTTTAATTTAATTAAAGATACAACTCCACCAATAACTTCATTTTTAACTATATCTCCGGCTAATATATTATTAAATGATTCAAGTGTAAAATTTAGCTGTAACAAAAATTCTATTTATGAAGTTAGATTATGATGAACTTGAAATTATGATGGAACTTTTATTTGAAGCTGAAATGCTTTAGCAAATATAGAATATACAACACCAATTTTAAATAGTATTTTAAATATATGAAATAATATTATTTATTGATATTGTCGTGATGAAGCTACAAACACATCTTTTAAAACTTGAAGTATAAATAAAGTAAGACCTACTATTTCTATGTCAAATATCACAAGTTTTTTAGATAATGATATAGATTATGAATGAATTGATTGAAGGGATTTGAGTGTTTCTTGGGAAGTATTAAATGATACTTTTGATACTTTTGAATCATATAGAATATATTTATTACCATCTAATATATCTTTTACTTGATGATTAAATTATATATGACTTGTTTCAAATAAAAACAATACTTCTTGGACTTGAGCTGAAAATATTAAAAAAGACAGTTTATGAAATAACTTAGCTTCATGATGAAGTTATAAAATATGTATAAATATAATGTGAAAATCTTGAAATTTTTGAACTGAAAGCTGTTCATCCCCTACTATACTTACAGCTGATATTGTTTTAAATGCAAAAATTACAAGTGCTAAATTTTTAAATAATACTACTTTAGAGCTTACAACAGATACTACACTTGATACAAATTTATCAAATCATTCTTGAGGGTTAATTAGTTATACATATGCTTGAAACACTATAAATCCAACTTGAGTTTTAAGTATATCTTGAAAAAAAATTAATTTAATAATTCCAAACTTAAACAATCTTTGAGCTACTTGATCAAATATTATAGTTCAAACTTGAGCCTTAAGAAGTGGATGAGGTTGATTTAACAATTATGATACATTTAATACTATTACAGACTGACAATCTCCAACAATAACTTGATTTGCAAATAATACAAATTCTGTTTACAATAATTATTTTAGTTGAAGTATTGATGTTTTGTTTAATTTTTTGGAAAACATGAAAGGTGCTTGAAGCACAAAAATTGTTTTTGATAGAACTTCTTGAAACTCATCATCTCAAAAAGTATTTAATATAACAGATACTTCAAAACTTGTTTCTTGAAATCATAGTGAAACTATATCTCTTAGTTGACTACTTGTTTCATGAACAAAATATAGTATGAAAATTGTTTGAGAAGATTTAGCTTGAAATAGTATAAATACTTGAAGTATAGTAGTTTGATTTGATAATAATTGACCATCAAAACCTACTTTAATTCATAGAGAAAATACATCATCAACTACACCAACATTAAATTGGAATAATTCAAGTGATGATAATTGAAATTGAACTTGAATTGATAAATATATATTAAAAATATATAATTGAAATAGTTGTGTATGATGAGAAATTCAAACACTAGATTCTACAACAAATTTTAAAATAACAAATACTTTAAGTAATTGAAATTATTCTTGGAATTTATTTGCAGTTGACAAACTTTGAAATATTTGAGAAACCTCAAATTGTGATAGTTTTTTAGTTGATACAACAATTCCAACTATTGAAAATCTTTTAATAAAAGATATAAATATCAATTCTACAAGTTTTACAAGTTCTTGAAATGATTTAGAAATAACAGCTAATTTAACAAATACTGACATAGATCATATAATTGCTGATTTATCTTTACTTACTTGAAACTCAGCTCACACTTGAGTAGTTTGTGCTAGTCCTATATCTTGAATAAGTTGTAGTTATAGTTTATGAGTAGTAAAATATAGTTTTAAAACTTGATTTGCTTGAAATACTTGAGAAAATTCAAAAATTATTACTTTAAATGTTTCAACTCCTTCTTGAGTAACAACTATTTCTAAAAATATATCAATAAATATAGACAATACTCCACCTACTAAAGCAAATATAATTTCACCTATAACTCAAACTTATTGATGAAATAGTTTAAATATTTCTTGGAATCGATTAAGTGATAATAATTTAGAGAAGATTTTTATTGCATATAAAAAAGGTAGTTGAAGCTATGTAGATATTTATTCTTGATCAAATATCTCTCCATATAGTTTAGATATTACAAATTTTACATCTTGAAATTATCAAATACAAATTATTTGAAAAGATAGAGCTTGAAATACTTCTTTTAAAGAAAGTGATATTTTTACTTTAGATAAAACAAATCCTATTATAAAAAATACTGTATTTACTTCTATTGTTAATTGAGATTATATTAAATGAAATGGATTATTTAATATAACTTGGAATTCTTGAGATATAACTGATACTTGATGACTTTCTTGAACTCCTATAACTTTAGAATACTCAACAAATTCTTGATGAAATTGGAACATAATTGCATCAAATTTATTAAATTCTTGAAATTATAATTGGAATATTTGAAATTTAAATTCTAAAAATGTTAAACTAAAAATCAAAGCAATAGATACTTTTTGAAATGAATCAAATTATGTAGAAAGTGACTTATTTACTATAGATTCAACAACTCCTATTTTAAATATAGAAAACTGAACTCCTCCAAATTGAGCTTTTATAAATAATAATTGATTTGATATTATTTCTACTTTAAGCGATAATATAGAACTAAAAGAAGTTTTTTTAAATTTTAAAAATACAACTTCAAACACTTATTGGGATTGAAGTAGCTACTCTTGAGCTAATACTTGGATAAAATTAAAAGATCTATCTTGAATAAATTATAATTTAAATGAATTATTTAATCCAATTATAATAAACTGAAATACATATGATTTTACTTTAAAACTTATTGATAAATCATGAAATAAAAACATTTCAACTACTAGAGAATATATTTGAGATACTATTAATCCAAACTTAAATATAACAAATCTTTCTACAAGTTATTTTTCTTGAAGTATAAATATTTTTGGAACTGCAAGTGATGTTTGAGCTTGAATTTCTAGTGTAAAAATATCAATAAAAAAATGAAGTGATTATTGGAATTGAACTAGTTTTGTAGGAAATCAAGAGATTTTAGCAACTCAAACAAGTAACAATTATGCAAATTGGAATTATAGTTTTGTTTCTCCATTTTGAGAAATAAATTGAGAAAATTATGAAGTTATAGTTTATGCTTATGATAAATCTTATAAAGTAAATAACTCTTTATCTTGAAATATAAATATTATTTTAGATAAAACATGACCTATTATTGAAAATGATATATTTACTATAAATACTTTTCCTATTTATTCTGGAGGAGATAGTTTTTTAATTACTTGGGATAAAAATAAAATAACATCTTCAGGGGCAAATTTAAAACAAGATTCTATAACTTTAGAGTTTTATAATTGAAGTAGTTGGCAACTTGTTTGAGATAATTTAACAAATTCTTGAAGTTATAATTTTACACTACCTTTAGTTGATATAAATAATGCTAGATTTAGAATAACATCTTTTGATGAAATAAATAATCCTTCAAATACTGTTTTATCAAATACTTTTTTAATTGACTCAACTCCACCTACAATAAATACAGTAGAAACAATGGATTTAGATGCAAATTGACAAATAGATGCATTTCAAATTATTTTAAGTGAAAATATATTAGATAATTCAATTAACTTAAGTGATTTTAATATTGAATGAATTTGATCACCAATTTCTTGGGAAACTGGAATGCAAGTAAATGATAATATTTTTATATTAAAATTTAATAATTTTCAAGACACTTCATCTACTCCAAAACTAAATTATACAAAGTGAAATTTAACAGATATTGCTTGAAAATATCTTGAAAATATTTCAAATAAAATATCTGTAGACAAGGCTTCTCCTAGAGTGTTAAGTACTGAAATTTTTGCAAATAGTAGTTGAATTTTTAATAAAATAGAAGTGGTTTTTTCAGAAAATATTAATTCAACTACAGATAAAACAGCCTTTAGCTTAAATAATTGATTAGTTATAAATAGTGTTTCTATTTCTTGAAATAAAGCTATTTTAAATCTTGATTTGTGAGGCATTGAAACAAATAGTAATTGATATAATTTATTATTTACTTCAAATAGTTTTTGGAAAGATTTAGCTTGAAACGATGCTTGAAGTTTGGGAACTGAAATAAGTCTTACAGATAAAGCAAAACCTGTTTTGATTTCATATGATTTAATTGATACTTCTTGAGACTTTTTAGCTGATAAAATTAATTTAGTTTTTTCAGAAAATATGTCTTGAAGTGTTGCTTGATTTACAGTTAATACTTGAAGTTTATCAAATTGAAATGTATTAAATAATAAAATAACTTTTGATATTTCTTGAGTTTTAGGGAGCAATCCAAATATACTTTTAAGTTACAATTGAGATTTAGAGGATAATTATAATAATAATTTAGATTTAATAAATAATTTAACTTTGAATGAAAAAATCTCTCCTAAAATCATTAATTCATATACTCTTGACCAAAATTGAAACTGAAAAATAGATTGAATTGAAATAGAATTTAGTGAAGATATAAATAGTGATTTTAGTTCATTTAATGTAAATGTATCTTGATATAGTTTAAATAATATCTCTACTTTTACTAAAAATTGAAATAATAAAGTTATAGTTTCTTTAAATGAAAAACAAATTTTTGATACAGAAATAACACCTTTAATTGCAATAGATCTAAATTCATCATTAAAAGATCTAAATTCAAATAATATTTTACTTCAATCAAATAATGCACTTGATAGAGTTTGACCTGTTATTGTTTGAGCTAGATTTGATTATATTGATAAAAAAATGTATTTAGATTTTTCTGAAAATATTTCTACAAATTTAAATAATTCATCTTTTGTATTGTCTTGAGCAACAGCAAGTATAATTAATACTACATTTAGTTCTTGAAGTAATTTTGCAGTTGTAGAATTAAGTTCTACTTGAGTAGATATTTGAATATCTGAAATATCATTTGCTTGAAACTCAGTTTGAGATATTTACTTAAATAAACAGTTAAATACTTACTTTTTTAAAATATTATGAGGAGTAGTTATAAATGAAATTATGTCTGCTTGAGATGTTAGATATATTGAATTAAAAAATATTTCATCATCTGATATAGATATTTCAAATTGGATAGTAAAAAATGCTTTATGAAATTGAAGTGATTATACAATTCCAGCAAGTCAAAATATTTTAGCAAATTGATATTATTTAATTTCAACTAATAATACTTATTTTTCTTGAATTGTGTCAAATCAAATAGTAAGTTTAGATATAAATTCAGATATTATTTTAAAAAATTGAAGTTTATTAATTGATAGTGCATTATATCAAGTTTGAGAAAATAATACTGCTTTAGAAAGATTAAAAAACTGCTGAAATTGATTATTAAATACTTGTTGGTATAAAGCAGTTTGAAGTAATTGATTTATAAATAATTCATATAAATGAACTCCTTTAAATAATAATATTTTAGATGCAATAAACCCAGAAATTACTACAAATATGGTTGATGATATGATTTTACCTATTTGAAATTATGATTTAAAATATAATTATAATGACAATATTTGAGTTTCAACTTGAAGTATTAGTTTTAAACTTGAGAAGTGGGATGGAAGTAATTTTGTATTAAATAACTCATTTAATACTTGAAGTATAGATTTATTAAAAACAAATTATATACTATCTTGACTTAGTTATTGAAAATACAAAGCTACATTTAGTATAAAAGATACTTCTTGAAATATTTGAAATAATGTAAAAATATTTTATGTAGATGATTTTAGTTTTAGTATATCAACTTGAAGTATTGATTTATGAGAACTAAAACCAAATCAGCTAATTCAAGCACAAAACAATGTAATTGTAACTATAAAAACACTTTGAGCTTGATTTGATTTAACACATAATTATCAAACAAATGAGTTATGAGATTGGGATTGAAATATTTGATATTGAGCTTGTGAGTGAATAAGTTGTAGTGTAATAGAAAATTATAAATCAAAAGTATTTACTCAAACTCAAGAAATACAAACCTCTTGAGAATTAAAAACATATAATTATATAATTAAATATTGAGGTAAAATAAATAATTTAAAGGAAGCTTGAATATATCAAATAATTAATAATTATAACATAAACTTAAGATACTAAAAAAAGAGCCAAGCTCTTTTTTTAGTATCTATTTAGTTATCTTTTTATTATAAGTTTTTATTATATCTTTTAATAAATCTTTTGCTATATCTTTTGATAAATTAGTTTTATCAAATCTATATACTGATAGGTAAAATATAAAGTCATTATAGTTTTTTATTGCAGTATTGTATTGTGTTATAGATATAGTATTTGATAATAATAAATTTTTAAATTTTTTTAGTATAATACTTTCAATTTTATCTAAAGGTTTTTTTATACTTTCAAAATTTGTTTTATAAATTATTGTATTTCAAGTCTTAACTTTAGTGATATATTTTTTTTCAAGGTTTTTTGTTTTATCAAAGTAGTTTTTAAAATTTTTAATATAATTTTTTGTTTTAATTAAATTATCTTGTGATTTAGAATTTATATAATCATTTAAAAATATGAAAGTATTTTGATAATTTTTTAATAATTCTTGATAATCATTTGATATATTGCTATCTATTTGTATAAAATAACTAATATATTCATAATTTATTGAATTATAAAGAGAGTTTATATATTTTGATAAAACTTTATTTGTGTTTTTATCTAAATATTTTTTTACTTCATCTAAAGTTAAAACTAAAACACTTCAAGATAAACTTTCATTTCAATTTCAACTTTCACTTCAAGTTAGACTTCAATTTCAATTTTCACTACCTGAATTTGAATTATTTTCAATTATATTACAAGATTTTAAAAAATCTCATCAAATACATGATTTTCAAGGCTTTAGTTGCCATATATAATTTCAATTATATATTCTACATTCTAAATCAGTTGAAGTATTACAAGTTGGAGTTATAGAACCTCATCATCCTCATCCTCATCATCATCAACCACCTCATCATCAAGAACTAGATATACAACTATTTCCAGATTTTGTATATCAACTATTACAAGTTATTGTACAACTAGGGAAAGCTGAAACACTTCAGTTATTAACACTTTCAATACTACAAGAATTTAAATTTATATTTATATTTCAAGTTTTAATATATTCATTTTTTGACCAGTCATTTACTTTTAAATTATAACTATAAGGAGCTTTATTTGATAATAAAGTAGTATTTGGATTTATAATTAAAGTTTTTCAAGTATTTGTAAAGTTTGATATATAAGTAATATTTAAATTATTTTTATCTTTTAATTCAAAACTATATCATGTTGATGTATTTATATTTTCAGAAAAAGTAAATTCTAAATTATCTAATCAATCAATACTTATAGTTGTATTTGTTTGAGTTAAAAAAGGTTTTGCTAGGTCTTGTTCTATAATTGAAGTGTTTTCAATTACTCAAACATTTCAAAAACTTGATATAGTAGATAATATTTGAGGTAATTCTCAAGAATTAAAGATATTGTCAGCAAAGTTGATTATTCAAGAACTTGAGTTTCAAACATAAGATGTTATAGTATGTCATCATACTGTTATATCTCATAAATCACTTAAATTTGAAATAGAGTTTGAAAAATAAACTAAATATCAATCAATAAATCAGTTATTATTTTGGTCTATAGAGTAGGCTTTTGACACTGTATTAGTTCAAATTACTTCTATTTTTACATTTTCTTTTAAAGTATTTTGGTCTAATATACTTATAGTATAGTTTCAAGCATTTTGTATTTTATAACTAAACTCTACACTTGATACACAATTTAAAGCTCAAGAAAAACTATATTTAAAAGCTCAATTTAAAGCTGTTTCAATAGCTGTATTACAATTTCAGCTTGTATTATTTGAAATATATTCAAATCAAGAAGGCATATTTAACAAAAAAATTGTATTTGAAGGGTTTCAAAAAGATGTTATTTGAAAATTTACTATAGAATTAGTTGTAAGTCGTTTTAATTCATTTCTATAAGTTTCTTCTCAAGAAGAGTCTTTTTTTATTAAAAAATCGTTATTTGCTATAGCAAAGTTTAATAAAAATATATTTAGAAAGATTAAAAATAAAATTTTTCTCATAATAAATTAATTAATTATAAAAGTATTATTTTTTAAGTTTATAATTCATTTTGTTGTCATGATATTTAAAAAATAAGTTCATTTATTTAAGTTTTTAGGTATTTTTACACTCATTACTTGGTCTGAAATAATTTCAAAAGAAGCATTTTTTAATATAATATTATTACTTAATTGTAATGAAATAACTTTGCTAAATCAATTTCACTGTAAAACAATATGAGTATCTTGAGTATTTTTAATACTTTTAGGAGTTATATTTGCTATATTTGTTTCACTATCATTAAACACAAAAGATATTTTTTTATTTAATGTAATTATAGAATTATCCATCATTTGTAAGATAATAAAATATTCTCAATTTCAGAAAGTATTTTTTGCTATTGATAAAAATATTTCATCTTTATCAACAATAGGAGTTAAGCTAACTCATCCAATATTTACATATTTTATTAGATTTTTTTTATCTCAATTGATTTTTATTAAATTGTTTATATTTGAATTTAAATTATAATTATCAAAAGTTATATTTGAGTTTAGATTTTGATTGTCTAAATTTATATCTAAACTTCAAGAAGTAGAATTAGTTATATAATTTTTTTTTGTATTATTTTCTTTATTATTTTTTAATTCATTTATAGTGTCATTAAATTTATTTTCATCTAAAATTCAATCTTTTTTTGTTTCTCAAATATCTTTTATATTATCTATATTTTTAAAATTATCTTTATTTTCAATAATAGGGGTTTTAAAATACAGATAAACTACTATTAAAATAAATGAAAAAATTATAAATATTATAGTTTTTTTATTCATAGATATATAAATTTAATTTTTTAGTTATTAAAGAACTTCAATCATTTAAAGTAATTATTATTGATTCATTTGGGTTTGGAAGAGGAGGAGATAAATATAAAAAATTTATATAAGCTCAACTATTAGAGTTGTAATCTAAATTTGAAATAGTTCAAGAAATAGGATTAGTAAAACCACTTCAAGCAGTTATTGTATAAGTTAAAGTATCTTTTTCATCATCTTTAAAATAAATAGTATAACTTTGAGTTTTATTTGTTTTTAAAATACGAGGATCACTATTTGGATTTACACTTAAAATTAAAGGTGGATGATTTGAAAGTCAAACAATAGCAGAAACTATTACATTTTCATCTGCTATTGATATATTTAAAAAAGATATAAATAATATAAAAAATGAAATTATTTTTTTCATATTTAAATATTTATCAAATAAATTATTTATTTTCATTTAATTCTTTTAATATTTTTTCTTTTAATTCTTGTTCTTTTTTAGTTTTTTGTTTTGGCATAATAACTATAAAATAAACTAAAATTAATATTAAAACAACTCATAAAGTAAATACTAAATAGTAGTTTACTCAAATATATTTTTCATTATAAGTTATGTAGAAATCCTTTTTATTTTCAAAAGTTTTTATTTCTTTGTCTTTTGCTTCGTATTTTAAATCAAAGTTTGCAGTTATTTTTTTATTTACAACTCTTGAATTTATTTTTTGCCAAAACATCAAGTATTTTGCACTATCTGCAGTTTTATCAGCATAATAATCTTCAATTGACTTAAACTTAACTACTTTAGTTCAGTCATCATTTAATACATTGTATCAAAATCATTCCCAAGATAAGTCAAATTTTCTTTCACTATGAGGTAAAACATTTCATAAAGTATCATTTATAGGAAGATAATCAACCATTTTTTCTCATATATAAGCTCATGCTGGACTATAGAGAGTTTCTTTTCAAATATTTTTTAAAACTTCTCAATTCTCATCTATTAAAGTAATTTTTCAATTAGGTTTTAAATGAACATTTCAATCATTTTTAAAAATAGTTTGAAATACTATAGGAAGAGACTCAAAATTTGTTTTTGTTTCAAGTTTTTTTTCTGTGTTATATTGTCAAATCTCAAAACTTTTTACATCTCAAGAAATCAACACCTCTCAAGGAACATTTACTAAAATCAAAACTCATAATCTTTGAACTACAGCAACTTGTCATCATGATGGATTTCATGGTGAAAAAAATATAGCTCAATAATGTCATCCTGGTTCTGATGTGTTTGGGACTTTAACAGTAAAATAAACTTCTTTACTTTCTTTTGGTGCTAGAGTTATATTTTTATCTTCAATTTCTATCCAATTAGATAAAGAATATTTACTTGTTTCTTGATTTTCTTGTTTTACAAATTTTGGGGTTCCACTATCATCTCAAGCAATAAAATCTTCTTTTGAAGAATAAAGAGTGATAGGAGTATCTCAAGAATTTGTTAATTTAATTTTTTCTTTTTTAGATGAGTTTGAGCTTATATCAAATTCAAATTTTAAAGGACTTATGGAGAAAGAAGCAAAAGTATTGTTAATAATTCAAAAAGATATTATTAAAACAAAAATTAAAAATATTTTCTTCATTGGGTAATAATTAAATTTAAATAGCTATTTTTTAGTATACTTTTTTTTAAAAAAAAGCAATAAAAAAACCTACCTTTAAAGGTAAGTTTTTTTATTATTTTAAACTAAAAATTTCAAGTAACAGTAAAAGTTAATGTATCAGTATAATTTCAAGCTTCTGTTTGAGCATCAGTAGTTGCAGTTAAAT
>CAZGOC010000010.1:0-5542 GCA_964527685.1 uncultured Candidatus Peribacteria bacterium | reverse complement strand
AATGTATCAGTATAATTTCAAGCTTCTGTTTGAGCATCAGTAGTTGCAGTTAAATCAACAGTTGTAACAGCATTTGCATCAGCAACATTATTAGCTACTAATATATTTTGAGTTCAAGTAATATCTGTTAGACTTAAATCTGTTCAAAACATATTTGTTAGTGACTCTATTTTATAAGTATCATTTCAAGTAGTTGCAACAGAAGACCCTCTAGCTAAAGCACCGATATGTTTATCAGTTCAAGCACTTCAAGTAGCAAGTCAAGTTGAAGCTACAGAAACAGTTATTCAATCTTTTGCATTAGAAGCAGTTGTAACACTTAATCCTTTGGTCTTTGGAGTTCAAGGAACTAATTCTCAAAAATCAATACTGTTTAAACTAAGAGACATACTTAAAGTAGGTAATACAGTAGCAGTAACATTTACTGTTGCTGATCAAGTTCATATTTTAGTAACTGTATCATACTCAACATCTGTATTAGTAGCACCACCAGTAACACTTCAAGTAAAAGTTATACTACTAGCAAAAGCAGTATTCATAGCTACTAAAGCAACTAAAGAAGCTCAAGCAACTATTTTTTTAAAATTTGTTTTCATAAACAATATAATTAAAAAATAAATAAATTTTATATTAGTTAAATATTTTTTATTTTTGTTTTATTTATATTTATTATCCTATTTTTTTTAAAAGTCAAGAGTATTTTTTTATTTAATTAAAAAATTAGCTTTTTTTAGCTAAATAATTAAACTATTTGAAGTTTATTAATATAATAATTTTATGAAAAAATTATGAGATAATTGAGAAATAATAGCACTTGAATATTTAAAAAGAAATTGATTTAAAATAGTTGATACAAATTTTAAATTTGGTAGATTTTGAGAAATTGACATAGTTTGAAGTAAAGATGATTTAGTTATATTTTTTGAAGTAAAATATAGAAGTAACAACTTTTTTTGAAGTGGAGAAGAGAGTATAACTAAATCAAAACTTTTTAAATTATCAAAAACTATAGATTATTATGTTTTAAAACATAAACTTAATTTTGAAAAAATCAGGTTTGATGTAATAACTATACAAAAACAAGAAAAATCATATAAATTAACTCATTATAAAAACCAAAGTTTAGCTTAATTTTAAAAAATAATTTACTTTTGAGTTAACTTCTCTATACTTTTAAAAATTATTTTTTAAAACTTAAAAAGATGTTAGTAGAACCAAATTATTTAGAAATTATTGCAAATGAATTAAATATAACTCAAAATCAAGTTTTTGTTGTTTTAGAAATGATAAAATCTTGAGATACAATTCCTTTTATTGCTCGTTATAAAAAGGAAGTCACAAAAAATTTGGATGAAATACAAATTAAATCAATTATTGACTTAGAAAAAAAGATTAAAAATCTATATGAAGCTAAATCTCAAGCTATAAATGCTATAACTGAGATTTGAAAAATGACTCCTGATTTATTAAACAATTTAATAAATGCAAAAACATTAAAAGAAGTAGAAGAAATTTATAAACCATATAAATCAAAGAAAAAAACTAAAGCAATGATAGCTTTAGAAAAAGGATTTTGAGAAGTTGCAGAAATTATAAAATTAAATAAATCTTTTGAAATACCAAATAATTTGTCTTTAAAATATGAAAAAGATGAAATTATTTTAGGTGCTATTGATATTATTTCAAGTGAAATATCATCAAATACATTTTTAAGAGAATTACTAATTACAGAATACAAAAAATATTGAGTTATTTCATCAAGTAAAAAAACTCAAAAGTCACTTGAAAAACTAAATGATAAAGATAAAGAACAAATTCCAAAATTTGAATTATATTTTGAAAATCAACTAAAAATACAATATATAAAACCATATCAAATACTTGCTTTAAATAGGGGAGAATCACTTTGAATTTTAAACATAAAAATAGAAAAAGATGAAGTAATTTTATCTAAAGCTAGATATAATTATGCAAATATTTTAAATACAAAAATTCCTTTTATAAAAGAACTTGAAGAGGCTTTTTTAGATGGATATAGTGTGTTATTTTCTTCAGTTGAAAATGAAATAAGGTCTGATTTAAAAGATATTTGAGAAGATGATAGTATTTTAGTTTTTGAAAAAAATTTATTTAATTTACTTATGTCAAAACCTGAATATTGAAAAGTTATTTTAGCAATTGACCCAGGATTTAAGGCTTGATGTAAATTGTGTGTGCTTGATGAATTATGAAATCCAAAATATTTTGGGAAGATATTTTTACATTTTTTAGAGGAAGCTAAAAATATTTTAAAAGATATTATTTCAAAATATAAAATAGAAGTTGTTGTTATTTGAAACTGAACTTGATCAAATGAAACTCAAGATTTAGTTAAAGAAATATTTTCTAAAGATATTTTTATAGTAAATGAATCTTGAGCTTCTGTTTATAGTGCTTGAGAAATTGCACAAGAAGAATTTCCAGATTTAGACTCACTTGACAGAGGAACAATATCTATTTGAAGGAGGTTTATTGATCCTTTATCTGAGATAGTAAAAGTCCCTGTTTGAAGTATTTGAGTTGGGATGTATCAACATGATATAACACAAAAAAAATTAGAAGAAAAACTTTCTTTTGTAGTTGAAATGTCTGTAAATGAAGTTTGAATAAATGTAAATCAAGCATCAATTTATTTACTTTGATATATTTCATGAATAGATAAAAGACAAGCAAAAAAAATCTATCAAAATAGACCATATAGATCAAGAGAAGAATTAAAAAAAGTGCTTTGAGAAAAGGCATATACTCAAGCTATTTGATTTTTAAGAGTTCCAGAAAGTATTGAAAAACTAGACAATAGTGATATACATCCAGATCAATACATACTTGCAAAATATTTGATAGAAAATAATTTAAAAAAAATAGATACTAAATCACAAGAATTACTAAAAAATGCAAATCAAGATACAGTTGATTTTATTTGGGATAGTTATAAAAATTTATGAATAGAAAAAAGAATTGTTTCTACTTATACTAAATCATCTAAAAAAGTAGTGTTTGAAGAACTAAAAGTTTGAGATATTTTAGACTGAACTATAAGAAATGTAGTTGCTTTTTGAGCTTTTGTTGATGTGTGATTAAAAAATGATTGACTTGTTCATGTTTCTCAAATAGCAGATGCTTTTGTTAAAGATCCAAATGATTTTGTAGCTGTTTGAGATAAAGTTAGAGTAAAAATAACTCAAATAGATGAAAAAACAAATAAATTACAATTAAGTATGAAAATTTAAAAAAAACTAGTTTTAACTAGTTTTTTTTTAATTTTCAGTAAAATTTTATATCAAAATCACTTATTTCAAATCAATTCGGTAGGGAGAAGTTAGGCATTTTATCTATATCAATATCAATTATTTTTCAAGTTTCTTCATCAATTAAATGCAAGTGAGGATGTTTTGATTTTTCAAAATATGTTTTTTTTGAAGCTCAAACTACTTTTTTTAATTCTCAAGAAATACTTAATTCTTCTACATTTCTATATATTGAAGATTTTCAAGCAAGAGGGTGTTTTTGTGAAATAAGTTCAAATATTTCATCAACAGTTAAGTGTTTGTTATCACAAATTTCAATTATATCTTTTGTATAAAATTTTGTTTTCATTTAGGTGTTATTAATCTTTAATTTACTTTATTTTAAAATATTTTTTTAAAAGTCAAATAAAAATGAGAATTACTCTCAATTTAAAAAAATTGATTTTTTAAAAAACTTTATATAATATTTTTACTTTAATTTAAAAATAATATTATGTCAGAAGAAAATATATCTCAAACAGAGGATAAAAAAAAGAGTTTAAGAGATGAGATTTTTGATTTTTTAAAAGATTTAATAATCATAGTTATCATAGTTTTTATTGTAAGAACATTTTTTATATTACCATTTCAAATTAGTGGCCAATCGATGTATGATAGTTATTATGATAGAGAATTTATTATAGTAAATAGATTTAGTTATTTAACTTACGATACTCCTAAAAAATGAGATGTAATAGTTTTTAATACTCATATTGATGGGAAAGAGTATTTTATTAAAAGAATTATTTGAATTCCTTGAGATACTTTAAAAATATCATCTTGAAGTGTTTTTGTAAAATCAGCTTGAAGTAGTGAATTTAAAGAACTTGATGAAAAATATTTAAGTGAAACAAATTATAAATCAACTTATGTAAGATGAAGTATGGATGAAATAACTTATGAAGTTCCAGAAAATAGTTATTTTGTTATGTGAGATAATAGAAATGGATCAACTGATTCAAGAGCTTGTTTTTCTACTTGTGAATTGTCTTGAAAATCAAATTTTATTACAAAAAAAGATATAGTTTGAAAAATATTTATAGATTTAGGGTATTTTAACTTTAAAACTTTTTCATTTACAAATCCAAATTTAGGGATTAATACAAAACCAAAATGGTTTTCATCACCAGAAAGTTATAATTATGAATAATATTAAATAATGGATAGATTTTATTTAATAGATAAACCTATAGGAATTACAAGTTTTGATGTTTTAAGAAAATTAAAAAAAATTCTTTGCATTAAAAAAATGTGACATACTTGAACTTTAGACCCACTTGCTAGTGGGTTATTACTTGTTTGAGTTTGAAATTATACCAAATTAATTCCTTTTTTTGAAAAAGATACTAAAGAATATGAGTTTAAAATTAATTTGAACTGAACAACTCCAAGTTTTGATATTGAAACAGAAATTGATTATATATCTGTAGAAAAACAACAATATTTTAAAGATAATTTAAAAATAGAAGATATAAAAGATATTTTAAATAAAAAATTTACTTGAAAAATATCTCAATTACCACCAAAATACTCTGCTTTAAAAATTAATTGAAAAAAAGCTCTTGATTTAGTAAGAGAATGAATAGATTTTGAATTGAAAAGTAGGGAAGTTAATATTTATAATATAGAAATTATTTCATATAATTACCCAGAAATACACTTAAAAGCTTTAGTTTCTGCTTGAACATATATCAGATCAATAGCAAGAGATTTGGGGGAATTATTACAAACTTGATGATATATAACTTTTTTAAGAAGAACTAAAATATGAAATTTAGATTTATCTCTAGCACAAAATTTAGATAATTTTTTAGAAGGAAATTTTTTAAAAGAAGAAAAAATATTTGATAATAATAAATTTTTAGAACTTGAAGAGGAGGATTTAGTAGAATTAAATCATTGAAGAGTTATAGAAAAAAAAGATTTTTTAGTTGATGATTGAATTTATTTTGTAAAAAATCAAGATAAAATTACAAATATTATAGAAAAAAATGGCTTTATAATCAAACCTTTTAGGAAAATATAAAAAAGTCAAAAATAAATTTGCATTATTAAAAAAAATTTATAAAATGCTTGAGCTTTGTTTAAAGATGGGTTAGTAGCTCAGCCGGTAGAGCAGCGCCCTTTTAAGGCGAAGGTCGTGGGTTCGAATCCCGCCTGACCCACCATTTATGATAATTAAGCTTACGAAGAGCTTTGAAGAGTTGGTTTTCCAC
>CAZGOC010000009.1:16446-19271 GCA_964527685.1 uncultured Candidatus Peribacteria bacterium | reverse complement strand
CTTGATGGGGACAATCAAGTCTTGCAAAAAAACATTGAAATTATTTTTGAATAAAAGCTTTTTGAAATAAAGATTTTGTAACAATGTCAACTCAAGAAGAAGTAAATTGAAAAATGGTAACAATTAAAGATTGATTTAGAAAATTTAAAAATATGAAAGATTCTTTTTATTGATATGCTGAGTTTTTAACAACAAACCCAAGATATAAAAATGCCTTTGCTTACTGATATGATATAAAACCAAAACCTCCACACTATCCTACAAATTACAGATGACTTGACAGAGAAAAGTTTGCAAAAGAGTTATCTAAAGCTTGATATGCAACTGATTCAAAATATGCCTCAAAGATAAATTGACTTTGAGATAAAATCCAAGAAATAGTTTAATTTTTAAAATATAATAAAAATAATATGTCAGAAGTAGCATCAAATAATCCTACTGAAGTTGTAAGACAAAATACAATTCCATCTACAGAAACTAGAAAATCTCCTGAATGAAGAGAGGCAACTAGTCTAGCTCAAGTAGATTTAAATAAACTAAAAAAAGAAATTGAAAGTGGAAAAATATCGCTTGAAAGTCTTAGGGGGTATATTGAAAGTTTAAACTCTTTATCAAAAGAAAATAAACCATTTATTTTATGATGAATACTATCATCTTTAAATAAAATGGGAATTTCAATTAATTTAAAAAATTGAAAAATTGAACTAACTAAATGAAAAGAACCTCTTTTATGAGATAAAGATAAAATAGCTTGAAGCAATGAAGTTATTGATTTTCAAAATATATTAAATAATTGATTACCTGATTATTTTGACTTAGAAGATTTACAAAAAGCATTTTTATATAGAACTTATAATAGTTTAGATAGTTATTTAAATACTAAACTAGATAAAAATGATAAAACTTCTACTTCTGAATATGTTTTATATCTATTAAGTAAATATAATATAACTGTAGATGTAGACCCTAGTTTGCCTACTGAAGAAAAAGAAAGATTAAAAAAATCAAAAGACAAAAGTGAGTTTTTTAATAAAATTCACTTTGAAAATGAAGAAAAATACAATTTATTTATCAAAACTATTTGAAATGCAATAACAGATAGTCAAGCAGATAAAGAGTTTTTAATATCATTTTTTAATGATAAATATTATAATAAGTGAAAAAATATTAAAGAAACTTTTATTTCTGACTTTAGAAATCAAAAAGATTCAAATACTGCAAAAACTCTTGGGGAATTAAATAACTTAAGTGCAGAGGAAAAACAATCTCTATGAATTACAAGTAATAATAAAGCTCAAGAAATGGCAGCATCTTGGAGTAAAGACCCTATGTGAGCTATAAAAAACTCAATAGAAAATGGATGATTACATTTATGATTAATACTATGAGTAATTTGAGCTATTTTTTGGTGAAAAGAATGATTTTTTTGATGAATTTTTGCTTGAATATGACTAGCTTGATGATGAATAAATGCAATAACTTGACTTGTAAATTGAAAAAAAAGTTGAAAAACTCAAAGTTGAAACTGAGCTTGAAATACTGGAGAATCTTGAAAAAGTAATACTGGAAGTGCTACTGAATGAAAAGAATCTTGGAATAATATTATTTTTGAAAAATTTAAAGGAGTTGTTTGAAGTATTTCTACAGAAAGTGCAGAAAAACAAAAAGATTTAGATGTTTGGAAAACTTTATCTAAAAATGAAAAACTTATGAATTCTAAGATTTCAGAGATTCCTATTAATTGAACAACTGAACGAAAAATGAAATTTTTTGTTAATCATTGTTGATTTGATTTATCATTTTTAAATGAAAATAAAGAGAGAATTAAAAATATTTATGGAGCTATTTTAAATGAAAGGAAGGAAATTATTTGAGATGTTTTAAATAATGAAACATTAAGAGGCTATTTGGAGAGGACGAGTAAAAAAGAAGATAGTGTAAAAAATCCTCCTCCTGCTAATGCTTTAGCTTGAAGTACAAACACTCCAACTGAAAATGATGATTCTTCAAACTGACTTTCTATTGAAAATTTAAAAAGAGAATGATATAGTGATTTATACATACTTTCAAGATGAATTGAATTATGATATACTTTTACAAGAACTCCCCCATCTTGGGTAAAACCATCTTGAAGTATGTGAATAATGTGAAGTACTTGGTATGTTATAAAAACTCCTTTAAGTATGCAAATATACAAATATTTAGCAAATACTTGATGATATTTTATGACTTGATGATTACATAATTCAATGAATAATTGAAATTTAGGTAAGATAACTGAAAGCACTTGAAAATGATTAAATTGGTTATGAAAATGAGCTTGAAAAATTCTTTGAGTAGAATTAATGATGGAAAAAGCAAAATTAAACCAAAGTCTAAATAAATTAAAGTGAAATTTAAGCCGAAATTGACCTGAAATAAATAAATTAAACTCAAAAATACAACTACTTGAAAAGTTAGAAACAGAAATGAAATCATGAAATTTTTGAGAAGTTAAAAAAATATTAAGAGAATATAGAGCTAGTTTTGATGCTGATTTTAAATTAAAAAATAAATGAAGAAAAGAGGCTGAATTAAAAGAACACTTAAATAAATTTAAAGCAGAAGAAGAAAAAATTAATAAAATTAAAGTAGATTTAGAAGCAAAAATTACAGAGTTAGAAAATAAAGCAAAAACAGAAAAAAATCCAAAAAAAATTGAAGAATATAAAAAAGAAGTAGAAGAATTAGCAAAAAAATCAAATATTGAAATAGAAGAAATTAACAAAAGAGCTTGAATTTCTTTATCTCAACTAGATGAGCAAACTATAAAAAATATAGCTACT
>CAZGOC010000009.1:1064-16346 GCA_964527685.1 uncultured Candidatus Peribacteria bacterium | reverse complement strand
AAAGTTTTATCTTTATGAGAAAAACTAACTGCTTGGTGGGATAAAATTACTTTATCTTTTCAAAGTCTTATGTGGGAAAAATTTCCATCATTAGCCAAAATGTTTTGAATAGAAAATCCAGTTTGAGATATAGCCTCACAAGCAGCTCAAACAGCAAAAAATTTAGCAACACAAGCAAGAGAACAAGAGACAAAAATAGCAGAAAGAGTGAAACCATGATATAATCAATATATATCAATATATTTTCAAATATTTCGTACCAGTAATGAAGTAAGTGATGATAATTTAGAGAGAAATATTGAATCATCTCTTTCAGGAATTATTTTTGAACAACAATATTTTAAAGATATAAAATACAATGATTTAAATACCTCAAAACATATTGATAAAATATATGATGCAATTCAACCATCAATACCATCAAGACCAGAGTTATCAAACTTAAGTGAAGGAGATATAAAAAAATACATAAAAATAGTTTTGATGAGTATTTCATGATGAAATCACACCTCATCATATCCTTGGTATAAACTTTTTGCATGAAAAAAAGAAGAAAAAGTAGAAAGATGAAATAAATTACTTATTTCTATGTATAAAAAAGAAGGAAAAAATATATCTCAGGTAAATCCTAGTATGTTTGAAATATTTGATAAGCTTCACAGTATTTGAGACTTTTGATGAATACTATGAAATTGAACATGAATGGATCTTAAGAGTATTGAAGATTGAATTAAATGAAAAGCTCAAACATTACTTTCTAATTGAATCTCTGGTATAGCTAGTATGTCACAAATAGATTTTGATCAAGTAAAATGATGATTATCTGAAAAATTACAAAATCTCTGAGATTTTAAAGACATAACAACATCTATTTTAAATACAAGTGAGAGTCGTAGCTTATGAAATAACTTTCAAATGCCTTGATTAGGTGATTGATTTGAACAAAATGAAGTATTACAAACATTTATTTGAAATGAAAATGAGTGACTGCTTAAGTTTTGACATGATATGTATGAATGATTTTTTGCATCATGAGATTTAGTCTGGACTACTACAAAAATACCAAAAGATCAAGTTTCACTTAAAAAGGTGTATGAGATCTATTTAATAACTTGATGAAAAACAAACCTGAGTGAATTATCTCCTATGCAAAAAGTAAATGTAACAGCAAATTTACTTGCATCATATGGAACTGCTATGGATGTTTGAAGCTCTATTTCTGATATCATAAATAAAGTTACATCAACTGATTTTAAAATAGATCAAGATGTTAAAAATATACTTTTTTCAATAGGAAAATATGTGGTAAATGCAAGTATTGATGCTGCAAGTTATATGTGAAAAATATGGTTATGATTGTCTACTGAACATAAAATTTACTCATTATGACTGTTATTTATACTTGCCAAAGCTCCTATATTTACTAAAAGAACTTCTTTAATTTAAAATAAAATTTTAAAAAACAAAAACAAATTTATTTATTAATAATAAAACTATGAATTTTGAAAGCAGTTGAGCCGCAGAAGTTAAGCCTATCACAAAAAATTCTGAAATATCAGAAAATGATGAAAAAAATAAGATTTTAAAATTAGTTTTAGAAAAATATCAAGTTGATTTAAGGAATTTTAAAAAAGATTTAAATGAATTTAATAATATTTTTTTAACATATCAAAGAACAAAACCTGGAGAAGTTATTGAGCTTGAAAAAAAAGCAGAGATACTCTATCAAAACTACTTAAAAGAACAAATAAATTCTTGAAATACTGAAAAAATTGTAAATATTGACAATTTAACTGCTTCAATAAATAATGAAAGATTAACTTCTTTAAAAAATGAGTTAGATAAACCATTAAATGAAGCTTTAAATAAGTATGATTTTTTAGATAATCAAAATAAAGAATTTATAAAACTTGGATTTTTAAATTCTTTATTAAAATCTCCTATTAGTAAAATATGAGAGTCTGTTATTTGATGAGTTTGAAATTTTATTTGAAATTTATCAACTTGAAAAGTAGATAATATTTTAGATAATTTGAGTTCTTCTCCTGTTGATTCTTGAAGAGTATTATCAATGAAGGAAGAGTTTATAAAACATTTAGGAATATATACTTCAAAATTTGATGAAATTAATCAAAAATTTTTAACAGAGGATAATTTAAAATGATTAACTAAAGATCAAAAACAAAATATTATTTCAAATATTGATTGGTTTAGAAATCCAGCATTAATAGAAAATTGACCTCAAAATTTAGATATTTCAAAAATAGATTTTACAAAAACAACTAAAAATGAAACTCCTTTAAATCCAGAAGAATTATCTAAATATTTAATTTCATCAAGAGAAAAATTTGTTTGATTATGAAATAAATTAAATTTATGAGATAAAGTTTCAGATGCATTATATAATGTATTATGAAATTCTTGAAAATTATCAGAAGTGTCACAAAAATTAGTTGATATTTTACTTAAAGTCCCTATTTTGTGAAAATTTTTAGCAATGTTTTTATGATTAAATTGAGATAATCCTGTTGAAGAATTAAAAGAAAATACTAAAAATTTTAAGATTTTAAAATGATTTAAAGATCTTTGAGTAAGTAAAGATGAAAAGTGAAATATAATTCCTTGAAGCGATATATTTAAAGAAACTGATTTAAGTTGATTAAATTTTAATAGTTTAAAAGATGAATTAAAAGAAATTAATTGATTTTTTAACTCAAGTAATGAAAAAGATTATAAAAGTTTATGGATAAATGCATTTAGTGAAAAATGAATTTGAGAAACAGAACCAAAACTAAAACTAAAGATAGATAAAAAATTAGATGATAAAAAACTAACAACTCAAGAATTTAAAGAAATTTTAAAAGCTTGATTTGATGATTTAAAAGAGAGAAAAGAGAAAAAATCTCAAGAAGATTCAATTAATGAAAGTGGAAAAAAATTAAAAGAAAAACAAGAAGAATTAGAAAACAAGACTACTTCTCTTTCTGCAAATCAATTAGCATTGAATATATTAAGACAAAATAAAGATAAAGATGGGAAAGAGCTTATTTCAAATATTTGAAATTTATGAGATTATAATGATTTTAAAAAAATAACTATAGGAGAAATTTTAAATAATAATGATTTAGATAGTTTATTAAAAAATAAAATTTGAGAAAGTGATTTAAAGAAAATAAGTGAGGAATTAAAAAATTGACTTAAAAAAAGTATAGAAATTGTTAAGGAATATTTAAAGGGAAAATCACTAGATGCAAATATTCCATTAAGCAAACTTTTAGAAAATAGCGAATTTTTAAATTTTTTAAATGAAAAAAATAAAACTATAGAAACTGATTTGACAAACTTAAGTAATGAAAAAAAGGTTTTTTTAGAAAAAAATGAAAAAATAGAGTTCTCTAAAAAAGTAGAAAGTGCTTTAAATAATTTAACAACTAAGACAAGTTTAAGGGATTGAATAACAATAGAATGAAATAAACAAATAAAATTTGATAATTCTAAAAAACAATTGCAAATCTGAGAAGAAAAATATAGTTTAAGCTTAAGTGATAAAGATATAAAACTAAATGATATTAAAATAGATAATCAAAATGTATATGTTGAGGGACAAAAATATGGTTTTTCTTGAGATGAGAAATTTAAAAAAGAATTATTTATAAATTGAATTAAATTACTTGTTCAAAATTGAGAATATAAAAATGATAAACTCAAAATTGTAAAAGTTTAAAATATATATATAATAAAAATATTAATTAATAATTAAAAAATATGTGATTTTTTGATACATTAAAAACAAATGCATTAAAAGCAAAAGATAAAGCAGTGGAATTAAAAAATAAGTGAGTTGATTTTACTGCAACTCAAATTAGTAAATCTAGTTTAATGATAAAAGACAATACCGAACTTGAAGCTTTTATTTTAAAATCAGCAAACAAAACTATAACAAAAGAAGATTGAGAGGAAAAAACTTTTATAAAAAGAGTAATTGTTTTAGTGTGAGACTCTAAAGAAAATTTTTTAAAAGAAATGATGTTATCTATCCCTATTTTACTTACTAAATCTTTTTCTCAAAGTGTGCAGTTAAAAATAATTGATACTTTTGAAAAAAAAGTTGATTTAGAAAAGTATAATTTAAACATTCTACCTTGTTTAGTTATTTTTGAAAATAAAGAAATTTATAAAATAATTTCTTGAGAGGAAAATATAAAAAAAGTTGTAAACAGCTTGAGTTTAGATATAAATAAAGAAATAGAAGAAATTTAAAAATTAACAGTAATCTTATGGAAATAATTGAAATTTTATATATAGTTTTAATATTTTTTACAATTATAATTTGAAGTCTAACATCTATATTATTATATAAATTATTAAAAATAGTTTCTGTTATAACTGAAATTGTTGAAGTATATAATGAAATAAAACAAGTGATTTCTTTTTATAATCAAATCCCTAAAGTATTTTTTGAAAGTATTAAAAAAATATTTAAAAAATAAATAATTTTTTGGTAAATGAAATTTTTGTTAGATAAAATTACTATAATTTATGATTAAATTTTAGTAATTTTTTTAATTTTGAAATAAATCCAAATTTTACTATAATAGATTTTAATAACTTATTATTTTTTTAAAAATGGACCATAAAAAAGTTTTAATTTGATTAAAAAAAGCAAAAACATCACTTGAAAAAATTAATCAAATGATTGAAGAAGATAAATATTGCATTGATATAATACAACAAAACCTTGCTGTTATATGACTGTTAAAATCAGTTAATATAAATTTACTCAAGTCACATTTATGATGTTGTGTTAAATCTCGAGCTAGATCTTGAAATGAAAAAGAATTAGATAAAAAAATGCAAGAAATTTTAAATATTGTAAAATTAGCTCAAGATAAATAAAATTTCTTGAGTTTTTTAAAAAAATCATTATAAAATAATTAGTTTTTATTAAAATTAATTATTTTTTATGCAAAATATATATAATTTAGAAATTTTTTCTTGAATAGAAAGAGATATAGTTGACGAGATGTTAAAAAATTCAGATATTGAAACATATAGTTATTGAGAATATGTTTTATTAGAGTGAGATGACTCAAACTGAAAGTGATATATTATCAAATCTTGAGAAGTTTTAGTTGAAATAAACAACAAAGAAGTTGCTAAATTATCTACTTGAGAAATATTTTGAGAAATTGCTTTATTAAATGAAGAACAAAGAGTTGCTTCTGTTAAAGTTATTTCAGAAAATGCTGAATTTATAATATTATCTCAAGATAATTTAATAGAAATGGTTAATAATTGAAGTGAGCTTATAAATAAAAGTATTATGCAAAGACTTGAAGAAAATTTAAAAAATAATTACTAAAAGATGATAAATAAAGATGAAATAATAAAAAATTTACTAGAAAAGTGAGTTTCAAATGTAATAGATAAAGCAAATTTAGAAAAAAAACTTAAATCTTGAAAGATTTTAAGAGTAAAGTTTGGAATAGACCCAACTTGAAGCCAAATTCATATTTGACATGCAGTACCTATTTTAAAACTTAGAGAATTTCAAAAATTATGACATCAAATAGTTTTAATTATTTGAGATGCAACAGCTCAAGTTTGAGATACTTCTGACAAAACAGCAGAAAGACCAATGCTCACAAGACAAGAAACTTTAAATAATGCAAAAGATTACCTAAGCCAATTTTGAAAAATACTTGATATAGATAAAGTTGAAGTTAGATTTAATAGTGAATGGATGGATAAAACTAATTTTAATTATGTTTGAGAACTTGCAAAAAATTTTTCTGTAGCAGAAATGCTTGATAGAGACAATTTTTCTAAAAGATATAAAGAGTGAGTTAGAATATCATTACAAGAGTTTTTATACCCAATTATGCAATGATATGATAGTGTAATGATAAATGCTGATGTAGAATTGGGGTGAAATGATCAATATTTTAATTTACTTGCTTGAAGAAGACTTCAAGAATCTTTATGACAAGAAAAGCAAGATGTAATGACTTTTTCTTTAATAGAATGAACTGATTGAAGAAAAATGAGTAAAACATACAAAAATTTTGTTTGATTAAACTTTTCTGCAAATGAAATGTTTGTAAAAATTATGGAAATTTGAGATGATTTAATTATTAAGTATTTTGAAAGTTGTACTTCACTTTATTTTAGTGAAATAAAAAAATTTCAAGATAGACTTGAGAGTTGAGAAAATCCAAGAAATATCAAAATAGAATTAGCAAAAGAAATAGTAAAATTATATCACTCAATAGAAGATGCAGAAAATGCTTTGTTATATTTTGAAAAAGTTTTAAAAGATTGACTTGTTCCAGATGAAAAAGATATTAATAAAATTGATATTGAAAGTGAAAATAATACTCTTCCTTTAGTTAGTGTTTTAGTAAAATCTTGACTTTGTAATAATTCATCAAGTGCAAGAGATGCTTTAAGTGCAAATACTGTAAAAGTAAATAATGAAATTCAATCAAATCCAAAATTTGAAATTATTTTAGATAAAACAAACTATACATTACTTCAAGTTTGAAAAAAGAAGTTTGTTATGGTGAGGTAATTTTTTAGAAAAAAATGAAAAATATTGTCATATTTCAATAAAGTGTATAAACTAATTTAAGTAAAATTTTTGATTTAATTGTAAAAAGTTGGTAGTTGAAATGAGTTAATTTTTTCAATCTAGGAGAGCAAAAAATAGTTTAATTTTTCTCTCTTTTTTAATCATCTAGGAATAATAACTTTAGTTTTTAAAGTGATTAAAAAATCATTTATACCTATTTTCTTCCTCTTGTATTTAATCAAATAAAAAAACTATTTCAATTCCAAATGGGAAGAAAAGAGCTATTAAAGAACCATTAATATTTGCATTTTTATTTAAAATATGGTTTAATAGAGATAAGTTTATTTTTCTTATTTATATATCATGTTATATGGTGTAAAAGTTGAGGATTTTATAAATAAAAACTTTTTTGAAATCTCTCAAGTTATATTTAAAGATTATCCTAATATAATTTCTAATTATTTTGAATTATATCTTCCTATTATTAATCGTAAAGATTTACAAGATATTGTTTTAAAAGAATTATTTATATTTAGTCAAACTATTACATCAAATAATGAAAATATATCGCAATATGAAGAAGAAATTATAAATAATATTGAGAAAAAATTTAACAATTTTAATTCAGTTGTTAAATGAAAAGCAAAAACTAATGATTTAAAAGAAAGTGAAAAATATGACAAACAACAAGATTTAGAATATCTTGCCAAAATAGATTTTAATTTTTAATTTTTTATTTATGCGAATAGATGTTTCAGCTAAATTAGAGCAAATTGCAAAAACTCATGAGATGCCTAAAGATATTTCTTGAAAAGTTCCTTGAGATTCTTTAAATAATTCTGATTTAATTACTGCTTCTACAGAATCTTTATCTGATTCTTGAAAAAGAGATGCTTTAGTTTGATTGGCTCAGACTCAATGAGCGACTCCTGAAGAATTGCAAATGCTTAAAAATATGCCTTGAAAAGATATTTCAAAGTTATATAGTGAATACACAAAATCAACTCAACAAGCATTTTTAGTTTGAGTTTTTATTCCAAGTATTATATCTTTTGCATGAGGATATTTAGCATGAACTGCTTGAGTTAAATGAGTTGAAAAATATGATAATTATCAAGATGGCAAAAAAACAGAACTTGCTAAAAAAGCAGCTAATGATATGATAGCATCACAAATTTGATATTGAAAAGAAATACCACAAGACTTATCAAAACAAGTTACTGATATCTTAAAAACAAATCCCAAAGATCCTCAAGCTCAACAAAAAGCTTTAGAAGTTATTAAAAACTATATGGAATCAAATTGAGAATAATATAATATATAAAGTATGTCATTAAATCGTAGAGAGTTTCTTCAAATATGATGATTATTAGTTTGATGACTAAGTGTTTATCAATTATCTTGATTTTCGTTATCTAAAAATGATTTAGAAGAAACTAAAGATATTTCCTGAGCAAATAATATTCCAGCCTTTTTAAAAAATAGGGTGGATTTTTTGCTTGATAATGATGCAATAACACTATTTAATGAAACTGTTCATTGAATTGACGATAGTATAAATATATCATGAGCTAGAAATTCTAAACTTTATTGAAATACTTTAAATATAAAACAAAATTTAACATATAAAGATATTCCTGAGTTAATAAAGTCAATACAAAAATGATCACAAAGTATAGAAAAAACTAAAAATATTTCACAAAAATATAAACAAAAAAGTTTAATACTTTTGAACTATTCAAGGCAAGTTAATGATAAAAATAAAAAAGAATTATTAAATTTAATTAGTTTTCATTATTTTTATGTTTCATGTTTATATGAATGAATTACAAATAATGAGCAAATCTTAAAATATTTTAATGAATTAGCTTTAAATACTGATAATGTTGAAACTTTTAATAAAAATTATGAAAAAGAAGTAGGTATTTTACTTGGTGAATTTATTGATAACCAAACAAAAAATAATTTTGTTTTAAGTGATGAGAAAAAGAAAGTTTTTGAAGAAAATTTTGCAAAAGAACCTAATAATTGATTAAAATTATACATTGATGAATTAGAAAAATTTATAAATAATAACTATGAAGATAAGAAGCATATACTTCAATTTTTAAAAGAAATAATTATTACTACATTTAAAACATCTGAAATACTTTGAAAAATAGATAATATTAGTGAAAGAAAAAAAGTTTTTTGAGAAATATATCTTAAAACTCAAGAATATTTTAAAACTGAAATTAACGATAATAGTTTAGTTCAAAATTTTCAACAAGATATACAAAAAGAAATAAAAAGAGACTTTGAATCAACTCTTTATTATATGATGATGGATGATTTTTTATTGAAAAATGAATTACAAAAGACAGCAATAGAGTCATTTAAAAATTTTCAAGAAAATCTTGTATTTAATGATTATTTATGAGCTATATCAATAAAAATATCAAAAGAAAAGAAAGATTTGTATTATTGATTAAAAAAAGAGTTAATTGAAAGCAAGTCATTATTAGATTTGAATTTTATTAATAAATTTAAAATTTTTTTCCCAAAAGATATTTGGAGTGATATTTTAGATTTTTATAATTTTTTGAATTCTAAAGATTTTTTAAAAATTAAAAATATTTTAACTAACTGAGATTTTACTCAGTTAAAAAGTGAATTAGCTAAAATTACATGAAAAAATAAGAAGTTTATTTTATTTATATTAACTAGTGTAAGTTGATATAATATAAATTTAGTTAGTAAATGAAGTTCAGTATTAGAATGAAATTATTCTGCTACAAATTTTGAAATTTCTAATCTTAAAAAAAGAAATTCAAAATATAATTGTATGACAATTAGTGCATTAAATAATTATGTAATTGAAGAATTATTTTGATTAAAATGATTATGAGCTAATTTTTTAAAATATAAATGAAAAGCAACAAATCATCAAACAAATGTTATTGATGTTTGAATTGGAGAATTGCTTATTTGTGATGTAACAAATGATAGATATTTTTTTATTAAAGTTGATGAGATTGATTTTGATAATACTTTTGATGTTGATAATTATGCTAACTCATATATGACAGCAGCATATTTTAATATACACTGAAAATATGTAAAAAAATATTTTTCAAATCCATTTTATGCAGTATATAGTGAATTGACTTGAAAAAAGTATTTTGAATATATTATGAGTATTCAAGAGTCATGAAAACATAATAAATATACTTTAATTAATAGAAAAAATATGTATAATAATATGAAATAATTATAAAGTATTTCTTTGCAAAAAATTAATAAATATGTTATAATAAAAAAAGTTTAATTTGTATGTTTAATATGTGTATTATGTCTGAAAATAAAAATTTATCACCAGATAAAACTCAAATATTGACAAATAATCAAAATAAAGATAGTCAATTTGATATAATAGAAACTCAAATAAAAACTCAAATTTGAAATGCTTTAGATTCATCTTCACTAGATTTTACAATTGATGAAGAGTTTTTAAATGAACAAATTAAACAAGCAAATACAACTTCAAATTTACATAAACCTAATATAGCATCAACAATAAGTAATTTAACTCCTATTGATAGTGTATTTATTTATGACCAGATTCAAAAAATTAATGAATATGAAAAAAGTATTACAACAAATTTATCTCCAGAAGAAAAAGAAAAAAGAAAATTATTAGAACAAAAAAGAGAAAGAGAAAAATTTTTTCAAACTTTCCCTTTTTATGAAGAAAGAAAAATTACTTTACAAAATAAAAATATTAGCAAAAATTGAAAATTTTTCTCAAAAGAATCTGTAGAGTTAGCAAACTATATGGTAGAATTTTTATCAAATCAATGATTAAAAAAATATTTATGAAAAATATGAATATTATTTTGAACAGTTCAAAATAATTATGATTCATATGCTTGAGATTTTGTGTCAAATGATTGAAAATTATTAAAAATACCTTATCAATACAACCCATCTTATTATTGATATGAAGCAGCAATTGATATTACATGAGATGATGAGTTTGAAAGAAAAATTAAAATACCATGAATATTAAATATCCCCCTAGATAAACCAGTAATTTTACCATGAAAAATTTTTTCAAATATTTTTCCAATTCATGATGAAATAGTTAATAAAATAGCTTTAGAAATAGAAGCTTTTAAATGACTTGAAATTTGTATTCCATTTTTAAAAGATTGTAAATGAAATTTTTATTCTCATATTCATGATCCAATTTCTAATTTTGAAGTTTCGCTAAAATATTTAGAACAATCAATAGTTCATTTTAAAATGACACAAGAATTATATTTTTTAAATAAAATAGAAAAAGTAAAATCATCAAAGAGTTTCACTAATCTTGATATATTAGAAATTGATATTATACGCACATATTGCAATAAAATTAATTTACTTCCAATAAAAAATTGAAACTCTATTTTTGGTAATTTAAGTGAAAATTGAATGATTTTTTTGGGAGAAGCAGTTATGTATATTTTACATGATGCTTTAATGAAAAACTTTCCAAAAGTATCTCCTATTGAAATACTAAAAAATCCTGAAAATTATAAAGTAGAAAATCAAAAATTTAGTAAAAATATTGTTGAACATTTATTTTTCCAAATAATAATTAATCTTAGTTTAGAATTTGATAAATCTCCATATCAACTTAATATAAAAGGTTTTGAAGAAGTTTCAAAATGATATAAAAAAATAAAAAATTTTTTTACTAAAAGGGATTTACAATGAGTATCAAAACAAGAAATAGATGAAATATTTTCTTTTATTGATGAAAAATTACTTGAGGATTTAGAATCTTTAAATAATAAAATATTAAAAGATTTTTATGATAAAAACTCTACAATAAAAAAACAATTATTATGAGATAAATTTCTTGACTTCAAAAGTAATATATCATATGAAAGGAGTAAAAATAAAAAATTAATTACAAATTGAAAAATAAATTTTATTTTTTATGAAACTAAATTAACAAAATCTGATTGAATTGTTCTTTGTGAAGAAAATGATGATTTTTGAAATAAAAAAGTTTGGTTAATGAGATATCCAAATAGAATATTTAAAGAATTTTATGAAAAAAAAATTACTAAAATTTAATTATGAATTATAGTAATTTTATCTAACAAAAATTCTATTTACCAAAATTTCATTTACATAAATTAAATTTTTATTATTCAATTTCAATAATTTCAATAATAGGGAATTCTTTTCAATTTTTTTGAATATCAGTAATTGCAATTATTTTATCATTTTTAGATAAAAGAAATTTTGATTTTAATATATTTATAGCCCCTTCTATATTTGATAAATAATCATTTGTCCAATTAGGAAGTAATACTGGTTTTATTCAGTATAATATATTCATATAATTAACACTTGTATCATTTTTAGTAAAGGCATAGACATCTATATTTGGTCTAAAAGCAGCTGCCAAATGAGCTAGTAATCAAGTTTTTGTTAATATAATAATAGCTTTTGCTTCAAGTTCTTCAGCTATACTAATAGAGTGTTTTATAAGAATTTTTTTTTCAATATCACGATTATTTAATCAATCATTTGAAAAATCTTTATGAGAATTTTTAATTAATTTTTCTGTTTCAATAATAACTTTACTCATCATATTTACAGAATCAATTGGGTATTTTCAAGTTGTTGTTTCTCAAGAAAGCATTGTACAATCAGCACTTGCAATAACACTATTATAGATATCACTTACTTCAGCTCTTGTAGGAAAAGGATTTTCAATCATTGTTTCAAGAAGATGAGTAGCAATGATAAAAAATTTACCATTCTCTAAACAAAGATTTGCTATTTGTTTTTGATAAAAAGGAAGTTTTTCAATAGGAACTTCAATTCATAAATCTCATCTAGCTACCATTACTCAGTCAGAATTTTTAACTATTTCTTCTAGATTATCAATAGCTTCCTCGTTTTCTACTTTTGAAATAATTTTTATATGTGATGCATTATTTTCTAAAAGTAAATCTCTTAGTTCTTTTATATTTTCTTTATTTCTAACAAAACTCATTGCAATAAAGTCATAATTATTTTTTATTGCAAACAAAACATCTTCTTTATCTTTATCAGTAATTCCAGGAAGTTTAAGTCTTACTCAAGGAAGATTTATATGTCTTTTACTTCAAATTTCACAACTATTTAAAACTTCTACAAATAAAAAATCAATATGTTTTTCTAAAACTTTTACATTACAAAGCCCTGAATCAATTATTATAGTATCTCAAATATTTAAGTCTTCAATTAAATAAGGATAATCACAAAATAGTCAATTTCATTTTCTTTTAGATTCATCTATATATATATTTATTTTATCTCAAATATTAAATTTTAATTTTTCATTTAATATTCAAGTTCTTATTTCAGGTCATTTTGTATCAAGTAATAATGATAATTTTGTTTTTCATTCAATATTCAATTTTTTAATTCTATCAGCAATTATTTTTGCTCACTCAAAAGTAGCATGTGAAAAATTAAATCTAATAATATTTACTCAAGCATTATACATTTCAATTAATTTTTCTTCACTTTCAGTTACAGGTCAAACTGTAGCAATAATTTTAGTTTTTTTCATTTTTTTGAAAATTTATGTAAATAAAAATATCAGTCATTATATAAATAAATCTTAAAAATCAATAAATTTAGATAATTTATATTACTTAAATGCAATTTTTATTATCAAATATATATTGAGAAAAATTACTTGAGATAGAGATATAGAATATTTTTTAAAATTAAAATAAATTAATTAGTTGTTTCTATTTACATATCTTATTTCATAGAATTAATTTTTTTAAGTTCTTCTGTAAAATAATTGATTTTCTCATCACGTTCTTTTAATAAAACCTCTTTTTTATTATCAAAATTTTTTACAACATCTTTAAATATATCTTTATATTTTTTGTTAACTTCTTGTATATTATTATTCAATATTTTAATATTTTTCATAATATCATCTATTTCCTTTTTATCATCAGAATCATTTTTTAAAGGAGTTGTAGTATATTTATTTAAAATTTCTTTTTTTTGAGTATTTAATTTATTTATATTTTCTTGAATAAGTTTTATTTCATTTTGTTTTAGGGTATTTTTCTCTTTTAATTTATTTTCTTTTGTTTTATTTAATTCTTGTAATTTTACATTAAACTGATTTAAAATATCTTTTTTTTCGTTATTAAGTTTTTCAATTTCTGGTTTTATAAAATGAGGTGGAGCTACAACCTCACTTGTTTTATTATTAGATATTTCTTTTTGATTTAAATCATCATTATTTTTTATATCTTTATTATTATAACAAGACATTAAAAATAAAGTTAAAAATAGTATAAAAATATATTTTTTCATAATTATTATTTTAAAATTAAAATTTTATTTTTTCCATAATTCTATTCAATTTGCACTTGTATTAGTTGTAAAAAATAATGTTCCATTTACATCTACTAGATTAGTAGGATTTGATCAAGTTGTTCAAGAATAAATATCATTTATCATAAGAGTTCAAGAATCAGTTCCATTTGTTTCCCAAATTTCATTTCAACGATTTCAATTATTAGCTACAAAATAAAGTTTAGTTCAAACTTTAGTAAAATATGCTGAAGATTGTATTATTCAATTGACATTTCAAAAATAAATATCTTTAATCATGACAGTTCAACTTTCAGTTCAGTCAGATTTCCATAATTCTATTCAATAAACAACTAAATTATAAATACGGTCTATTGCATGTAATGCTGAAAAATATAAAGTTCAATTTACATTTGTTAAATTAGCAGGATAAGATCAAGTTAATCAAGGATAAATATTTTTAACCATAACAGTTCAAGCATCAGTTCAGTCAGATTTCCATAGCTCTACTCAATTCACTCATTCAGTTGCTACAAAATATAAAGTTCAATCTACATTTGTTAAATTAGTAGGATAAGATCAAGTTGTTCAAGAGAAAATCTCTTTAACCATAACAGTTCAAGCATCAGTTCAGTCAGATTTCCATAGTTCATAATTAGTACCACCTCAACTTCTAGCTGTAAAATACAATATATTTCAAATAGCAGTAAAAGAAGGTCTAGTAATAGGACTATCACTATAACCTATAGAAGCATTTGTTCAAGAATAAATATCTTTAACCATAACAGTTCAAGCATCAGTTCAGTCAGATTTCCATAATTCTACTCAAGAAGTTCAATTTGTTGCTGCAAAAAATAATGTTCCATTTACATTTGTAAAACTTGCAGTATTTGCTGTTATTCAATGTCAAGTTCCAGTAGTTATATCTTTAACCATAACAGTTCAAGCATCAGTTCAATTAGATTTCCAAAGTTCTCTTCAATAAGTTGCATCTGTAGTAATAGAAAAATATAAAGTTCAATTTACATTTGTTAAAGCAAATGGTGTTGAGTTTCAAGAACCAAGATTTATATCTTTAACCATAACAGTTCAAGTATTAGTTCAGTCAGATTTCCATAATTCTACTCAAGAAGTTCAATTTGTTGCTGTAAAAAATAATGTTCCATTTACATTTGTTAAATTAGCAGGACTTGATCAAGTAGCTCAAGCTCTAATATCTTTAACTAATACAGTTCAAGCATCAGTTCAATCTGATTTCCATAATTCTATTCAATTTGCACTTGTATTAGCTGTAAAAAATAATGTTCCATTTACATTTGTTAAATTAGCAGGACTTGATCAAG
>CAZGOC010000009.1:0-964 GCA_964527685.1 uncultured Candidatus Peribacteria bacterium | reverse complement strand
TAGCTCAAGCTATAATATCTTTAACTAAAGAATTTCATCAGCTAAAATTTCATGTTGTAAATGTTCCGGTTTGTGAATAAGTTCAGTAAGCATCTGAAGTTCAATTAAAATAAGCATATCTTACTTTCCAATTATATGTAGTATTTGGCAACCAGTCTTTAATTCATATTGAATCACAATTAAGAGAACTTACAAAATTAGTTGCTATTCATCATGTTACAGGATAAGTGTTTTTACAAAAATTATTATAACTAGTTCAAGTTCAAATATAATATTCATATGAATAAAATGAATCTGTTGGTGGTAAAACAGCTTCTTCCCAAGTTAAAACAGGATCTATATTAACAGTTTCTCAAGAAATTGATGAAATTAAAACAGCTGTTCTTGCTTGAGTAGTAGTTTTTGTTGTAAAACTCCAAATATCACTCCAAGCTCAACAAGATCAACTAAAACAAGCTCTTACTTTCCAATAATATTTAGTATTTACATTTAAATTTTGGTATTCATAAGATAAATCTAAATTATTATATGTTTTAGTAAAAGAATAACTATTTGGTGATATATTTGTTGCTTGAGAATCTGTTCAAAATCATATTTCATAAGTATCAGCTCAAGTTATATTCTCCCAAGATAGTATTGTTTTATATGAAATTCAAGTAGCTGTATTTAAAGGGGTTGATAAATTAGCTTTCATCTCTGAAGTAGTAAAACTCCAAATACTACTCCATGTGACTCCTCCATCAGCACTTATCTTCCAATAATATTTAGTATTTCAATTTAGATATTTTCAACAATTATCACTTAACTTTCATCAACTTCAAGTAATTGTACAAGCTCATATTCATATTATATTTTCTGCTGTTGTGTCTGTTCATAATGTTATATGATATGTAGATGCTACTCAGTCCCAATTAAAAATTGGATCTAATTCTACTGCTGTTGAATTATTAGTAGGATAATTTAA
>CAZGOC010000008.1:0-24226 GCA_964527685.1 uncultured Candidatus Peribacteria bacterium | reverse complement strand
ATTAATTTTATTTTTTCAAACTCTTTTTTAGCAATAAGCTCTGAAAAAACAGGAAACAAAAATGCAAATATTGGTCAAATTAACATAAAAGGAATTGATACTATACTTAAATAATTTGTATAATATCAAGCATCTTTATTTCAAAGCATATAAATAATCATTTGCATATCTATTTGACTTAAGATAGTTCAAGCTTGAGAACCTAAAAAAACAAGTAATGCATAAGAAAAAATTTCTTTAAAAATACTCTTGTCCCAAAGGATTTTTTCATTTTTTAAATATGGGAGATAATATTTTTTAAAAAATAAAAATATTGAAATAATGATTCAAAAATAAAGTCCTAATACCCAAGAAACACTATAATAAAACATATTTCCTAGATCATTAAAAAACATGTAAATAGTAAATCACAGTATAAATAACATCCTAAATAATTCAGTTATTTTTTGATAAAAAGTATCTTGAACACTTTGAAAAAACACATTTATTACATGAAAAAAAGTAGTTCACAAAAAGAAAAATGAAAATATTTTTATTATATTTGTAGCAAGATCATCTTTAAAATAATTTATTGCTAAAAAGTCAGCTCAAAAATAAAAAAACAAAAATATAATTCATCAAGTAATTATTTGTGCTATTAATCGGTATGAAATAATAGTTTTAACTTTATCATATCTTTTTTGAGTTACAAAATCAGGGATAAATTTATTTAAAGATTCAGCCATTCATAAATCATTAAAAGAGTTTAATAAAACCATCAAACTCATAACTCAATATATAATTCATATTTCTTCAACTGATAAATCTTGAGATAAAATTATTTTTACAATATATCAAATAGGAGCTACTAAAAAAGAAAATATATATAACCAAATTCATTTTTTAACAAATTTTTCAGCTAAACTATTGTGTTGTTCTATCATTTTGTGTTTTTATGTTTTTAAAAATTGAAATTTATTATATATTTTTTTTTAAAAAAGCAAAAAGACCTATTTTTTAGATAGGTCTTTTTAATTTATAATTATTATTTTGCAATAACTTTATTTATTCAAACAGTAAGTCAAGAGTTATTATCTTTAAAATAAAGATTATCAACAAGTTTTGTTATTATCAAAAAAAGTCATCTTCATCTTATTGAATTGTGATTATCAAATCATTTCTCTAGTCTATTTACTCTTAATTCCTCCATTTCTTTTGATGTTTTAGAAGCTTTTCAATCTCAAGCATCACTTACTTCAATATTTATAATTATATCATTTTCTAGTTGTTGAGCTTTAAAATAAAGTTTATTAATACTTTCACTAGAGCTTCAGTATTCTATAGCATTATTATTTAATTCATCAACAATTAACACAAATCTATTTTTCCATAACATTCAAATATTTAAAAAATCAAAAATATTAACTAAATAATCTCTAATGATTTTTGTTTTCTTAAAGTCTGATTTAAAAGAAAATGTAATTTCAAAAATTCAATTATTATAATATTTTGATAAATCATTATCTATATTATCACTTGAATCTCAAAGAATTATTTCTTCCACTCTCAATGTAATTAAAAAATAATTAAAAATTTACTTGTATTATTATAACACTAGACAATTAAAAAATCAAATTTAAAAAAAAATTTGTATTTTAAGTTTTTTTAATATAATAGCTGTTGTTTTATTAACATTAAATTAAATTATGGCAAAAGGGAAAAGAACTTATGTATGATTTTATTCAGAAGAAACAGGAAATTTAGTTCATGTAACTAATATTAACAAAAAAAACTTCTGACCAGGAGAAAAACTTTCTTTAAGAAAATACAATAAAATCACAAAAAAACACGAAGTTTTAAAAATGAAAGAAATTAAAAAAGGATAATTTTTAAAAACTAAAAAAAGGTAGATTTTTCTACTTATTTTTTTTTACAATATATTTTAACTATTTTAAGTATGAAAACAGCTTTTGAAGCAAAACCAGGAACAGTTTTGAAAATAGATGATACTTTATTTTTTGTATCAAAATGGGAATATCACAGAGCTTGAAGATGAGCTACAACTATAAAAATGAGATTAAAAAATTTATTTAACTGATGAATGACTGATAGAACATTTAACTGAGAAGATAAATTAGATGATGTTATTTTAGATAGAGCAAGATTTGAATATTTATATTGAGCTTGAGGAACATATGCATTTATGAACCAATCTACATATGAACAAATAGAATTAGATGATGATACTATTTGAGATATGAAATTTTTCTTAATTGAATGAGAAACAGTTGATATACAACAATTTGAATGAAAATTTGTTTGACTTGTATTACCAACTAATGTAAAACTTGAAATAGTTGAGTGTGAACCAGGTGTAAAATGAAATACAGCTGATGGAAAAATTACAAAAGATGCAGTTACAAATACTTGACTTACAATAAAAGTTCCAGGATTTGTTAATCAATGAGATTTTGTAATTGTAAATACTGAAAGTTGAGAATATCAAGAAAGAGCAAAATAAAAAAATAAAGTGTTTTACACTTTATTTTTTTGTCTTTCAAGAGCTATATATCATCAAATTATTATAAATAAAATATAGCTTGTTGCAGATTCTTCAAATGCATGAGTAAAGTTTGCCATAAAAAGTAAAGATAAATAACTTGTAAATATTCAAATACTTAAATAATCTTTTTTTCTTTTAACTATATCAAATAAATTAACTCAAATAACAATTATTAATCATAAAAATAAACTAATTCATAAAATTCATTGTTCAAGCAATATTTGAACATACCAATTTTCAGGTAAAAATTTGTTTACTCATAAAGACATATTTTTGTCTGCACTTGTTGATAACCAACTTGCAGGTCATGCAATTCAAAGTCAGTATCAAAAAGGATTTACAAAAAACATTTTAATTGAAATAACAAGATTTTCAACTCTTCAAAGTATAGCTTCAGGATGCAAAAATAAATTTCTTTTTAAATAAACTAGTCAAATCACACCTAAAACCATCAAACTACTAATTGATATTAATACTTTTTTTGGGATAGTTTTGTTATAAATTATTTTTCTTGAAAGATAAATAAAAGTTAATACTCAAAATACAAATCATAACATACTAGTTTTTGTAAATGAGTAAAATATTGAAGTAATTATTAAAATTGAAACAATTGAAATTATAAGATATTTTTTAAAATTATTTTTTACTTCATTTAATATACTTCATAAAAATATTAAATAAAATACAACTAAAAATACTCAAAATCTTATAGGATCTCAAAAACTTCATTGAAATCTATTGTGTCAGCCTGTTACATTTTGAGAAAAAGATATACAACTATTTGCTTGATAAGTAGATGGTTTATTGTCAAATCATATAATATTTGTAGTTGTTTCTATATTTCAAGATAAATACCAAGGTAAAAATATGATTAAAATAACTCAAATAGATAAAAAGTTTGATATTAAAATACTTTTAAAATTGTCTTTTATTGATGTTAAATAAAGTCATATAATAAATGCAAATAAAAAAAATACATCATATTTAAATCAAAGTAAATTAGTTGTTTTTATGTTAAAATAAGGGAAAAATATATAAATAAAACTACAAATGACAAATGCTGTTGTAAGTCATAAAAGATAGTTATTTTTATAAATTTTTTCTAAATTAAATTTATTTGTAAATAGTATTTTAAAAGAAACTATTGCTAAAAGTATAGATATAACTATTTCTTTCCAAAATCTTAAAATATCAGTATCAATTCAAGCTTTACACTTTAAATAAGTTACAAAAATTGCATGAAAAGGAAGTAAAAATATAAATAATTGTAATATATATTTCATAAGGTAATAATTTTAAAAAAGTAATATTCTTGCTTGGCTTTCCCACTTATTTGAGGGGGATTAAGGGGGAGTTAAAATCAAACAATTTTTCTAATATTGTCTTCAAAGTTTTTTGTAGAATATTTTAAAGCAACTTCTTTTATTTCTAAAGGATTATATTTATTATTTTTTATATTTTCATCAAAAACTTTAAAATTTTTAATAAAATCTCATCAATTATTATCTAAAAAAAACTCTCAAGTAATTCACTCAACCATAGTTTCAGTAAGTCATCAAGCTTTATAAGCAAAAACAGGCTTTCAAGCACCAAAAGCTTCAATAGGAACTATTCAAAAATCTTCTTCTCAAGAAAAAATCAATCCCAAACTATTTTGAAGTAAATAAACAACTTCATCATCACTTTTATATCAAGTAAAATAAATATTATTTCAAGCAATTTTTTTTAAGTTTTCTTTAAAATTTCAATCTCAAACTATTATAAGATTTTTATCACTCATCCCATTAAAAGCTTTTATTGATAAATCAACTTTTTTAAACTCTGTTAATGCTGAAATAATTATATAATAATCTTTTGGTAATTTTTTTTCATCTTCTCAATTTGGCATAGAAGTGATATTTGAAACAGTGTTAAATCTATCAATATCTACATTTGGGTAAACAACTCAAGCATCAAGTCAGTAATATTTTTTAATTCTTTTTTTAACATTAAAAGAATTTGCTAGAGTTATATTGTGTCTTTTTGAAGCAATATAATCCCAAAGTCTAATATTTTTTAAAATACTATTTAAAATAAATCATTTTATTCACTTATTCCATCAAATATCTCTTTTATATTCATTTGTCCAATCCCATAAATAACGAGTAGGAGAGTGGTAATAAACAATAAACTTTGTTTCAGGTTTAGTTATTGCTCAATGCACAAAAGCACTATTAAAAGCTATAACTACATCATAATTAGATAAATCTATTGATTCAATAGCTCTTGCCATAAATGGAAGGCAAAGTCTTTGATTTTTAGTTAGGTCATAGATATTTTGAGTTATTTTTGGTACATGCTTTATTTTTTCTTTTGGAAATATTTTTCAAACTTTTTTTTCATCATAAATTAAAGTAAATAAATCAGCATTTGGGTACATTTTTATCACTTTTTCAAGCACTTTTTCTGCTCAACCTAACTTAACAAGCAAATCATGTAAAATAGCAATTTTCATAAATATTAAAAATATAATATAAAGTTCCATCACTTTAAATTTTTTTTTTGATTTGTAAAGTTAAATTAAAATTGTTTTTTTATATTTTTTTATATAATATAAAAAATATAAATTTAATTTTTTTTATGATTAAAAAAATAATACTTGTTTTTATATTAATTTTTTCATTTTTTATTTGAAATAATGTATATGCTAGAGTAAAATGCGATAATTGAGTTTGTACTAGTAATAGTTTATATTCTCCTTGATGATGAACTTCTATTAATTGAGATACTAAAACAAATAAATGATGATGAGATTCTTCAAAAGAAGATGATATCATAACTTCTGATTTTATGATAGATACATCGCTATTTTCTCCTGGATGAGGGGGGTTAAAACAGTGAGAATCAAAAGATACTATAAATTTTGTTTTGTGAACTTTGATACAAAAACTTATGATAGGTTTATGAATTATAGCTTTACTTATAATGACGATTTGAGCTTGATATATGATAGCTTATCACGGAGAAGATGAATTATTATCTAAATGAAAAAATATTTTTATAGCTTGAATTACTTCTTTAGTTGTAGCTTTGAGTGCTTATTATTTAATAAGTTTAGTTTGATATTTATTATATAAATAGTTTTTAATATGAAAAAATTGTATTTTTTAGTTTGATTTTTAAGTGTTTTAAAAATAAAAGTTTTAGCATCATCTCCAGAAGTAGTTTGTAATTGATTACCTTGATGTAGTTCAGAAACGACTTGAGATACACAAAGCTCTTTAAAAGATTGAGATTTTTTTTCTTTTTTGTGAAATCTTATAAGTGAATGAATTAAATATGTAGCTGTTTTAGCTGTAATTTCTTTAATAATTTCTTGAATAATGTATTTAATTTCTATGTGAGAAGATGAAAAAATAAATAAAGCAAAAAAAATGATTATTTGGTCTTTAGTTTGAGTTTTGCTTTCAACAAGTGCTTGGGCTATAATTAATATGTTGAATAATTTTAGAATATAATTTTTTTAAAATGAATAAAATATTTTTATTTTTAATATCTTTTTTTCCAGTTTTTTTAGCTAATGCTTCACTAAAAGATTCTATGATGCCAAATTCAAATACTATTTGAATTTCTTGAGAATGAACTTGAGTTATAAATGAAGTTTTAATTTCTTTTAAAGATTTACTTTTTTATTTTTTAAGTTTTATTGCTATTTGAGTTTTTTTATATTTTTGATTTAAATTAATTAAATCAAGATGAAATGAAGAAGAATTTAAAAAAACTTTGATGTGATTTGTTTATGCTATTATTTGACTTGCTATTATACCACTTGCTTATTGAGCAGTAAAATTAATAGCTTCTTTAAAAATTTAATTATAATACAAATGAAAAAAATATTTTTAATAATTATTTTAAGTTTATTTTGATTTAGTACTATTTTTGCAGATAGTTGAAATCCAAATAGTCCAGATTTTGTTTGACCACCAGCACCAAAACAAGAAGAAGATAATAAAGGATATAATAATTCTTGATGTAAATATAATGATTGAGATAGTGTTTCAAAACTTTTGGATTGATGTAAACCTAAAAAAGTAGTTTCATCAACAGATATGAAACTTGAAACTTGATTTAAGAAAAAAGTAAATTGATTTATTACAAATTTAATGGTTGTTTTATGAATTGTGGCAGTTTGAGCTATAGTTTATGCTTGATGATTAATGCAATTTTCTGCTTGAGAAGATGAACAAATTAATAAAGCAAAAAATATAATAAAATGGACTATTATATGATTTTTACTTTTAATTTCAGCATCTTGAATAGTTTATATCGTAATCAATGTAATGTTTTGATTATGATGAGGCTAAAATTTTATATTTTTTTAAAGTTTCTAAAAGATAATATTTATTATTTACTTTTTTTTGTTTATTTAACTATATTTACTATTTGAATTTATATATTAAATTATAAATATAATGAAACCTATGATACTTATATAGAAAAAAAAGAAGAAAGTATAAAAGAGTTAGATAATTTATTAACTAAAAATATAGAAAAAAAAGAAGAAAATAACTCTATAAAAGAAGAAAATCTAGTTAATATAGATAATATTTCACAAAAAGAATTAAAAGATTATCAAAATTTTACTCAGGATTTATTAAATCAAATACAAAAAAAAGAAAAAGAATTATATGATGGAAGTAAAATAAATTTTATATACAACCCTCAAATAATAGAAACAAAATTATATAATAATTCTTGAATAAATGCTATTAATCAATTAATTAATAGTAATTTATTTAAAGATAAAAAACTTAATTTTGATTTAATTTTAAATTTTCAAAAAGATGCTATTAGATGAAAATATAAAAATAAAACTATTAGTTTATACTCTTTAGTTGATATAAAAGATAATGAACTAGCATCTGTTTTTGTACATGAACTTTGACATTATATAGATATAAATTTTTTACAAAAACAAGTTTTAACTGATTTGTCTGATAAATTTTATGATATATCTTGGCAAAATACATATGAAATAAAAGCCTGACTTTTAAAAACTGACTTTGTTTCATGATATGCTTTAACAAACAAATACGAAGACTTTGCTGAAAGCTTTTTGTATTATGTTCTATTTAATTCTGATTTTAGAGAAAAATCATTAAAAAGTGATTTAATTAAACAAAAATATGATTTTTTTTCAAACTATATTTTTAAACAAGATGAGTTTAAAAAAACAAACTTTAGAATAGAGTTTGATTTAAAGGATTATTATTGGGATATAACTAAAATAAATTTTTCTTTAAATAATTTTTTGCACTATTTAAAAAAATAAGTATACTACCTTTTGTAATAAATAAAAAAATATAATCATTTTTTCAAATATTTGTGGAACTACTAAAGTTATTTAGCAATAATTAATTGTAAAATAATATTTAAAGTTTTTTGATTTGTAATAATAATAGTTAATACTATCAATTTTAAATCATACTTAAATAATTTTTAAGTTTCATAAAAAAATTATTTTTTAATACTTATTTTAATAATAAGTTATTTTATATTTTTAATAAAAAAAAATGACAAAGGATTTCTTTGACGAATTAGATAATGAATTATCTTGAAAAGATGATATTACTCCTCAATCTTTAGAAAAAAATATTGATGTTGTAGAAGAAAAATTAGATTCTACAAATACAACTACAATAGAAAATAAAGATGAAGTAGGGGAAAAACAAGGATTTAAAAAATTTGTAAAAAATAGTTTTACAAAAAAACAAATAGAAAAAAATAAAGAAAATAATGAGAATAATATAGATGAAGAAAATCAAAATGATGAAAATGATAATAATCAATTTTTATCGCTAAAACAAACTATGATGAGTAATTTTCCTCAAGTAAAGTTTTATCTACCTACTTTAAGAGAATGATATACTAGATTTATACCAGTTTGATGAAATAATGAAACTTGAGCAAAAAATATGGATATGTTTCAATATAAAGATGATATACTTTTAGTTGATTGTTGAATTCAATTTGCTGAAGATTATATGCTTGGAGCTGATTGTTCAATTCCTGATATTTCTTTTTTGTTACCATACAAAAAAAATATTAAATGACTTATAATTACTCATGCACACTTAGATCATATTTGAGCTTTAAAACATGTTTTACCAGCACTTGATTTTCCAGTAATTTACTGAACAAAATTAACAATTTGAATTATAAAAAAATGACTTGAAGAAAATAAAATAGCTCATTTACAAAAATTTGTAGAAGTTAATACTGATTCAAAAGATTTAATTTCTATTTGAGATTATTTCAAATGTGAGTTTTTTAGAGTAAATCATTCAGTTCCTGATTGTATGTGAGCTTATATAACAACTCCAACTTGATTTAAAGCTGTTCATACTTGAGATTTTAAAATTGATTTTGCACCAGAAATAGATAAACCAGCAGATTTATCAAGAATAGGTGAATATGGTACAAAATGAGTTACTTTATTTTTATCTGATTCAACTTGATCTACAAGAAAATGATTTTCAACTTCAGAAAAACATATTTGAGATACACTTGAAAGAATTATTGCAAATCACAAAAAATGAAGATTAATTATTACAATATTTTCATCATGGATTTCAAGAGTTCAACAAATAATTAATGCTTGTGAATCACATGATAAATATGTGTTTTTAAGTGGTAGATCTATGGTTGAAAATGTAGCTATTTCAAAAGAATTAGGATACATAAAAGCAAAACCAGGAACTATTAAAAAAATGTCTGAAAAAACAACTCAGTGAATTCCACTTGAAAAACAAGTTATTATAACAACTTGAAGCCAATGAGAAGAATTTTCAGCATTATCAAGAATGGCTGAATGAAGACATCCTTCAATTGAAATAATGAAATGAGATACAATTATTTTTTCATCATCTGTAGTTCCTTGAAATGAAAGATCAGTTGTTTGAGTTATAAATAAACTTATAAGACTTTGAGCAAATGTAATTACAAAAGATGATAGGGAAGTGCATACTGGATGACATGCTTTCCAAGAAGAACAAAAAATTATGTTAAATTTAGTTAGACCAAAATATTTCCTACCTATTTATTGAGATTTATATTTTAGACATGTTCATAAAGAAACTGCAATAAGTATTTGAATGAAAGAAGAAAATGTATTATTACTTGATAATTGAAATATAATTGATTTTGGACCTGATGAAAAAGTATTTAAATCAAAAATAAAAGTACCAATTCAAGATATATTAATTGATTGACATGGAATTTGAACTGCAACTAGTCATGTAATTCAAGCAAGAGAAAAAATGATGAATGCTTGAACTTTAGTACTACTTTTTAAAGTAGATCAAAAAACAAAAGCTATTATGTGACCATTAAAAGTAGAATCAAGAGGACTTGTTTATTTAGAAGAAGTTAGAATAATTCATAAACTTATAATTAAAAAAGCAAAACAAGTTTATGAAAATACTATAAAAGATATACCTGAAATTGAAGAAAAAGATTTAGTAAAAATCTTAAAATGAGATTTAGAAAATTATCTACTTCAAAAAATAGATAGATCTCCAATGGTTATACCAATGATTATAGAAGTTTAAAAAAAAGTGATTTTAATCACTTTTTTTGTTAACAGGATCATATCATCATTTATTCCAAGGCATACATCTTAAAATTCTTAAAATTCATTTAATAACTCAAACAATACTTCATTTTTTTTCAACTGCCTCTATCATATACTCACTACAGGTAGGAATATGCTTACAATAAGGAGATTTGTTTAATGATTTTACCCAAATACTATGATCTGGAGATAAATATTTTTGATATAGCTTTACTATATAAATAATTATTTTTTTCAATGTTTTATTTTAATAATTAAAAAAAAAAGGAGAAAACTCCTTTTTATTATTTTACAAATTCAACAATTTTTGAGAAAACTTGAGGATTTGATATAGCTAAGTTTGATAAAACTTTTCTATTTAATTTTACTGATTTTTTATATAAATCATTTATAAATCTAGAATAAGTAGTTCCATTTTCTCTTGAAGCTATATTTATTCTTGAATTCCATAATTTTCTAAAATCTCTTTTTTTAGTTTTTCTTCAGATATAAGAATTTAATCAAGCTTTCATCCAAGCAGTTTTTGCTCTAGAAAATTGTCTTGAATTAAGTAATCTAAATCATTTTACTTTTTGTAATAAATTTTTGTGTCTTTTTTTAGTCATGACACCTCTTTTTACTCTAACCATATTTGAATTATAAATTATAAATTATTTAGTAGAAATTATATTACAATAATTTCTTTATTTATTAAGCAAATGGTAATTGTTGTCTGATTTTTCTTGATTCAGCTACAGAAACAACTAACCCATATCTATTTCTTCATTTTGCTTTTGAACTTTTATTTGATAATAAATGTTTTTTAAAAGCTTTTGATGTTTTAAATTTACCTTTAGCAGTAACTTTAACTCTTTTTTTTACTCAACTTCTAGTTTTTAAAGTCATAATAATTAAATTAAAAATATATTATTTAGGGGACAACATAGCGAAATAATTATTTCAAGATTTCACTATATTTTTATCTATTTTATAAAAATCCTCAAGTGTTTTAATAAAACTTTCTATTTTACTTTTTGCAATATCTTCATATCGATTTTCTCTACCTCTTAAAAATAATAAAACTTTTAATGGGTGTCAGTCTTTTGCAAAACCTTGAGCTTGATTTTTTTTAACCATTAAATCGTGATCTCAGATTTTAAAAGTAATTTTTATAGTTTTCAAATCAGGAGATTTAGATTTTTGTTTATTTTTTTGTTCTTGTTTTTTTTGTTTGTATTGAAATTTTCAATAATCAAGCATTTTAACTATTGTTAAATCTCATTCTCTTCATAATTGCATTAAATCAAGTGCATTTTCTTTAGCTTTTTGTTTAGCATCAAGTAAAGACATTTCTCATAATATTTCTCACTCGTCAGTGATTAATTTTACTTTTGATGCTTTTATTTCATCATTTAATGGTCTTTTATTGTCTTTCATTAATTTTTAATTAAGATTTTAAAGAAGATTCAAGTTTTTTAAGCATTAATACATATTTTGATTTTTTTCTATCTCAATTATTTTTATGAATAATATTTTTCTTAACTAATTTATCAATAATTGATTGTAGTCAAGAAGAAGTAGTTTTTCAATCTTTTTTAGTATTAAAAAATGCTTTTTTTGCTGATTCTAAATCATTGTTTTTTATAGCTTTTTCAAAAGAAATTCTTGCTTCTCTAAATAATGCTTTAAATCATTCATTTCTAGAATGTCTTTTTATGCTTTGTTTTAGAGCTTTTTTTGCTGACTTAATTATAGGCATATTTTATAAGTTTTATAAATAATAAAAATAACAATTTTGGGGCTAGTTATTTTATACTGTTAAATACAATATACGGGCAATAGTATATAAAATATTTTAAAATAGTCAAAGTTTTTTTTAAAGTTTGTAATTTTAAAAGTTTTACAATTTTTTTTATTTTATTGTATTTTTTTTATTTTATGTTAATATTTTAAAAAATTAAATATATACTTTTTTGTATGGAAAAATATGTTTTAGATCTATATGATAAATTAATTACTGAAATAGAAAAATATAATAAAAACTATAATAAAGATTTCATTTATTGAGCTTTTTTATTTGCCTACAATGCCCATAAAAATCAATATAGAAAATCAAAAGAATTATATATAGTTCATCCATTAAATGTAGCTATTTTACTTACAAAAATTGAAGCAGATGACAAAACAATTATTTGAGCTTTACTTCATGATGTTTTAGATAATAAAGATATAAAACCACAAGATATTGAAAAGAATTTTTGAATTAAAATAAAAGATATTGTTTGTTGAGTTTATAAACTTTGAAATTTATATTATACAATTGATATGAATTCTAAAGATATTTTAAGTTTAAAAAAAGAATTAATTAACATTTGAGAAGATATAAGGATATATTTAATAAAAATAGTTGATAGATTGCATAATTTAAAAACTTTAGATCATTTACCAAGGCAAAAAAGATATCGTATAGCAAAAGAAACTAAAGAAATTTATGTCCCAATAGCAAATTTTTTGTCTATTTGAGAATTTTTACATGAATTAAATGATTTATGTTTTAAATATATTCAAGAAGAAGAATATAAAAAACTTGATAAAATATTTTGAAAAAATTATGAAAAACATAAAAAAATTATTATAAATACAAATAATAAAATAGAACAAGAGTTACAAAAACAAAAAATAAAAATAATTAACATAGAGGGGAGAGTTAAAAGCTTGTATTCTATTTATAAAAAAACTAAAGCAAAAAATATTGATTATAAAGATATTTATGATGTTTTAGCACTTAGAATTATTACAAAAAATAAACAAGATATATATAAAGTTTTATGAATTTTGCATAATATTTATACTGCAAAAAATGATAGATTTAAAGATTATATATCTTCTCCTAAAAAAAACTGATATCAAGCAATTCATACAACTGTTATAGATGAAAATGGTGAGTTTTTAGAGTTTCAAATACAATCAAATCAGATGATGACTTTAAACAAAACATGACTTGCAGCACATTTTATTTATAAATGATTTGAGTGAGATTTTAAATCATTGCCTAATTGGATAAAAAATTGAACTAAAGATACTATAGATACAAAAAAACTTTTTGAAAATCTTTGAAATGAAATAGTTATTTGAGATATAAAATGCTTTGATGAAAATAAAGTAGTTAAGATATTGCCTAAAGAGTCCACATTAATTGATTATGCTTTTTTATATAGTATAGATAATTGAAAATATTTTTTAAAAGCTTTTATTAATTGAGAAGAGGTTTTTGATCCATTTTTTAAATTAAAATCTTGAGATACAATAAAACTTTTTAAACAAAAAAATATATATATTGATTATAAAATAGAGAATTTTTTTAATATAAAAACTTCAATAGCAAGAGAAGAAATCAAAGAAATATTTAAAAAATATTCAACCACAAAACTAGTAAATTTATGAAAATATACAATAAATACATCTTTAGAAAATCTATGATATAGGCATTTTGAAAATATTCCATCTAAATTTCAAAAAAATATTTTAAAATCATTCTCTTTTAAAGACGAAGAACAAATGTATTTTTTTATAGCTATTTGAAGTGTTGAAACTGAAAAAATTTTAAATAAAATTATTTTAGTATATACAAAAAATGATGAAGATAAAAAGGTATTTATAAAAATTAATCTAAAAACAATAGATGATTTATCTATAAATAATATAATAGATACTTTTTTTAAACTAGGAGTTTCTATAGAAAAAATTATTTATAAAAAAGCTAAAAACACTGTTAATATATCTTTTAATATAAATAATAATTCTTGACTTAAAGATATTTTAAAAGAACTCAAAAGACTTCCAAATGTTTTAAATATAACGAGAGTTTTCCCATTTAGATTAAAAATATATTATTTATTTTATACTATATCTTTATCTTTAATTTTTTGAAGTGTATTTTTTTTAAATTTTTTTAATGTATCAAGTTATGAAAAATGATTAATTTTAGAAATTATATTATTTTGAAGTAGTGTTTTTATGTTATGAGTAGCTTTTTTATTAAAAATTATTGTAAAAACTATATTGCCTGATGTGTTAAAATATAAAAGATTTTGGCTTTCTATATTTTTATTAAATACATTAATATTTTTTATAATATTTTGGGAATTACTTTATTTATGATATGAATTTAATTATAAGTTTATTTTGTATTTTTTATTTTGTTTTATAGTATATTTAGCTATGTTTTATGAATTTTTAAATATAAAAAAACTTTCAAAATAATTATTTTGAAAGTTTTTTTTCTGCCTCTTCTTTTAAGTCTTTTTCAATTTCTTCTTCAATTTCTTTTTGAATAAGTATTTGTTGTAGAGATAATTTTTTATTTTGTTTATCTTTATTTGATTTTCTAGCAGTTAAAAAAGCATTTAAACTAGGATTTATATATAAAATCAATATTATTATAAAAGCTAAAACTATTATAAATAAAATTATATTTAAAATAGAACCAGTTAAAAATCAATTTAAAGTTTCAATTATTTCTTTTGCAGTTTTATATTTGTATTCTATATTTAAGTTTTCCATATATTTATTTTAATTAATAAAAAATTATTTTACTTCAACAAGCTCTCAAACTACAATCATTCTATTTAAAGTAGTTCATATAGGCCAACAAGTCATTAATGTAATTTCTTTTTTATTTTCATCTCTTTTTAAAACAGAAATATCTCCAGGTTTTATAACTTTTTTTTCTTTTACTTTATATACATATTTTTTTTGTCAATAGTATGAAATAATTTCATCTCAAAAAGTTAAATTGTCTATTAAAGCAAAAACATCATTATAATCTCATTTAATCCAAGGGAAATTTGAAGAATGACCAAAAATAAAACTATTTCATTTTTCTCAAGGTCTTGCACTTCAAGGATATCTAACAATTCAGTTAATTAATTCGCTTTGAAATATATTTTCAAGCTCTACTACATCTGTAACTGTTTTATTTTGCACATCAATTAAAGGGATATTTTTAGCAATTTTTGGTATAATTATTCTATTTTCATAAGGAACTATTTCTATATTTGTATTAAAGTCTTTTGATTCTTTATTTACAAGCTTATTAATTGAATGGTAAGTCTTATTTTTTGTTTCCTCAATTTTTTTATTTTTTTCTTCTTTTGTAGGCAATATGTCTTCTTTTATGGTTTCTTTTGATGAAGTTATTTGATTATTATTAACAGAAGCAATTAATGCATTTTTATTATTTTCTAGAGCTTCTGGATTTAAATAACTTCTTGCTATTTCTATATAGGCATTGTAATTAGCTCATAGTATTAATACTCAAAATATCAAAGCAGAAGTTGAAATATATTTTATAAAAAATATTATAGAGCTTAATACTTTTGATTGTTTTTTATATAATTTCTCTAAATTAGTATTATTTAATACATCAAAATTTTCTATTTCATCATTATTTGAATTTTGTAAAAAATTGTTATCATTTAATATATTATAACTTTCTAACTCTGGGAAATTTAAAATATCATCTTTGTTTGTTTCAACTAAAAAATTATTATTATTTTCTAGTTGACTTAAGATAATATTATCTAGAGAATCATCTATTTTTTCGCTAGTTGAATTGTCTAGTAAAATATCACTATTTAAAATATCAGAGTTTTCTAGATTTTCAAATAAATCTAAATTTGTATTTGTCATATTTTGTTTTTGTATTTGTTTTTTAAAGTAGTATTATTTTAACATACTTTTTTTTTGAAAGCAAAATTTTAATTGGTTTAAAATTAAATACAATTTGACAATTTTTAAATTTAATTTTTTAAAAATATTATTTATTAATAATCTTGCAACTTTATGAAAAATAGTTATATTAAAGTAAATTAATAAAATTATTTAATAAAAAATGGTTAAAATATATGAAAAGAGCTCAGGAGGTATTGTTTATCGTAAATCTAAAGAAAATAAAATAGATATTTTATTACTTGAATGGTTAAATGCTAAACAACAAGTTGAACTAGTTACTCCAAAGTGACATATGGAATCTTGAGAAACAGCAAGTCAAACAGCACTTAGGGAAACTTCAGAAGAAACTTGATTACCACAAAAAGATTTTGAAATTATAAAATTTATTACAAAATTAAATTATACTTTTACAGCTTGATATTTAGAAGACAATCCTTTAGTTGATAAAGATGTGTATTTATTTTTAATAAAATATAAGGGAAATACTGAACCTAATCCTCAAAAAGAAGAAAGATTTGTTTGATATAAATGGGTTCCAATTGAAGAAATAAAAAATCTTGAGATAAAGTTTGATTTGTCAAGTATTATTTCAAAAAATAAAGTTTATTTTATATAAAAAATTATGATAGAAATATTTAACAAAAATGATTTATTACAAATAAAATCAGAAAATAATTTGATTTTTATTGATATAATAAAAAAAGAAATAAAAATTTGAGATTATTTAGTAAATTTTCCTTGAGAGTATGAAAAATCTTGAATTTTACTTGAAATAAAAGAGTTTGAAAATAAACTTTTTTATAGTTTTTTAATAGAACAAAAAGTTGTTTTTGTCTTATTTGAAGATAACTTTGAACAAAAAGAAGAAATAATGAGTTTCTTTTGAGATATAGATATACTTTTAGTTACTTGAACTAAAGAAGCAGTAAAAATAGTTGAAAATATTGAATCAAGAGTTATTATTCCTTTTTGAGAAGCAAAAGATATATTTTTAAATACATTGTGACAACATAAAGAAGAAGTTGAAAGTTTTAAATTAAAACAAGAAATGTGAGTAGAAAATACAGATTTTATAAATTTAAAATAAAAAAATGATGATTATCATCATTTTTTTATTTTTCAAATTATTATCTCATTTTTTTTAATTTCTCAAGAAATTACTTCAAAATTATCATTTGTAGCTTCAATATAGTTTTGAGTCCATCATTTAAAATTTCAATTATTTACACTTTCAACTAAAACTTCAAATGTTTTTCAGACCTGAGTTTTTATAAAATTTTCTCTCACTTCTTCTCAAGTAGAAAGTAGTTTTTCAAGTCTTTCTTTTTTAATTTTTTCTTCAATTTGTCATTTAAAATAACTTGCAGGAACATGTTCTCCAAGAGTATGATTTGAAAAAGGAAATCAATGAACTTTTGTTATATTATAGTTTTTTACTAAATTTAGAGTATCTTCAAATTCTGCATCAGTTTCTCCAGGAAATCAAACAATTAAATCAGCTCAAATACTTATTGAAACACCATCTTCTCTTTTTATTTTTAGAGTCTTATCAAGTAAATCTCTCATATAATCCCCATCATAATGCCTTCTCATTAATTTTAAAATTCTTGAATTTCAAGATTGTATAGAAAAATGAAAATGAGGGTAAATTCTTTTATTTTCAAAAACTTTTAATAAATCTTCTCAAACAAATTCAGGTCATAAAGAGCTTATTCTAATTCTTTTTATTTCAGTTTTATCTAATATATATTGTAATAATTGATGAAGTTTTGGTGAGTCAAACTCATTTGTAGTATCTTGTCACCAAGCTGCTAGATTTACTCAAGTTAAAACAACCTCTTTTCATCATTGCATTTCAAATTCTGTAATTTCATCAATTATATCTTCTTTTGATCTAAAAAAATGCCTCCCTCTTTTTTGAACTGTTAAACAAAAAGTACAAAAGCTATCACATCATCATTGTATAAGCAAAAATTTTTTTGTAGTTAATGATAATTTATTTTTTAAGTTTCATAGTTTAGATAAATCAAGTTTTTGTTTTTTTTCTTCTTTAGAAGGAGCTTCTCATAAAACTTCTATTTTATCTTTAAAAGGGGATAGCTCTTCATAAACTTTAAAAAATTCTTTATTTTCTTTTCAGTTTTCAAAAGCTCCACATCAACTTATAAAAATTTTTTCATTTTTTTTTAAATTACTAAGCTCTTGTTTTACAAACTTTAACCACTTTTTTTTAGCACTATCTGTAACAACACAAGATGCTACAAATAATCACGATTTATCTTTTAAATAACTGCTATTTAACCACTCATCTGTAAAATATTTATTTACTTTACATCCAAAAACTTTGTATTTCATTATATTAATTATTTATTATTTTTTAAAAGATTCTAAAATCTCTTTTGCAATTTCCTTTCATCCAAGTCAAAAAGCAAGTCATCAAGCAAGAGCAAGCATTGAAATAAATCATATTAAAATAGTATTTATAATAAACATTGAAACTATTTTAGTATATTCTAAAAATACCATTAATGTAAAAAAAAGTATAATTATACGAGCTCATTCAGCTATAATATTTGCTGTTTTTTCTTTTGAAATGCTTAGTGTATGATAAACAACATCATATATAAAATTAGCAAATCTTATACCAAAAAAACCTATTAAAACTCAAACAAATAAATTTGGTAAATAATCAGTTACATCTTTTAAAAAATCTTCTATCTCATATATTCAAATAAAACCAATTGAAAGTCTTAAAAAAACAACAAGTATATAGTAAGAAGCTGATTTTGCGACTACATCGTCAACTTTTATTTTATCTGTAAATCTATTTGTTTTAGCAATATTTTTTATTTTTTTAATTTTTTTATTTGATTCATCTTTTGATGATAATTGTTCTTCATCAAAAGAAACTTTAAGTTTATCTATTAATTGATTTAATTTAATTTTTTTAAAAAAAAATATTAAAAATTTATATAATAAAATAGATATAATTCATCAAATAGCAAAAATGACTAATCATCATATTATTTTTGGTCAAAAAACCTCAATTTTTCTAATTATATCAACATAGATTACATCTAAAGAGTTTTCAATATCAAAAATCATAAAATTAAATTAATTTATAAAATCTTAATGACAAGGAGTTCCACATCATCCACATCCTCATGAACTACAAGAACTATCTCATGATTCTCATCCTCAAACTATTGAAATAAACATAGATTTTAATTCATCTACTTCAGGAATAATTCATTCAAAAATCATATCTTTAAAAGATATAGAGTCTTCTTCTATAATTAAAGCAGGTTCTTTTGTGATATTTAATTCATTTTTTGTAACATCATCATTTATAATTTCTACTTCCATAAAGTCATTTAATCATAATTCATCGACAGCAAATAATACTTTTTCATTTAAATTAGCTACATCATCTCAGCTTCAAAATATTTTTATTTTCATAAATTTTAAATACAAACTAAAAAATACCAGTGATTTTTCAAAGGTATTTTTATTATAGTGATTTTTTTATAATATCAATTTTTATTTTGTAGTATTTACTACTTTTTTAAATAACCCAATATCTCTTAATTTTAAAATATGTTTGTCAAAATAATAACTTTTATGAGAATTAGGTAATTTTATTTTTACCAAATTTGCTTTAAAGTGATTTAAAAGTCATAAAGCAAGTTTTTTTTCATTTTCTTCTGTATTTCAATTAAGTTTTATGTTATCATCTAAATATTTTTTTTCAATAAAATTATTTAATAATTCTTGATAATAGCTATTTTTTTCCTTATTTTTTTTCTTTAAATAAAAGTCAATATTTTCAAAAAAATCATTAATATAATTAACTAAATCTATTTCTCTTATAGGAATTCAAAGTCTAGTTAATTCTCTAAATTTTTTTATGTAATCATAAATAGTTTGTAAAGCAATACCTGATTCATTATCATGTCATCAAATAACAAATTTTATTTCTGTTCAAATAGGGTATTTAGATGCTTTAATTCACTCTTCTAAAGATAAATCAACATTTCAAACTAGTTTTATTTCTCTGTAGTTTTTAGCAGAAGATAGTTTTTTATCAGGATTTTTTTCTAAATTAAAAGTTTCAGCTCTTTCTTGATACTCTTTTTCTCATTCATCAGTTTTTTTATTTGTTTTTTTTGTTTCAGCTTCTAGTTTTAAATAAAACTCCTGTTCTAAGTAAGTTGTGTTTTTTACTTTTTTTAAATCCATTCAATTTTTATTTTTTATTTCAGCTTTTCACTCATAAATCATTTGATCAATATATTGCATCATTAAAGCAGCTTCATCATCTTTTTCAACATATATAGTAGTTCAAACAATATCTTTAAATTCATCTACAGAATGATATTTTACATCAGAAATTTGTTTTCAAATAATGGATTCTTTTGATTTTTGTCTTGCAATTAATTTGAAATTTATAATTCTTTCTCATATAACAACTTTTCAAGTTCTATAAATATTTCAATTTAAATCCTCATAATTATTACTTATTTGAAAAGGCTTTTCTAAATGTTCTTTTATAAACTGTCTGTCTAAAAATCACTCTCTTTTTATTTTTTCATTATTTAATACATCATTAATAGCATATGCAACTTTTGCAATAGAACAGTTTATCATTCAAGATGCCTTATTTGATTTAGTTTCTTTTAAAAAATTAATTAATTGTTTTGAATCTTTAAAATATATTTTTTTTATTCTTAATGGGACCTTTTTAAAATATCTTTCTTCATAAAAATTAATTGCTTGTATGAATAATTCATTTATTGCTTGAAGGCACTCTTTAGAATCAATATTGATATTTATTCTTTTTAAAATAAAATCTTTAATTTCATTATCTGTAGTTAGAGGAATATTAAATAAATCAAGTATACTAACATCAATTCAATTTATATTTATAGGTCTTAAATATCTTATTATTTCTTCATAATCCGCTACATAAAAATCACTCATATCAATTAGTTTTTCTCAATCAGATTTAATTTCTTTTTCTCAAATATCTTGTAATGTTATAGTTTTTTTTGCCATATTTATTTTAATTTTAATAAAAAAATTTCTCTTCAAACAAGTTGTGAGTCTCTTTTATATAGTAAACTTCACTCTTTAGTCGCTTGAAATAAATTATTTTGTAATAAATTAATTATTTCAAAATCTTGTTTTATTATATCATAAATTTCCTCAAAAAACAAATACTTTCAATTTATATCCCAAAAAGGAAATGAAATAACTATATTATTTTTAAAATTTACTTTTTTTAAATTTTTAAAAAATGAAATATATAAATCAATTAATATCTTTTTACTTCTGTCTATTCTATCAATTGAAATATTATTTTTTGTCATTATTTCTCCTAAAAATCACTCAGTAACAATTAAATCAACTTTATTTAAAAATTCTACTTCATTTATGTATTTTGCATTTTGATTAATTATTTTAAATTCAAAATCAAAATCTTTAAATAATTTTTCTAGATTTTGAGTTGAAGAATTAACCATACTTTCTGATTTATCACTTCAAAAAACTATTTTATTTCACATATAAACTGATTCTATTAAAACAGTTCAAAGTCAAACAAAAGGGTCATAAATTACTATATTTTCTGCTGTTAAATCATTTCATAAATTTATCATCATTTGAGCTAGTTTTGGAGGCAACATTCAAACATTCATATCTCTTGATTTAGAATAATCTCTGTTTGAATAAGAATAAATATCTTGAACAAAAATAGTTTTTCAAAAATATAATTTATCTTCTAAAAATAAGAAATTAAAATCAGATTCTTTTTTAATTAAAGCTTCTTTTATAATAACTATAGAAGATAGATTTTTTTTATCATGATTTAAAAATCTTGGGTTTAATCAAAATGTTTTTATAGCATTTTTTGAAACTTTTAATAAATCTTCTATTTTTATATTTGTTTTTCAAAATATATTTATTCCATAGTTAAACTTTCACTCATAACTTTCAATTCAAAAATTATTTAAAAATATCTCTTCAATATCTTTTTTTGGATTATTTGTAATATCTTTATTTCATAAAATTTCAAAAATCTTTATTGTTCATCATAAAAATTTTGATTTTTTTAAAATCTCATCTTTTGAAATTCAAGTTAAAATAAGTATCTTTTTATTTACAAAAAATACTTCTTTATTTTTAAAAACAGACAAAATTTCTGCTATAGAAAGTTTAAATTCTCTTCAAAGTTCAAATCAAAACATAAAATTATTATTTTAAATATATTTTTTAAATCAAAAAGTTGAGTCATTTTCAAATCAAAATTTCAAATAAATTGAATTTGATTCAGTGTGTTTTTTGTTTGAAAGTAACATTATTTTATAGCAATCAAACATTTTTGATATATTTTCTGCTTCAAGCATTAAAGCTTTTCAAACTCAAATTCATCTATAATTGTCTAACACACAAAAGTTTTCAATAACTCAAAAAGGGTTTTGTCAAGCATTTAAACATATTGACAAGCTTAAAGTTCAAACAATTTTTCAATCAGTTTCATATCAAAGCAAAAAATCACGAGATGATTTATTTATTAAATATACATTTTTAGGAGAAACTTCATATCACTTTCAAAATATTTCATATAATTTATTTAAATCATTTATATCATTTTCATTTGATTCAAGTTCTCTTATTTTGTATTTTTTTAAATTATCTAATCATAATACTTTTTCAATTTCTTCTGAAACTTTACTAATATCTTGAGTTGCATCTATTTCAATAACTTTTCACTCTTTTTTATAAGAGTTTATAACAGGCAATGTCTCGTTTACAAATATATCAATTCTTTTTTGTAATGCTTTGTCATCACTATCATCAACTCTTACTCATATTTTTCAAGAACATCTTTCACAAAATTTATGGTCATATGTTTTTGGATAAGTTGTTTGACAAGAAAAACAAATTTTTCTTCAAATAACTCTATTTTCTGCTTCTTTTTTATCTAATTTTAGGTGAATAACTTTAAAATCATCAACAATTCTATCAAAAAATTCTTTTTGTTCTAAGTTTCTTGGAATTCAATCAAAAACAATATTTACATCACTTGATTGATTATCTAAAAAGTTTTTAAATACTTTTTCAAGTATATTTATGGGTACTAAAACTCAGGCATCAATTAACTCTTTTACTTCTTTTCATATTTCACTATTTTCTTTTGATATTTCTCTAATATGTGCTCAAGTATCAAATATTTTAAAATTGTATTTTTTTTCTAAAATTTTTCCTTGAGTTCATTTTCAAGATCATTGGATTCAAGCTAAAATTATTTTCATTATTTTAAAAAATCTTTATAAACTAAAAAAAATTTAATAAGAGTAATAAGCCGGATTTTGTACTTCTACATCAATCTATCTAGGATTTTAGTCACCTAAAACCTCAAGCTGAGTATATTTTTATAAAAAAATAGGGGAGTAATTTATAAAAATACCATTCTCATTGCTCCATACACAGTTTACCAAAATTTATAATTGCTTATAATTTTTCAAAAATAGCTTTAAATATTTACATATAAATAATTATATAATCAATTTTTAAAACACTTTTTGACTTTTCACCTTTTTAAAGATTTCTCTTTATAGTATCGTCTCTGTGGCACTAGTGGTATTGAAAAATTTAATATTTATATTTTTCCAACCAAAGCTGTTAGCTTTTGTAATTTCCCTCTTGGAGTCCAGACTTTCCTCACTTTTTAAAAGCGTAGATGTATGCTCTTATTAAATATAATTTTGATTATATAAAAAATTTACAAAAAAACAAGCATAATCACTTAAAAACTAAAATTAAGATTCATATGATATTAAAAAAGAGAGAAAAATTAGATTAATTTTTACTCTCCTAAATCAATATTATATCTAATTATTTTAATATTAATTAAATATGCTTTTAAATATTTTGATATAAAATATATTTTTTATTTAATTTCACATTTTTTATATAGTTTAATTATTGGATACATAGGGTAGGCCTCAAATAAAGGAGGATTATCACTATTCCTAATATTTGTATTTGTACTTGAAAAAAAACTTATACTTTGGGGTACTATTTTTCATTTTAAATTATAAACACTATAATTAGATCTTAAAATAAATAAAGACGTTCCTTCTCCAAGATTTCGATTTGAACTAGACATTGTTGTGTGCCATAAAATAACGTTAGCATCAACATATGTAGAATTAGTACATACATTATTAGAAGGATAACAAAACTTATAGTCACATTTTGAATCATAATAATCCTTATTATTAAGATCTACTTCTTGCCAGATACTTCCACTTCCACTTCCACTTCCACTTCCACTTCCACTTCCACTTCCACTTCCA
>CAZGOC010000007.1:0-32771 GCA_964527685.1 uncultured Candidatus Peribacteria bacterium | reverse complement strand
CTCTCTCCATGGAGAGAGTCTACAGATAACTCTACTTAAGAGACACTACACTAGCCACCGGCGCGCAGCATTTACGGAAGAACCGCGAGGCGGCTTCTCCTCTGTGTCCGTGCCGGGTCCTTCGGAGGCCCTGCGTTTTCGACCGTCACGGATTCTGGTCGGTCCGTCAGCAGCGTCGCTGCTCTTGCCGTCGAGAGCCACACATAGAGAGCCCCGTCGCGGATTCTGAGCTCGAGCCCCACGTCCTGGTGCCTGGTCCTCCACTGGACCAACGTCCCGTACAACCGCCGAAGCTTCTGGGAGTCGGCCTCGATCCGCAGCATGCGGGTCTTGGAGGCAAGCAGCTGCTCATGTATCTCGTTTGCGATAGAAGGCTTGCCCCTTGCCGGCAAACCTCGAGGAAGGCTGTCGATCTCGGAGACGTTGAACTCATCGAGCGAGATTTGACTTGCTGCCATGTGAGCAAGTGTATATCAGGTGATGTGTGAGCCGTTAGAGGTGAGCGTGGTGGAGGCCTCTTCGCCGAGTTCTGCCACGCTCCGTCGATCAACCCTCGACAATCCGGCCCCGGCTGAAGTCTGTGGCCATCTTGATGGGATCTGGCGTGTCGCTATTTCGAACCTTCGCGAAGACGAGGTTCGTAAGGCCTTGCTCGATGTCCTCATCACTGTGAGCCAAGCCGATGATGTAGTCCGCGATTTTCGCTTTGTCCCACGAGTCAGCGATATGCTCCATGCCGATGACCGACCTACCAAGGGAAATGCGGTTGGATTGGGAGGCCGTCCAGATTGAGACGTTCCTGGCCCCGTTAAGGGCCACGAAGTCGGCTTCGGAGGTATATCCGGCATCGGCGGAAGGCTCCAATGGAGGCTTCCCATTGCCAGCAATGGTCTGGCTGAGCATCGGCCTGAGGCGCTGCACATCAGGTGGTGCGGCCGAGACCTCGCAGGCGACGATCACTTGGCTCGCTGCATCGACAGCCGCCTGGGCGTTGTAGCACTGCTGGAAGCCGTCCGGGGTCTTCATGATCCTGGAGTCCGGGTCGGTGAAGTTCGCCCGGATTCTGCCTGGGGCTTCTGCTGTGGCAGGGTCCCTGCCGGTCGCCTCAGCCTTCTCCCGCGCCTCCACCTCGAGCTGGGCCTTCACCACCCTGATCGTCTTGAGCCTGGCAGCGACCATGCCAGCCTCTTCGCTCATGCTCCAGCCGTCGTCGTCCGGACCGTACTCGGCATCCTCTTCCTCGTCCTCGCGCATCCCTTCCTCGAGGAGCCGCCGTAACTCCGCCTCCAGCACCTCCTCTTTGCTCAGCATCCGCCCGTAGCTCATCGCCTTGTGTTTCGAAGCGCTTGCCCGCAGCTTTGTCCCGTCCAGGCTGACGTGGCCGAGCCGTGCGAGCCCGGCCTCCTGATAGAGACGCAGGGCCTGGCCGAAGAGCCCTGCAATCTCGGCCGTGAAGCGCTGGCGGAACTCGCAGATGGTGTGGTGGTCTGGCCTGGCCCCACCGGTCAGAACGATGAAGCCCATATCCGGTGACAGGCGTCTGACCGCTTGCGCGAGGAGTAAACGCGGCGCATCGCCCCACAGAAGTAGATACCCACCATCAGCGCCGGGTGGGTGATAGGGTGCTGGCCCCGCTTGCAGCGATACCCCTCGTGAAACGCTCCCAGGTCCAGCTCTGCGAGTACCCCCCGCAAGGAGAGCACCGAGAATCCCTACCTTCCAGTAAGAGGAGGTCACTCAGCGATGGTGGCAGGAGGAACGCCTGGTCCGGCGTGTACGCGCGATATGGCCTCATAACTCAAATGGTCATTAGCCTATACCCTATGTGCTACTACACCGGCAGGCTCCTAGCACTTCACTAGCGGTCGCACCCGGACGGCGGGTGCTGTGGCATGAAAAAAGGGGCACTGGTCGAACCCGGTGCCCCTTCCTTCTCTCGTAGCGAGAACGGCCAAGCGACGCTTCTGGAGAACTTTCCCAGCTCTCCGTTTGTACTAGAAGACCGAAGTGCTTCGCATGGTCTCGCTGCCCATGTTGCTCGCAGCAGGTTTCGAGTAGGCCGCTTCATCACGGTTCTTCCACCAGACGTACACTACGCCGCCACACTTCCTGATTCCGAGCCCAAGTGTCTTGTGGCGCGAGCGCCACTGGATGAGCGACTTGTAGAGACGGTTGAGCGCCGCGTCTGATTGCTCGGTTAGTGCAATGATGCCAGTGGGCGCCTTGTTCAGGTCCTTCAGGACGGAACGCACCACACTGGCCCGCGTGCTCTCAAATGCGCTCTCGGGGATACTATCGACGGCTTCAAACTTGTACTGACTCACGTGTTGTTGTCTGACTCCTCTTCGATCTCTCATTTATATTTATGTTATATCGCAACGCGATCTCCTGTCAACTGAATCCTGTTAGAATCCCATATGATCCTTAACACCAAACTAACGTTAAGTCCATCACTGTATGTTCTGAATCACCATGCAAGATCGCCGCTATCTCAGTGGGCTACAAAGCGATCGGCTGCTAAGAGGATTGAATAATTTCAGGGCAGGCAGGCGTGATTACTCTAAGATGTAGCTGGTTTCGCAACCTCGGATTTCCGCCTCAGGGGACACACTAACTCGGACACTCGCACTCGCGCCGCTCGCTTGCAGTCGCGCAAAAGGTCCCGCTATCGCCTCTGGCGACCTGCACCAGCCCGACCAGCGACTACCCTGTTGCCGACCGTAGTCCCATCACACCGTGATTCACCACATCCGCGTGCTTTCAGGATATCGGAGCAGTACTGGGCCGGCGCCAGAAGCGATATACCAAATCACTCAAGGCCTCCTCTGAAGGGCTCGACCAACCTGGCATGTCCCGAGAACTTGCCCGGACCAGCGGCCACTGCTGGTGCACGCAACACGAACACGGCGGGGCCTGGACGCTCCGGGATCGCGCCATATGTGCCAACGCCCTCGCCGACGCACACGCCTGACCCTGGGAACATCTCACCGTCCTGGTCCCCGCCAGTGCCGCACCGGAAAGCGACCCTTGCTTCCGAACGGCGATCCATCCGAGGGCGACGTCTGGATTCTGGCCACTGGAGCATGTGCGGCTCCACACGCGATGCCACCGTGCTGATCGGTTTCAGTTGGAGGAATCCGGAGTAACGCCTAAGGATTCACTGATCATTGGCGCTCATGGACGCCGAGGGCGATGGCGGCGTGGTAGTTGTGGCCGCTGGTGGGCATCAGGTGCCCCGTGGCCGGTGGATTTTGGCCACGCGTGGGGCAGTTGGCCCTGTTTCGTGGGCATTTTTGTGGTTTTGAGCAGGCTTTCGCCCGGCCTCTGACTCAGCCGGCCGCCATGAGCGCCTGTGCCCGGGCTCTCATCAGCAGGTTCGCCGAGGCGAACGCGACGTGGAGCAGGTTGAGGTTCTTGGCGATGCCCCGGTAGCGGGTCTTTCGGAACCCGAAGTCACGTTTCACGATGAGAAAAGGGTGCTCGACGAGGGCGCGCACCGCCGCTTTGCGAGATTCGATGGCCCGGTCATGAGCGGTCATCTGTTTGAGGATGCCCTTGCGGGGTGCGACCCGGAACTCCACGGTCGAAAGGTGGTCATCGGCCCTGAGAGCGGCCCGCTTCTCGATGCCCTGGTAGCCGGCATCGGCGTAGACGAGGCGATCGTCTTCACGCACCAGCGCTCCCGCCTGGTCCAGGTCGTGGACGTTCGCCGCGGTTGCCGTCACCGTGTGCACGTAGCCCGTCCCCGCATCTGCCCCGATGTGCGCTTTCATTCCGAAATGCCACTGCTTGCCCTTGCGGGTCTGGTGCATCTCCGGGTCCCGTTTCCCCTCGCGGTTCCTGGTCGAACTGGGTGCGGCGATGATCGTCGCGTCGACCACACTGCCGCCCCGCATCACCCACCCGTTCGCCTCGAAGAGCCGGTTCTGTGCCTCGAACAGGGCCTTCCCGAGCTGCTGCTCCTCCAGGAGGTGACGAAAGTGCAGCAAGGTGGTTGCATCCGGCGTCTGTTCGACGCTGAAGTCCAGGCGCATGAACCGGCGCATCGCGTGGGAATCGTAGATCGCTTCTTCGACCCCCTCGTCGGAGAGTGAGAACCAGACCTGCAGCAGGTACATGCGCAGCATCGTTTCGAGCGCTCTTGGCTTGCGGCCCCGCTCGCCCTTGAAGTAGTGCGGCTCGATCAACCCCAGCCACTCGGTCCACGGGATGACCTCGTCCATCATCGTCAGAAATGTCTCCCGGCGGGTTACCCGGCGGCGCATCCCATACTCGGCATCGGTGAAGCTCGGCTGCATTTCCTTCATGTGCGTAGTCTACCTGCTCACCCGCTGCCGGCCCGTCCTACGCACCCTCGCTGCCCTGCCACTCCGCCCGCTCTGCTCTGGCAGGTACCGAGGGGTGAATTAATCAGCGAATCCCTAATTTGCCTCCCCTCAAAGGCGAGGGAGTCGCACGGGCCCGCACTGCACCCTGTTCAGTGCGGGTTTTCCAGCAAGGAAGGCACACTCGGATATGGCTGACCGGGAACGTCGCTGCCACTGTTGACCGTGCCACTCGAGCATGCAGGCACTTTCATCAGCGTGCCCACGTAGCCAGACCTGGGTAGGCGTGAGTTCGTAAGACCACGTTCCCGTGGCCGAACTGGCATGCTCGCCATCTGTCACAAGCGCTCTGAATCAGCACTCGAACTCATGGGCCTGATCGAGCGTGGCGAGCGAGGTGAACCGGTGGGATATACGTGTTATCTGTTAGAATGCACCGAGCCACCTCTGATGTTGTGTCTGGTGGGTGACATCCTAGCATTGATGTGTTATTCTCGCGCCATGGGAGATGAGTTAGATAATATTACAGTCGAAGTTGTCGATAAAGTACCAGATAAGATATCTCTAGCTCATAGAGATAGTACAGTACATCAACTAATTAGAAAGACTAAGGCTTCTCCAACAGGTATTATCAAGGTTACAAGCGAAGATAAGGAAGCACTAATACGTATTTATAAGACAATAATTCAGTGGAGATCTCGACATAAAAGTGAAGGTCTGGAAGTCCGCAAATCTGGTGATACACTCTATCTCTGGTTCAAAAATACTAAGAATGATAAGTAGTATGAGAGTATCTTTTAGACACTTGACAATCACGGCCTCTGCAGCAAGTGGAGTATGCGATCGTACCCTCGAGATCGCATCACGATAAGCCATATCTAGAAGTGTACCAAGCCGTGCGCCTGGAGCCCGTCGAGGCCCTGGCGGAAGGCGTTGATACTCAGGTGTGCAGATTGGGCGAGGGACTTGAAGCGTGTGTCGGTGAGCTCTCCACGGGCGACTTTTGCGATGGTCTCGTACACGGTGCGTTCGTTTGCGTTGAGTCGTGACTTCCAGCCGGCGGAGATGCGCAGGTCTTCGATGTCGCAGGTGGGGTGAACGAAAACTGTCGGATTGCTCATGGTACTTCCTGTCTGGTGAGAGCCGTCCCAGGGTGGCAGGAGCGGTCGAGTCGCCACACAAACCCTGCGCATCACTGCCTGCTCGCTGTAGCCTCCCAGCGAGCCCCTGTGACTTGTTCTGTAACCAGACTACCTGAGCGTGATGTACGTGTCAACTGCGCGAAGATTTTTTGCTGTCGGAGAGGCGAGCGCAGCGAGCCGGTTAGGCTGTCGGAGGGCACCTCAGGGTGCTTCAAGCCTGCGGCATGAGGCGAGCGCAACGAGCCGGTTAGGCTGTCGGACCTAAGAATATCTGCATTCCCAAAGATCTATTAAGTATTAACGCTTCTCTCCTCGGAACCCCCTTAAGGGGGGTTCCTCATAGAGAAGCTCTTTGGGAATGCAGTCAAACACTGCAATGCGTCCCTCCGACAGCCTACAGGCTCGCTTCGCTCGCCTCAGAGCACATACATAGCATCTCTCCGACAGCCTAACCGGGCTCGCTGCGCTCGCCCTGGGTGTGAGGCTTAGAGCGTCTCTCCGGCAGGCTACAGGCTCGCTTCGCTCGCCTCAGAGCACACACATAGCACCTCTCCGGCAGACTAACCGGCTCGCTGCGCTCGCCTCGCTCCCTCTGACAGCCTGAAGCACACACGTGCCCTCCCTCCGACATGCATTTCGCCCAACCCAGGACACTCAACTTCCTGATGCAATCGGATCGTGCCAGTGGATATCTAGTGATCTGCTTGACGACTACCATGAGTGTGTGAGAGGATATGAGTGTGCCCATTCGCACTACCTGTCAGGGGTTTGAACATTTGCCTAACGCCTCGCACTTGAAAACCCTCGTCGTCCCTGACTCATCACGACTCGACGTGGCGAGCTTCCTCCGATGGTGGTCTGCAAACCTTCTGACCGCTACGGCTTTGCGCCTCTACGCAACACTCCGCACCGCTGTTGGCCCGATCACTCTCATCGCGTTCCTTCGCGAGTTGCGCATCCAGCCCTCAGCGTTTCCTGCCGCGCCAGACCCACTGGCCAGGCACAGATTCGTGAGTGTCGGCGCGGAGAACGGCATGTATTCCATCGCGGTCAATCCGGTGCCCGGGTTGGAGGTGAGTGAGGTCCGCTCGGCCCCATGGACAGCTCTCAAACGGGTCGCGCTCACGGTTGGGCTCGATGGCTCGGCGCCGAGTTCGGATTTCTCTGAGGACGATTTTCTCGCTGCGGTCTCTCCCCGCCGTTCCGACCGCCGCATCCAGACTGTCCTGAAGATCTCCCGTCAGCTCTGCGATGGCGAGGGATTGCTTGTCATCTCGCGATGTGGCCTGAAAGCTGTGACCGCTCAGGATGCACTCAGTACGTTCGAGAAAACGGCGCTGATACGGCAACTCGAGAAGCATGGAGCCCCTCTCGCATTTTCTTTGCCGAACGAGGACGTGCGCACAGATGTAGGCCCGGACAGGACATGCCACTTCCTGAACACGGCTACCGAACGTGCCAGCGTCCAACTCGAAGAGCAGCATGCCGACAGGAAGGCTGAGATCGACCGCGTGATTCCCTTCCGCAAGGCACTCTGCGCCAAGCGCGTCGTCGACACAGGCCCGTTCTCTCGCACGTGCGAATACAACGCCACCCGCGGCTTGCTCTCGACGGCAACGATGGCTGACGTCAAGGGGTACCTGGCGTGGCCTGTCTTGAAGCCGAATGATTTCGATGGGTCCGCCGTCGCCGGGCCTATGGCCAGCTTCGGTCAGTCGCTCCAGACCTTCGTGAAGAACTACAGCGCCATCGCCTCCACCGTGAAGGGCATCGCTCCCTCAGTCTACCGCCACGACTCACAGGCGTGGTGGCACCAGCCCCTCCGGGGTGTCCATCATGATTTTGCACGGCAGGCAGGGAAGCGCTTCCAGAAGTGTCCCGCAGTCGGTTTGCCGTTGGCCATGGTGACGACGTGGTGCAGTCCCGGGACCAGGGATGGCAGCGGCCGGGAAGGTGGAGGTGGGGGTGGAGCGGGTAGAGGACGATGCCAGTGCGTACGACGAAGGCGAGGGTGGATCTGGGCCCAGCGGTGGCTGGCCGAGGCGCAGCGCAGGGCAAGCATCGGATCGACGTTGGTCCGGGCCCAATGCCGCCCGCGACCTTTGAGGCGAGCCTCGACGACCGCCTTGTTGGCACTCTCGACGATGCCGCTGCCGAGCGGATAGCCGCCTGCCCGGAAAGCTGCGTAGCGGACCTGGTCCAGCCGCCTCTCGAGATACTGGCGGGCGACCCGGACAGCATCGGGAGCACCATCCTCCAGCCTCGCCAAGGCTGCGACGACATGAGCCGGGTCGCCTGACCACAGAACTTCGAGTTGGCTTTCCACCCAGGCGCTGCAGTCTTTTGTGCCGGGACCATGGAGCGCTTGACCAGCCTGTCCCAGGTACCCGGCCACATGCCCCCAATCGATGATGCGGAGTGCGGACGGACAATGCTCGTCCAGGAACCCCTGGATCCAGTCCGCCCCGTCGGTTACCGCGACGACCTCCCGGGCGTTCTCCGTGGCTCGCCGGAAGAACTCCAGCCGCGCCTGCTCCCGGAAGCTGTCATGACTGGCCAGGCGCGAGAAGTAGCTCAACTGCTCTGCTCTCGGCCCATTTACAGCACGCCTTACCTGGCCGATGGCGACGGTCTTTACCTCCGCCCACTCCCCGCCCACCAGCGGAACCATGGCCCCATCCACGCTCACCTGCTGCAGTTGGCCACCATCACCACGCGGGCGCAACAGCCCTTTCTGGATCCGCTCCGCCCCGGCAGCTTCCTCCTCCAGCAACGCCCGGCCTGCAGCCTCCGTCAACCGTCGTACCGTCGCGCGCGAGACGCTCACCCCGAGCAGGTCCTCCAACAGGCTGCTCGCCTCCTCGAAGGACGTCAGCGAGCCGAGCCGCACGATCGCCCCCGTCAGCCGTGGCGTGTAACCGAACGAGGCCAGTCCCAGTACCCTATCGAGGGGGGAAACCGGCCCATCCGCAGGCCCGGCAGTGAGCGTATTCTCGCTCAATCCAGATGCGCTGACCTCCCTCCCCGAGCAGTTCACGCCCCCGTCTTCCAGCATTGCTCAGGTGAGCCCGGCACTCCGGGCAACGCTGCCCGCCAACTGCCGCTGCCGGGCTGTCCTGCGCTAACTCTGCCGTCATCCTGGCCAGCACTGGCTTCATCCAGCGATCACGCGCCTCTTCGATCTCGTCCAACGTCGCCCACGGGTGCTCCTTCCGCCAACGCCCCAGCGCCATCCCCGCTTCCGATAGTGACTCGCTCCAACTACTTCCCAACTGACCGTCTCTCACCAGGCCTTCCTTCGCCCGCCACCACCTATCCTCTACCCGCTTACTCTCCTTTGCAAAAAATCTGAACCACACCCGCATCCCGAGGCTGTCACCAGTGTGCACGACTCTCGCGTACACTGTCTTCGTATTTCTGGCCCGGGGAGGGTGAAGTGAAGAACATTACGCTGAGTGCCGACGACAAGCTCATCGAGGCGGCGAGGGAGAAGGCGCGGGCCGAGCATACGACGCTGAACGAGAAGTTCCGCGGGTGGCTCGAAGAATACACGCGGAACGACGCCGAGGTCCAAGCGGCGATGGACGTGATTCGCCGGATTCAGGCCTACGCCGATACTGGGGGGCGCAAGTTCACCCGGGACGAGATGAATGAGCGGTAATTTCATCGACTCGAGTGTCCTCATCTACCTGTTTTCGAAGCAAGAGCCAGAAAAGCGAGCTATTGCGATGGATCTCGTCGAAAACCAGCTACGAGGGGAGGGCGTAATCAGCCAGCAGGTGGTGCAAGAGACCCTCAATGTGCTCAGGCACAAGCTGCGAGACAGCGTCACTCTTACCGATTGCCGCGCATTCCTGTCATCGGTCCTCGTGCCTCTTTGGAAGGTGATGCCGACGCAGGATCTCTTCCAACGGGCACTCGAGATCCAGGAACGCTACCAGTACCACTTCTACGACGCGCTCATCGTCGCCGCTGCACTGGTGAGCGGGTGCTCGCGGCTCTATTCCGAAGACCTCCAGAACGGTCAGCGAATCAGCGGCCTGACGATCGTCAACCCATTCCTCGATTGAGGTTCGTATAGGCTAAGCCCGCCCCCCGCAGCAAATCCATCGAAATGCTGGTACACGATGAGGCGCGGCGGGTGAATATCCCGACGGCGGAGTACCAGGGGATGCTTGAAAAGCATGCCGATGCGCCGCTGCAGGTAGCCTACGAGCGGCACAACCGCGACCTCGACCCACAGCTCGTGTGGCGCGGGAAAGACGAGCAGGACTGGTCGGACCTAGTGGTGCAGGGGGGCGCAAAGGAGAAGAAGGCCACGATGGAGACGTACGGGGTGCCAGGTGTGAACAATCTCCGGACGCAGGGGCGGTGGGTGTGCGCAGAGTCCCGCGACGTCTGGGCGGTCCAGTCGGACTTCGCCGCGAAGGTCGAAGCCGAGTTCAACCGGATCATCGGTGAGGCCGCTCCTGTTCGGTGAAAGGGAACTTCCCGGTTGGGCCACGGCTTCCAAGGGCCATTTCGTTGACCCCAACAAGATGGCCGACGCCTCCACACCGTTACCAGTGTGCACGACTCTCGCGTACACTGTCTTCGTATTTCTGGCCCGGGGAGGGTGAAGTGAAGAACATTACGCTGAGTGCCGACGACAAGCTCATCGAGGCGGCGAGGGAGAAGGCGCGGGCCGAGCATACGACGCTGAACGAGAAGTTCCGCGGGTGGCTCGAAGAATACACGCGGAACGACGCCGAGGTCCAAGCGGCGATGGACGTGATTCGCCGGATTCAGGCCTACGCCGATACTGGGGGGCGCAAGTTCACCCGGGACGAGATGAATGAGCGGTAATTTCATCGACTCGAGTGTCCTCATCTACCTGTTTTCGAAGCAAGAGCCAGAAAAGCGAGCTATTGCGATGGATCTCGTCGAAAACCAGCTACGAGGGGAGGGCGTAATCAGCCAGCAGGTGGTGCAAGAGACCCTCAATGTGCTCAGGCACAAGCTGCGAGACAGCGTCACTCTTACCGATTGCCGCGCATTCCTGTCATCGGTCCTCGTGCCTCTTTGGAAGGTGATGCCGACGCAGGATCTCTTCCAACGGGCACTCGATGTACAGGAGAGGTACCAGTACAGCTTCTACGACGCGCTCATCGTCGCCGCTGCACTGGCGAGCGGGTGCTCGCGGCTCTATTCCGAAGACCTCCAGAACGGTCAGCGCATCGGCGCACTGACTATCATCGATCCATTTCTCTATTGAGAGTACATCCCTGACCACCCGCCGCACCGCTGGCCAGCCGAAACAGATCGAGACGCTCCTTCACCCCGAGGCGACGCGGAAGAATATCCCGACGGCGGGATGAGCTACTCGCAAATCGTCGACTCGCACCCGACCCCCACGTATCTGGACATCTTCCGGGCGGCGGAGGAAGCGTTGGAATTGGTGGACGTGACGCGCCCGCTGACCGCCCAGGAACGGACGGCGATCCGAGCGGAGCACCCGCGGGCCTATGAGCCGTGGAGCGAGGATGAGGAAGGGGAACTGAAGTCGCTACATGACGAAGGAGCGTCCATCTCCGAAATCGCGGAACATCTGGGGCGCCAACCGAGTGCGGTCGAATCCCGGCTGCGAAAGCTGGGGCTCAGGTAGTCACCAGCACGCGGTTTGTAGGGAATTTATCGCTCTTTATGCTCTTTGGCTAAACTACCCTAATTTCCGTACAATTGCGGCATGGACCCAGTAGCAAACCCGTTCGCTCCCGGCGCCGGGACGCCTCCACCAGAATTGGCCGGGCGCGATGACGTCCGGGAAGCAACACGCATCGCAATCGAACGGGTACGTGCGGGAAGGCCAGCCAAAAACGTGCTGCTCGTTGGATTGCGGGGAGTCGGGAAGACCGTCCTCCTCGATCGTATGCGTGACGATGCCGAGGCTTCGGGCATTCACACCATTCGGGTGGAAGCGCCGGAAGGACGTTCGCTCCCCGCTCTCATCGCCCCTCAGTTACGCGTGGCCCTACTCGGGCTATCAAGAAATCAGCAGGCGAAAGATCTGGCGCAGCGTGCGTTGCGAGCACTCGCAGGTTTCGCTCGCAGCCTCAAGGTGAGGTACCGGGACATCGAGGTTGGGATCGACTTCGAACCGGAGCCCGGGCTGGCCGACAACGGTGACCTCGAGCAGGATCTGCAGGCGCTGATCGAAGCCGTGGGCGAGGCAGCAAGGGCGGCAGACACCGCGGTCATCCTCTTCATCGACGAGTTGCAGTACGTCGAGGAGGAGCAGCTATCGGCGCTCATCGTGGCCCTTCATCGCACTGCCCAGAGGCTGCTACCTGTCCTGCTCGTCGGCGCGGGCCTTCCGCAGCTTCGCGGGCAGTTAGGACGGGCCAAGTCATACGCGGAGCGCATGTTCGATGTCTGGGAGATTGGCCCGCTCGACGAAGAATCGGCGCGCGAGGCGATCGCAATCCCAATCGCCAACCAGGGAGCGAGTATCGAGGAGGCCGCACTCGACCGCCTGGTAGAGGTCACACACGCCTACCCGTACTTCCTTCAGGAGTGGGGGCTGCACTCCTGGGAAGCCGCGGACGAGTCCCCCATCACCGAAGAGGATGTCGAGGCCGCGTCCGCCCAGGCTATCGCGGCCCTCGATGAAAGCTTCTTTCGCGTCCGGTTCGACAGGTTGACGCCGAATGAGCGCCGCTACCTGCGGGCGATGGCTGAGCTTGGACCCGGGCCACATCGGTCAGGCGATATTGCAGCAAGGCTCGGGCGACGTGTCATGTCGCTCGGTCCCACCCGCGCTCAGCTGATAGCGAAGGGTATGATTTGGAGCCCAACTCACGGCGATACTGCATTCACGGTGCCGCTGTTCGATGAATTCATGCGCCGTATCATGCCCGGCAACGACATGCCGGCCGAGTAGGGCGAGATGACCGAATTCCGCATCGCCGACACGTTCACCGATAGCCTCGTGCGATTGACCCCCGAGGAGCAGAAGCGCGCCAAGCTGACCGTGTTCGACCTCCAGGTGGACCCGAAAAACCAGGGGATGAACTTCCATCGGCTGGGGCGCATCAAGGACAAGAACTTCTGGTCGGTGCGTGTCTCGGACGACCTTCGCATCATCGTCCACCAGACTGCTGAAAGCCTGCTCGTTTGTTACGTCGACCATCATGACAGGGCATACGCCTGGGCGGAGCGCCGCCGGCTCGACGTGCATCCGATTACCGGAGCGGCACAGCTCGTCGAGATTCGGGAGCTGGTCGAGGAGGTCATCGTCCCCCGGTTCATCGAGGTCACGATGCCCGCCCCACCAAAGCCGAAGCTATTCGCCTCGATCGCGGAGGCGACGCTCCTGAGCTACGGCGTCCCAACAGACTGGCTCTCCGAGGTTCGGAGCGCTGATGAGGACAGTATCCTCCAGATTGCCGAGCACCTGCCCGCCGAAGCCGCTGAGGCACTCCTGGAGATCGCGACCGGGGGCGTCCCGCCTGTCCCACGCCCGGAAACGCCGACGCCAGACCCGTTCGCGCATCCCGACGCACTTCGGCGGTTCCGAGTCATGCACGATGTCGACGAGCTCGAGCGTGCGCTCAACGCACCCTGGGAGAAGTGGCTCGTCTTCCTGCACCCCGCCCAACGGCGGCTGGTCGAGCGGAATTTCAACGGTCCTGCTCGTGTCGCCGGGTCCGCCGGCACAGGGAAGACCATCGTAGCCCTTCATCGTGCGGTCTTCCTCGCGCGCCAGGATCCAGGGGCTCGCGCCCTGCTTGCCACGTTCTCAGAGAGCCTTGCAAACGCCCTCCATACCAAGTTGCGGCTGCTCATCAGCAACGAGCCGAGGCTCGGGGAACGGATCGAGGTCCACTCGCTCGACGTGATGGCGGCTCGTCTGTTCGAGCGAAAGTACGAGGAGTCCGGCGGGCAACCTGTTATTCTCCTTGGCTACAGCCAGGGCGGTGCGATCATCCGCGGCATGCTTGCCTACGCAGCCGAAACGGATCCTACTTTCGGCACGACGATGGTGGACAGTGCCTTCTTCTTTGCGAGCGTGCACGAGGGGTCGTACGTGGCGCGGTTCGGCGTAGCCACCGAGAACTTTCTCACCAACCCCGTGACCATTTTGAACTCATACGGAACGTCCGTCCTTGCTTACCAGGCTGCGCGCTGGATTGCCGACCAGGCCAACCTCTTCATCGACCGCCCGGCCATCCATGACCTCGATCCTGAGGGTCAGTGGATGGCGTGGGCCAACTCGCCCGCGCGGCAGTTGCCTCCAATCGAGTACTACAACGCCTACGGGTCGATTCAGGTCAAAGTGAGCGCCTGCGGCTACCTCGTCGGGTGCTGGGACGCCCCGTTCGGCGACACCAACCTCGGCGACATGGTCATCCTCCAGGGCAACAACGCTAACCCGTACGACGGGCCTCGTCCGCTTGGAGGGTCACGGTTTTCGGTGAACGGTTCTGTTGAATGGGAGGTTTCGGGCATCGTCCGGTGCAACGCGGCAAAATTGGCGATTCCTGTTGTTGGGCCCGCCGTTGCCGCAGCCGAGCTTGCCAAGGTGGCAGAGGCAGCGGGCACTTCGCCGGCCCAGCATATGAACTTCCCGGATCACACAGGAAGCTTCACTGTCAGTCACTGCGGCACGGGTGGCCAGGTGATCCTCGCCGACGAGGTCCTGGCGCTGATCCGCGCGAAGCTCGGCGCCGGAGGCTACACGTGCTGAGGAGTCCAGCAGCGGTGGCCGTGATAGCGCTGGCCGTTCTGGCTTCGCTCGGCTGTGACAAGAGTCCTGACGGTTACACCGTCGAGGAACTGAAGGCGCTGCCTGTTTCCTCTCTGGTGGTTCCCGACGGCGAAGTGATCCGGACAGTAGACCATCCGGGAACGACCCTCGGGGGCCCTAACAGTACATACATTACTATCGACGTTCGCAGCGACATGTCCGCTGAGGACGTGTTCGAGTTCTACCGTGTGGAACTCACCGAGCTCGGTTGGACATTCGAGAGAACCACCACCCAGAGGGGTCAGCTCTTGGAGGGCTCGGGACGCGAGGGTGACTTCGGCGTTGGACTGCGCGTCTTGGACCGAGCAGCGGTTCAGGACGACTCAGATTGGGGGAGCCGCCGAACGGTATACCGGCTCAGTGTCGTAGCCGCCGGGAGGAAGGGCGAATGAAGACGAAGTTTGTCATGGCGGCAACGGTGCTCGCAGTCGTCGTTTCCGTTGTGCTGGTGGCTCTCGTCGCCCCCGGATCGGGCGGAGAACGCTCGGTCGTCGCGCAGGCGCCCCCCGAAGACCGCGAGTATGGTTACCTCGACCAGGTCCACAACGCCTACATTCTTGCTCAGTGGAACCCACTGCACCCGAGCTTCGGGGCAGTCGTGGTTCAGGAGCGGAGGACAGCGGACAGCCGTCAGCATCTCTGTCTGGACAGGGGCTACGACTTTCGGGACGTTTAAGAGATGGCCCGCGCCCTGAACTACACCCTTCACCTCTTGCATCGGGGCCAGGAAGCTGAGGCGAAGCACACCATCCCCGGCTATCGGGCGCGGCGCTGGGTGGTCGAGTGCACCCATAGCTGGTTCAACCGCTTCCGCCGCTTCCTCATCCGTTGGGAGAAGCGTCTCGACAACTACCTCACCTTGGTCCAGTTCGCCTGCGCCGCCATCTCCTTCCGTGCCTCATCACTTTCCGGATAGGCCCTAAGCAAGAGAATCTGCCGTGGTGACCAGTAGCGAGACCGGACGGCATCGACCAACCCGTAGCCGAATCACTTCCAATTGGTGCGACAGCACTTGTCGCACCCGTACCTGTAGTATTCCCGCCGTAACGCTGTGGTGGTCTCATGAGCGCTCCGAAGTACCTAGTCGCGAAGTTCGAGAGTAACGGGCGATACCACCCGCTCATCTGTCACATGGCCGACGTGGCAGCGGTGACGGAGTCGCTCTGGGATGCACGCCTTCCAGGCGCGCTGCGGCAGAGCATCGCGGAGGAGTTGGGAACCGACGAGGCCGTCGCGCGGCGGTGGCTTGCGTTTATTTCCGGCCTCCATGATATCGGGAAGGCATCTCGACCATTTCAGGCTCGAGCGAAGCGGGACGACCTCCTGGCGGCCGCCGGATTGGATGCCGCAAACGTGAAGGACCCGGGGCATGGCCAAGTGACAACCGAGAAGCTCCCGACACTTCTCGAGGCTGCTGGTATGTCAAGGGTGTTGGCGGCGAACTGGGCAACGATAGTCGGCGGGCATCACGGGCGGTTTCTCGAAGCGAAGCCCGACCTGCAACGTGCAATTTGCGAGACAGACCCGGCAGTTCGGCTAGCGTGGGAAGCGGCCCGACGCGAGCTATTCGAGGTGTTGCACGGCCTGGTTGGTCTGGAGGTAACGCCGAAAGGCAAGCCCGGGAGTGCGATTGGCATGGCGATTGCGGGGCTGGTGTGCGTGGCGGACTGGATTGCGTCCAACACGAGGTACTTCGACTTCGAGCCAGCAGGGACGGATGACCTCGCTGGATACTTCCAGCATGCGAGGGAACGAGCGAGGGATGCGCTGCAGTCAATCCACTGGTCGATTCCTGCGCCAAAACCAATTACGCCATTTGAGCACCTATTCGGGCTCGGCCCACCCCGGCCACTTCAGAAAGCAGCACTGGCGTTTCGCCCAGCCGATTGTGCGCCGGGCCTGGTAATCATCGAATCCGTGATGGGCGAGGGAAAGACCGAGGCCGCATTATTGTTCGCAGAGCGGTGGCGGGACGCCGGATTCGCCGGGCTGTACTTCGCGCTACCCACCCAGGCGACCGCGAATCAGCTTTACGAGCGCGTAGCCAGCTACCTAGCGCAGCGATTTCCGGATGAGTTGGTGGCACTTTCGCTGGCACACGGTGGGGCCCGGTTGGGCAAAGACCTCGCACAACTGCCCGAACTCCTGCCCGAACACGTGGGAGGCGATGACGGAGAACAAGCGGGCACGGTCGGTGCGGCCGAGTGGTTCTCGACGGCAAAACGTTCGCTTTTGGCGCCGTTCGGCGTGGGGACCATCGACCAGTTGCTTTTCGCCGTGCTGCAGGTGCGGCACGCATTCGTGCGATTGTTCGGTCTGGCCGGCAAGGTGGTGGTTATCGACGAGGTCCACGCCTATGACACTTACATGACAGCATTGCTGGAGCGGCTGTTGGAGTGGCTCGGCGCCCTTTCCGCCCCAGTGGTGCTCCTCTCTGCAACGTTGCCGTTGGAGCGGCGGTTAGCCTTGTTGGAGGCATACCATCGCGGCGCGTCGGGTGGGCAGGGTCGGGTCGAGATAGAGGGACCGGTCACATACCCGTCGATCGTGCGTCTGGAACATGGGAGGGCGACGGCAACGCACGTAGAGGTTTCGCCCCATTCGCGGCGCGTTGTGGGCATCGAGCGAATAGATGAAAGCGAGCAGTTGGGGCCACTCCTGAAGAAGCTGCTAGAGAGCGGTGGCTGCGCCGCGGTCGTCTGCAACACGGTGGGACGCGCGCAGGAAGTGTATCGGAAGCTAGAGCGGGAGTTCGCGGGTGAAATTGGGCTCTTTCACGCACGATTCGTCGCCGAGGACCGCCGGAGGATCGAAGAAGAGTGCCTACAGCGCTTCGGGAGATCCGAGCACCACCCACGGCCACGGTTCGTACTGGTAGCCACGCAAGTGGTCGAGCAGAGCCTCGACCTGGATTTTGATGTAATGGTGACGGAGATAGCGCCTGCCGATCTCCTGTTGCAGCGGTCCGGACGGATGTGGCGTCACGAAAGGCCCGGGCGTCAGGGAAAGCCCACACTTCAGATCCTGTGGCCGTTGACGTCGCACGGCGTGCCGCAGTTCGAGCGAGGAACGAAGGCTGTGTACGACGAACACATCCTGCTACGGACGTGGATACGGCTGCGCGAGACGCGGACGATCATGGTTCCCGAGGACATTCCCGGGATCATCGAGGCCGTCTATACGTCAACCGATGAAGTGCCGGGCGCGATCAGTGGCAATGCGGCGCTCGACCAGTACTGGCGAGAGACATGGAAGCAATTGAAGCGGCAGCAAGCGACTGAGCAGATTGAAGCGGCGGAGCGACGACTGAAGCCTCCCTGGAATCGCGGCGGCGTCCGCCACCTCATGCCTGACCCTCGCGAGGAGGACGCACCGGACTTGCACCCCGCGCTCCAGGCGCTGACTCGTCTCGCGGAACCGAGTGTTGACCTCGTGGTGCTCCGCCCGACGGACCCGGCAGCCAGTGCAACCCGGCCGCCCGACCGAGATGAGACGCAACATCTCTTGATGAGGAGTGTGCGAGTCTCTCACCGGCGACTCGTGCGCGCGCTCGCTGACGTCCCGGTACCGCCACCATGGCGCATGAACCCCGCCCTCCACCGGCATCGGCTGCTGGTGGTTGGCCAAGTACCCTCCCAAGACGTGCCAGGGTTCGCGATTCAATATGGCGCGCGTCTTGGCCTCGTGATTGAGGATACCCGCTGATGTGTGAAAAGACCCCCTCATGTGAGAGAACAACCCTAACAGCCCATCGACAATCGGTTCACCTCCACGACGGTGGAGACAATGTGCCAATCTTAGGAAAGCCGGTACCCGCGAGCAATACGAAAAAGATTGTAGATGGTCTTGCAAAGCGCCCGATGAGCGACCAAAGTGTGAAGGCGCTCGATGCATCTGTACTGCATCGAGCGCCACAGAACGGCGCCTGTACGAAGCAGCGCCATGCCAATACTCAGCCTAGCGCGAGTAGGTTTGCTTCGCCGGCCGCCGAAAATAGCTCGGGGGCTTGCATTTGCTCGATTCCGTTCATTCGTACCTCGATTGCCGTGCCCGGGTCTTCCTTGAAGACCATCCGACCGCCTCTCTGCCGGATCCGTCCGTCGCCCAGCCAGGTCCGCCATGCATCCGCAATTGCCTCATACGCATTCGCTGCCCTCGCGGAATTGCGTACACCGAGCTCGTTACGTCAGTCAACATCGAGGAGGATTCCGACCTTGGGAGACAACTTCAACCTCTTGTCTGAACCCTGGCTTCCGGCGTTGTTCGAGGGAGAGGGGTTGCCGCGCGATGTGTCGATTCAGGAGGCGCTAGCCCGCGCACACGACATCATCAAGCTCGGTAATGAGTCGCCGCTCGAGACGATCAGCATGCATCGGCTGCTCCTCGCCATCACACATCGCGTCTTTCCCATCCGGGACGACGAAGAATGGCAGGAGCTGTGGGAAGCTGGGAGCTTCAACCAGGCAAGCGTGGATGCCTATCTCGGTCCGGTTTCCGACCGGTTCGAGTTGTTCGGCGATGAGCACCCGTTCTTCCAGAACCCCAGGTTGCCCGACGGGTACGCGACAACGATCGCAAAGCTGGGGCATCAGTTCTCTTCGGGAAACAATCCGGCCCTGTTCGACCACTCGATCGACGACGCCCCGTCCGGAGTGACACCAGCACAGGCGGCGCGCCTGCTCCTGGCACAACAGTCGTTCGCAGTCGGCGGGCTTCTGACGCGGCTCAAGGAGGATCCTCCATCGGCGGAGGCGTCACACCTGCTCAAGTCCGCCGTCGTCCTTCTCACGGGCCGGAACCTATTTGAAACGATCGTCCTCAACATGGTGGTACTGGATGGCCGGCAGGAGGAGCCATTCGCATTCGAACCAGAGGAAGACCGGCCGGCCTGGGAACAGGATCCGCCATCCGCCGCCGAGCGACCGCTGCTTGGTTACCTTGACCTGCTCACCTGGCAGTCTCGGAGAGTGCGGCTGGTGCCGCCGGCTGACGACGGCCTCGTGCGAAAGGTAGTAGTGATGGCCGGCTGGAAGATCGCGAAGCCGATGCATCCGGCCGAGTGCGAAACCATGGTCGCTTATGGCAAGAATGAAAAAGCCGTCGGAGGACAGGACCCGCGCCCGCCGGTCGGTTTTCGTCCCGAACGAGTGCTCTGGCGCGACAGTGAGTCGCTGCTGCGCCAGGCCGATGACCATGGACGCCCTCGGACCCTGCGGCACCTCCGCAACCTGGTCAACGACGGCTACGTGGCACCCGACGCCACGATCGGGCTTGCAGCTTTCGGGCTCTCCTCAGACCGAGCCAAGCTGTTTCTATGGCGGGAGGAACAGTACGCATTCCCCATGGCGTTCGTCGCGGACGAGGGCTTGCTTTCAACGCTCTGGCATTCGGTCGGGATTGCCGAGCGCGGACGGGATCAACTGATGGGTGCCGTCTATCGGATGGCGGAGAAGGCGTTAGCACCAACCGGAAGCGCAGATCGCGAACGCGTCCGCAAACTGGTGGACGCACTCGGGGCCGAACGGGTGTATTGGCCGGGGCTGGACGTGCCATTTCGGAACTTCATTCGTGAGTTGGCGGAGACATTCGCTGATGACCAGGGCGCGGCAACTCAGGCGGCGTGGGGCCAGACGATCCGCGAGTCTGCGAGCGAGGCGTTCGCACACGCGGCGCGGGCGCTTCAAACCTCAGGGCGCGGCTTTCGTGCCGCGGCCGAAGTCGAACCGGCGTTTCGTGCGGGACTCGTCCGGGCCACAAGCCAGAGCAGGGAGGATTCAGAACAGCAATGACAACACCGAAAGCACCACCCGCAATGGACCAGGCGCGAACTGACCGGCGGAGCCGGTTTGTGGCCTACCTCGCGCGTCTGGGGGAAAGCGAGGACCGTGGGTCCCTGGCCGTGCTACGGCGTTCGCTCGGCCAGCGTCCAGGGATGATCGCGGAAGCCTCGGCTATCGTCGAACCGTTCCTTTTGCCAGGATCGTCGACCGAGGAGGTACGGACGTTCTACCTCGTGGCCGGTCTCTTCGCACTTCACCCAGTGGTGACGGACGCTCGGTGGTCGAATCTCGGGACGTCGCTCCGAGCCATCCGCCAACGAGGGGAGACGACTGAGGAAGACCCGGGCGTTGCCCGCCGCTTCACGGCCGTGCTTGATGCACGTGATGATGCGGTCGGGGTCCATCTCCGGAACCTGGTCACGCTATTGCACGCCAGGAGCGAGCCTACACCCATCAATTTCGTCCAACTGCTTCAGGACCTGCGACGGTGGGACGACACTGACCGGCACGTCCAACGTCAGTGGGCAGCGGGCTTCTGGGGACACCGAGGCGACGATCTCGCAAACGGTCCGCGCGAATCCGACACAACGGCCAACCATGGCGGAAATAAGGTAGGAGATACCAATGTTGCTTGAACTTCACCTCATCCAGAACTTTGCCCCATCGAATCTGAACCGGGACGACACAGGGAGTCCGAAAAGCTGTGAATTTGGAGGCTTCCGACGAGCACGGATTTCAAGCCAGTGCATAAAGCGGGCCATCCGACAGGAGTTCGGTCATTCGCCACTGATCCCGGAGGAGGGACGCGCGCAACGCAGCAAACGGTTCGTTGAAGCCATCGCCGAGATGCTCGAGAAGAAGGGCCGCTCGAAGGAAGCGGCTCTGTCGGTCGTCGAGGCCGGCATAGGACTGCTCGACCTGAAAGTGGCGAAGGAGGGCAAGACGGAGTACCTCCTGTTCCTTGGCGGGCGGGAGGTCAATGCGATTGCTGAGTTCTGCGACTCACAATGGGAGATGCTCACAGCTTCGGCCATGGAAAAGGGCGCCAAGAAGGGAAATCGCAACGAGACCGCGACGAAGCTGGCGAAGGATCTGCAGCGTGCACTCGACGGGGGAAGAGCAGCAGACCTCGCGCTGTTTGGACGGATGCTGGCAGACCTGCCACAGGGGAACGTGGCCGCAGCCTCACAGGTCGCCCATGCTATATCGACCCACCAGGTGGCCGCTGAGTTCGATTACTACACCGCGGTCGACGACCTCAAGCCTGAGGACACTGCCGGCGCAGATATGATCGGCACAGTGGAGTTCAATTCAGCGTGCTACTACCGCTACGCAAACATCGACCTCGGCCAGTTGAGACGGAACCTCGGCGGCGACGGTGAACTTGCGATTGCGACGGTTGGCGCGTTCCTCGAGGCATGCCGCGATGCGGTGCCCAGTGGGAAGCAGAATTCATTCGCCGCACGCAACGCGCCATCGTTCTTCTTCTCCGTGGTGCGAGAGTCCGGCGCATGGTCGCTTACCAACGCGTTCCTGCAGCCGGTGAAGGGAACAGCGAGCATGAGCCTCACGGACGCGTCGATTGCACGGCTCGATAGTCACTGGCAGGACATGATCAACCTATACGGTCTTCCGCCTTCCGCGGCGCTGGCCGTCTGCGCCGTCGGTAGGCCGGAACTCGCCAACCTTGGACGCCACAGGGTCGACACGTTCGCGGATTTCGCTCAGAAGACTGTCGCCGCGGCTCGCGCGGCACTCGGGTCTTGAGGTGGCAACCCTGCTGATGCGGCTCTGCGGGCCGATGCAGTCGTGGGGCACGCGGAGCCGGTTTAGCGAACGGGAGACCGAGCTTGAGCCATCGAAGAGCGGAGTAATCGGACTCGTGTGTGCAGCACTCGGCCGGCCTCGCGAGCGGGACGTATCCGACCTCGCGGCACTTCGTATGGGAGTGCGGGTCGACCATGAAGGACGACTGGAGGGTGACTACCACACCGCCGGCGGAGGGTCGGGCGGTGGAGTCGCCCGGGCGAGCGGCGGAACCTCGCGCGATGCCGTCTTGTCGAACCGATACTACCTGTCAGGTGCGGACTTCCTCGTAGGGCTCGAGGGCCAACCAGCGCTTCTCGCGGAAGTGGAGCGGGCATTACAAGCACCGGTCTGGCAGATCTCACTGGGGCGCAAGAGCTTCGTACCGTCCGTCCCCGTGTACCTGCCGGGTGGCGGCCTTCGAGAAAAGCCACTAAGGGAGGCACTGGAAGCGGAACTGTGGCCACTTCAGCCTGACGCCTCCAATCCACCACCTGGGTCACCCCGGCTGCGGCTCGTGCTGGAAACGACATTTGCCGAGCCGGGGTACGAGGTCCGCATGGACCAACCGATCGGCGCCGCGTTTCGAGATCGCTCGTTCGGCCCGCGGGCCATCGTCCAACACACGGGCTTCACGCCAGGGAGGCGCAGTGATGTATCTCAGCCAGCTTCGGCTTGATACCCGCCATCGAGACACACGGAGGTGGCTGGGCGATTGCCATGACCTTCACAGGGCGGTCATGACCGGCTTTCCAGACAAAGGTGGCGTCGCAGCGCGTGCTGACATGGGAGTGCTGTTCCGGGTCGAGCAACCGATAGAAGGCATGGCAACGCTACTCGTGCAGTCGCAGATCCGGCCATCCTGGGTATTCGAAACGGATGCCGTTCGGGAGGTGCGAACCGGGTCGCTCGACACGCTCGAAACCCGGATCGTCGATGGAGCGATGTTTCGGTTCCGGCTGCGAGCGAACCCGACTCGACGCGTGCACGAACGCGCAACTCGAGGCCCGGACCTTCGAGAGATGGATTCGAAGGGTGCCTGGCGCGACGTGGAGGAGATCCCACCGGAGCAGCGGACCGGTCTTCGTCGCCGGATAGCAGCCGACACCGGACGTCCCGGCCAGCGGGTGGAGCTTCGCCGCGAGGAGGATCGCATCGCGTGGCTCGAGCGCCGCGGCCGGGAGCAGGATGGCTTCGAGATCGTATCGGTGCGGCTGGATGTCGGACTGGATAGCCACGAGCGGGATGCGCTCGCGGTTCGCGCAGATCCTGCGGGTCGAATTCACGGCCTGGCCGGAAAGACCGACCAGCGGCTCACCTTTGCGACCGCGCTCTTCGATGGGCAGCTTCGGGTAACGAATCGGGAGGCGTTTGCGAATGCCTGGCGATCGGGGATAGGCCCCGGTAAGGCATTCGGCTGTGGGCTGATATCGATATTGCCGATGACATGAAGTATGAAGGATCTCCATGCGCTTCCCCGTGTGCGCGACAGCCTGACCTACTTGTACGTCGAACACGCACGGGTGGAGCAGGAAGCAAAATCGATCCTGCTCGCCGACAAGCGCGGGACCGTCGCCATTCCCTGTGCGGCACTCTCGTTGCTCTTATTGGGCCCGGGGACGACGCTGACACACGCGGCGATGCGGGCGCTGGCGGAAAACGGTTGCATGGTAGCGTGGACGGGCGAGGGCGGAGTTCGGCTTTATGCACACTCAACAGGTGAGACCCGCTCCGCTCGTAACCTTGTCCGGCAAGCCGCACTGGCAAGTGACCCTGGGTCGCGCCTGGCGGTGATCAATCGCATGTATCGGCTGCGATTCGCTGAGGAACTTCCCCCAGACCTCTCACTCCAACAACTCCGGGGGCGCGAGGGACTCCGAGTTCGCCAGGCGTATGCCCGAGCCAGTACCGAAACGGGCGTTGATTGGCAGGGTCGATTCTATGACCGCGGCGATTGGCGACGTGCCGACCCCATCAATCGCGCACTCTCAACCGCAGCCAGTGCACTCTATGGCATCTGTCACGCGGCGATCGTTGCCGTCGGCTACTCACCCGGGCTTGGATTCGTCCACAGCGGAAAGATGCTCTCGTTCGTCTACGACATCGCCGACTTGTACAAAGCCGAACTCACGATTCCCCTGGCCTTTCGTGCTGTAGCCGACGGCCCCACCGGACTCGAGAGTCGGGTGCGCCAGGCATGCCGTGACCAGTTCTACCGCAGCCGCCTCCTCGAACGCATCATCCCCGACATCGATAGGGTGCTTGGGTTCGAAGGGACATCGGTGACGATGTACGAATTCGAGGGCGATGGTCCGGTACCATCGCCAGGCTGGCTATGGGATGGCGGGGCCGGCGTCATCGAGGCGGGCGTCAACCATGCCGGTGAGCGGGACGTGGCAGACATTGAAGATGAGCGAGGGGGAACCGGCGAGGCATGATGGTGTTGATCCTTGAGCGGGTGCCTCGGGGCCTACGGGGAGAACTCTCGCGGTGGGTAATCGAGCCGCGGGCGGGGGTGTTCGTCGGGAACGTATCGGCCAAGGTGCGAGACAAGCTGTGGGAGACCATCTGTCAGGAGTCGTCAGGAGGTTCGGCGGTATTGCTCTACTCGACGAACAACGAGCAAGGCTATAGCTTCAGGCTGTGGGGTGAACCCAGTTACTATCCGGAGGAGTTCGAGGGGCTTCTGCTCGTGCGTCGTCCGGCGAAGGCGTAAGGACACTGACTGATGGTGTGCATGACAGTTTCAGTGTTGTCCCCGCGCATGCGGGGGTGAACCGATCAACCCGCTCCAGCGTCGGCAGCACGTCGCGTTGTCCCCGCGCATGCGGGGGTGAACCGTCAGCGGATGCCATCGTTGCAAACGATTGGTTGTTGTCCCCGCGCATGCGGGGGTGAACCGACGGTGCCGTCTACCAGTGTCGCGCGCACGACGTTGTCCCCGCGCATGCGGGGGTGAACCGGATGTGTCTGTACCCGAGCCGGGCGAGTCGTTGTTGTCCCCGCGCATGCGGGGGTGAACCGGTCATCCTCCTCCAGCCAGAGATGGTGTACAAGTTGTCCCCGCGCATGCGGGGGTGAACCGCGAGCGCGACCACAGGCAACACCGGAGGGGCCGTTGTCCCCGCGCATGCGGGGGTGAACCGGAGCGGAAGGAGCTCGAGGCGCTGAGCGCCATGTTGTCCCCGCGCATGCGGGGGTGAACCGTGGTCCCGTTGTGGCTGGACTACTCCGGCCTCGTTGTCCCCGCGCATGCGGGGGTGAACCGGGCTACTCCCCGGCTCGCAACAACTGGACACAGTTGTCCCCGCGCATGCGGGGGTGAACCGCGCGAGGTGTTGCTGGACGATGGCACCACCGAGTTGTCCCCGCGCATGCGGGGGTGAACCGAACGGGATTGAGAAGGTGAGGAGAGAGCAATGGTTGTCCCCGCGCATGCGGGGGTGAACCGGCGACACCGAAAGCCCTCACGGGTGCATACAAGTTGTCCCCGCGCATGCGGGGGTGAACCGGAGGGGCGTGACCTCTCCGAGGCCGATACCGAGTTGTCCCCGCGCATGCGGGGGTGAACCGCGGGTGGTCGCGCGTCGCCGGGCTCGACTCCAGTTGTCCCCGCGCATGCGGGGGTGAACCGCTCGCGTTTTCGCAGGGTGGGCGGTTCGTGCCGTTGTCCCCGCGCATGCGGGGGTGAACCGTGTGCCGCTTGTATGCGAATGGGAGGGATCGGGTTGTCCCCGCGCATGCGGGGGTGAACCGGCGAATGCGGTTGACGAAACCAGCCGTACTGAGTTGTCCCCGCGCATGCGGGGGTGAACCGGACTCGCTGCTCGTACTCGGGATGGCCGCGCTGTTGTCCCCGCGCATGCGGGGGTGAACCGCAACGCCTCGAACTTGTCAAACGGCGGCTGCGGTTGTCCCCGCGCATGCGGGGGTGAACCGGCTGCGGCGATGACGCTCGGTGCTGCCGACTAGTTGTCCCCGCGCATGCGGGGGTGAACCGGCGTGGCAGGCCTGGGCTGGGGACTCCTACGGGTTGTCCCCGCGCATGCGGGGGTGAACCGTCATTATGAGCAGTGAAGAGTTCGGGCTGACAGTTGTCCCCGCGCATGCGGGGGTGAACCGACCTGGGACCTTAAGCTCAAGGGTTGGTCGACGTTGTCCCCGCGCATGCGGGGGTGAACCGGCGTACGGCAACGGGAACAAGCGCCTGGCCGAGTTGTCCCCGCGCATGCGGGGGTGAACCGCGTTCGGGGTCGGCATAGCGAAGGTCTGGCCGGTTGTCCCCGCGCATGCGGGGGTGAACCGTTACGCGCGGTGAGGCTGATGACCTCCTGGCGGTTGTCCCCGCGCATGCGGGGGTGAACCGTTGGCGGCGCGGACACGTAAGCTCCTGGCTGCGTTGTCCCCGCGCATGCGGGGGTGAACCGCCATCTGCTACAGCTCGCGGCTGCTCACCGACGTTGTCCCCGCGCATGCGGGGGTGAACCGTCGTGTCGGATCGTGTCGCCAATCTTGATCGAGTTGTCCCCGCGCATGCGGGGGTGAACCGAAGGCACCGGGGACGCACCCGGTAACGAGGGTGTTGTCCCCGCGCATGCGGGGGTGAACCGGTCCCGCAACTTGGGGACACGGTGCGGACGTAGTTGTCCCCGCGCATGCGGGGGTGAACCGAAGAATGTCCTACCAACGAGAAAGCCCCTCAGGTTGTCCCCGCGCATGCGGGGGTGAACCGAGGTTATGAGGGCACTCGGGCCTACGCTACAGGTTGTCCCCGCGCATGCGGGGGTGAACCGGAATGTATGCTGACAGTTCAATGCGCGGCCAGGTTGTCCCCGCGCATGCGGGGGTGAACCGAGGCAGGCAACTGTTACCCTTCACAGCTGAGAGTTGTCCCCGCGCATGCGGGGGTGAACCGTACAAATAATCGCCAAAATGTACGAGCCCTAGGTTGTCCCCGCGCATGCGGGGGTGAACCGGCAGCGTCAGCTTTGGTGGCTGGGCCTACCTCGTTGTCCCCGCGCATGCGGGGGTGAACCGCAGGTCGTCGAGGGGAAGCTCAGCACCGTCCAGTTGTCCCCGCGCATGCGGGGGTGAACCGGGAAGAACCAGCACCCGCGCTCGCGGATGATCGTTGTCCCCGCGCATGCGGGGGTGAACCGCTCACCAGAATCTAACCGTGTCTTACGCGCGTGTTGTCCCCGCGCATGCGGGGGTGAACCGCAAGACCCGGAGGCGCTCGCAGACAACATCAGGTTGTCCCCGCGCATGCGGGGGTGAACCGTTGCCGAACTAAAATAGATCCACATCTCATTTGTTGTCCCCGCGCATGCGGGGGTGAACCGGCCTGGCGACGAGCAGTACTCACAACCGGCGGGTTGTCCCCGCGCATGCGGGGGTGAACCGTTTGCAAGCATGAATTTGTAGTCACTGGTTGTGTTGTCCCCGCGCATGCGGGGGTGAACCGAAGGGCTTCCTCAGCTACGTGCTTCACCTGGCGTTGTCCCCGCGCATGCGGGGGTGAACCGATGCTCATGGAACGTTCGCTTCAGGAGACACAGTTGTCCCCGCGCATGCGGGGGTGAACCTGAGTTGGTCACCCAGACCCATAGGTGGGCGTTGTTGTCCCCGCGCATGCGGGGGTGAACCGTCATGTGGCCGCGTGGCCGGCTTCGGGTCCTTGTTGTCCCCGCGCATGCGGGGGTGAACCGCTTGGTAGCATCGCCGGTTTTATCACATCCCAGTTGTCCCCGCGCATGCGGGGGTGAACCGAAGGCGGTGCGCGCGGAGTGAGCGGCGCTCAAGTTGTCCCCGCGCATGCGGGGGTGAACCGAGCCGGAGCGGCGGGCAGACGGTGCTCTACAGGTTGTCCCCGCGCATGCGGGGGTGAACCGTTTGCTATCATTGAATGAGTCAGCCATGCCAAGTTGTCCCCGCGCATGCGGGGGTGAACCGAAGAGCGACGGATCGAGCGTATGGGATCCCGGGTTGTCCCCGCGCATGCGGGGGTGAACCGACTACCTGAAGCGCGATAGCGAATTTGTGAATGTTGTCCCCGCGCATGCGGGGGTGAACCGTCATTCGCGAGCGCGACGGCGGTGACGTACAAGTTGTCCCCGCGCATGCGGGGGTGAACCGAACGGTTGCATCACCGTCCCGGCGACCTGCTGGTTGTCCCCGCGCATGCGGGGGTGAACCGGGCCAGATGCGTGCCTCGGAGTCCAACACGGCGTTGTCCCCGCGCATGCGGGGGTGAACCGAAGGAGATACAGATATGGACTTCCAGACACTAAGTTGTCCCCGCGCATGCGGGGGTGAACCATAGATGTGGCGCTATTTGACGTTGACGATACAGTTGTCCCCGCGCATGCGGGGGTGAACCGACGGCGGCGCTGGTACGTGGCTCAGCATGTGAGTTGTCCCCGCGCATGCGGGGGTGAACCGTCGGTATCGAGTATCAATGCGCGATGTGGCGGGTTGTCCCCGCGCATGCGGGGGTGAACCGACGAGGACGCCCTGGGAATCGGCAGGCCGTACGTTGTCCCCGCGCATGCGGGGGTGAACCGGAGCCACCGGCCCCCGTTCGAATCGATCACCCGTTGTCCCCGCGCATGCGGGGGTGAACCAACGTTGCCGTGCGCGATGTGGCGCTCGTGTTGGTTGTCCCCGCGCATGCGGGGGTGAACCGAGTGCATGACGTCGAGCCGAGGCGCCAGGCCGGTTGTCCCCGCGCATGCGGGGGTGAACCGACGCCACTTCACCCGGTGCGTCGGCACTGTCGTTGTCCCCGCGCATGCGGGGGTGAACCGGTAACTGCCGCCAATAAGGCCACTAAAAGCAAGTTGTCCCCGCGCATGCGGGGGTGAACCGAGGGCTCATGATGCAACCCCCAGGTCGATGATTTCCGTTGTCCCCGCGCATGCGGGGGTGAACCGTTGACAACCGGCGTAAACGTCTGCCAGCCGGAGTTGTCCCCGCGCATGCGGGGGTGAACCGTTGGCAGGGTTGGCCCGCCGTATGTCGTGCGGGTTGTCCCCGCGCATGCGGGGGTGAACCGAAGGGCCAACTACGGGCCGTGCGCAACGGAAAGTTGTCCCCGCGCATGCGGGGGTGAACCTCTCCGGGGCGAACTTTCGTGCTCACGCCATCAGTTGTCCCCGCGCATGCGGGGGTGAACCGACGACCCTCCTGGCAGGGTGCGGGTTGTATGCGTTGTCCCCGCGCATGCGGGGGTGAACCGGAGCCACCGGCCCCCGTTCGAATCGATCACCCGTTGTCCCCGCGCATGCGGGGGTGAACCGTCCAACACCGCGTTGCCGACGTTGCGGGCCCAGTTGTCCCCGCGCATGCGGGGGTGAACCGTCTGGCACGCGCATGCTGATGCGCTACACCCAGTTGTCCCCGCGCATGCGGGGGTGAACCGTAGGAGCAGTTCCTGTTCCTCCTGTTGATTGAGTTGTCCCCGCGCATGCGGGGGTGAACCGGAGGGTTGGCTGCTCCCGATCGAGGAGGTGAAGTTGTCCCCGCGCATGCGGGGGTGAACCGTGGCGAGGAGCTCAGCGAGGTGATGAGATGGCGTTGTCCCCGCGCATGCGGGGGTGAACCGGCTACCGTGAGTGGATTCGTGCCGCCGGACGAGTTGTCCCCGCGCATGCGGGGGTGAACCGGAATGATCTACCACTTTCAGACGGAGCAGGAGGTTGTCCCCGCGCATGCGGGGGTGAACCGGCGTCGTCGTAACTCGGTGCTATGTACGTGAAGTTGTCCCCGCGCATGCGGGGGTGAACCGTACGCCATCAACAACACACAGGGGGCGAGCTGGTTGTCCCCGCGCATGCGGGGGTGAACCGCGGAAACCTGGACACCGGCGGAGTACGAGGCGGTTGTCCCCGCGCATGCGGGGGTGAACCGCCGAGCGGTCCCAGGATGCGATCGGTACGCAAGTTGTCCCCGCGCATGCGGGGGTGAACCGTGACTGCGTATACACCAGGGGGATATACGCGGGTTGTCCCCGCGCATGCGGGGGTGAACCGATGAGGGCGACCAGGTAGAGCATGGTTGTTTCGTTGTCCCCGCGCATGCGGGGGTGAACCTGGACCAGCTTTCACAGACGTTCGAGCGGCACGGTTGTCCCCGCGCATGCGGGGGTGAACCGCGACATCCATTGTCTGGGTAGAGCGGGATTACGTTGTCCCCGCGCATGCGGGGGTGAACCGGTCACGCGGTTCGCGATGATCTCGGTCATGTAGTTGTCCCCGCGCATGCGGGGGTGAACCGGTGCGCCCACATCTGCGACAGGTTCGCGACATGTTGTCCCCGCGCATGCGGGGGTGAACCGAGCAAGGACGTTATTGGCTACGCCAAGATCCAGTTGTCCCCGCGCATGCGGGGGTGAACCGAGGAGGGCGTACAGGGCCATCACCCCGCAGAGGTTGTCCCCGCGCATGCGGGGGTGAACCAAGGACTTCCTCTCGATGCCGGGTGGTCTCCAGGTTGTCCCCGCGCATGCGGGGGTGAACCGGAAGCGGTTGGGTTATCCGCCGAAGCGAGAGAGTTGTCCCCGCGCATGCGGGGGTGAACCGGGAGATGAGATGGCTCGACGCCCAAAGACAGGGTTGTCCCCGCGCATGCGGGGGTGAACCGTTCGGGGGCGAACCGCGGCGCCCGACAAACGTGTTGTCCCCGCGCATGCGGGGGTGAACCGAACGAGCTCGGCAACCTGGAGACACAGCTCTGGTTGTCCCCGCGCATGCGGGGGTGAACCGTCATGAGCGGAAACTGTCAGCCCCGCGCTACGGTTGTCCCCGCGCATGCGGGGGTGAACCGAATGGAGCCTCCAGCCACTCTTCGCAACCGTCGTTGTCCCCGCGCATGCGGGGGTGAACCGCAGTAGGAACTCCTCTCGCGTCTTCTTGCTGCGTTGTCCCCGCGCATGCGGGGGTGAACCGGAGGACGCGCGCTCGAGTCGGCGCCACGGATAGTTGTCCCCGCGCATGCGGGGGTGAACCGATGCTTCTGCCCCGACTCCGAGAGGATGAACAGTTGTCCCCGCGCATGCGGGGGTGAACCGAGATCCGCCAGTGCGGCACTCTTCGCCCATCGGTTGTCCCCGCGCATGCGGGGGTGAACCGGCAGAGGAAATCATCCGGTCCGCCTTGAACGAGTTGTCCCCGCGCATGCGGGGGTGAACCGATCGAAGCCAGCGAGATCATGGGCCTTGCCTAGTTGTCCCCGCGCATGCGGGGGTGAACCGAGGTGCTTCCCCTCGGGGATGCTGACCAGCGTGTTGTCCCCGCGCATGCGGGGGTGAACCGTCGAAGGGGAGTTCGAAACGGGCCGTCCACCTGTTGTCCCCGCGCATGCGGGGGTGAACCGTGCTACGAGCTGTTGGGGCGGGACGCGGGTATGTTGTCCCCGCGCATGCGGGGGTGAACCGGAGAGCGGTCACCTCGCCTGGAAGAAAGGACAGTTGTCCCCGCGCATGCGGGGGTGAACCGTACATCACCAAAGGGAAGCAGGTAGCGGTCGAGTTGTCCCCGCGCATGCGGGGGTGAACCGAGTGCTGCGTCCGGGGCACGGGTCGAGCTGAGGTTGTCCCCGCGCATGCGGGGGTGAACCGTCGGTGCGGATTCTCGTGCGCCTTGCGGCTCCGTTGTCCTCGCGCATGCGGGGGTGAACCGGGTTGATGCAGTTGTGGCCGGGAGCCGGTTACGTTGTCCCCGCGCATGCGGGGGTGAACCGGACCAGGCATGGATCGTCGACAGCCAGTCCGTGTTGTCCCCGCGCATGCGGGGGTGAACCGGTCGACTACGCGCACCCGCGCGAGGCATACCGGTTGTCCCCGCGCATGCGGGGGTGAACCGTCGTCCAACTCCTTGCGGGTCATCGGCCGCAAGTTGTCCCCGCGCATGCGGGGGTGAACCGCTGCGGGACCTTGTTGTTCCCAAACTGCTTTGGTTGTCCCCGCGCATGCGGGGGTGAACCGGCAGGCAAGCAGGTTCAGGGGTCCCAGGGCCAGTTGTCCCCGCGCATGCGGGGGTGAACCGGCGCCGAGGCGCTCCTCTGGCCTCACGGTCTCGTTGTCCCCGCGCATGCGGGGGTGAACCGCAGGGTGCTGCGGCTGATCAGAAGGCCGACGAGTTGTCCCCGCGCATGCGGGGGTGAACCGGCGGCCTCGGGTTCTCCGGGATACCAGACGCCGTTGTCCCCGCGCATGCGGGGGTGAACCGATGGCCGAGGAGGAGATGCGGCACCTCGACCGGTTGTCCCCGCGCATGCGGGGGTGAACCGATGACATCGTCGTACGTGGGGGGCGTGTCATTGTTGTCCCCGCGCATGCGGGGGTGAACCGCCCTGGAAGGACGTGAAGGTCGAAGCCCTCAAGTTGTCCCCGCGCATGCGGGGGTGAACCGGTGGGGAGCGGTCGCAGCGGTGGCGTCGGCGGGTTGTCCCCGCGCATGCGGGGGTGAACCGGCGCATCCTCGGCTTGCTCACGGCCACCCACAGTTGTCCCCGCGCATGCGGGGGTGAACCGGAGAATGAAGGAGCATTGAAGGAGAATTGAAGGTTGTCCCCGCGCATGCGGGGGTGAACCGTACGCGCGCTCCATCGAGAGCATCACGCGCAAGTTGTCCCCGCGCATGCGGGGGTGAACCGGTCGAAGCCCTCAAGCGGGGCAAGGATCCGATGTTGTCCCCGCGCATGCGGGGGTGAACCGCAAAACGAAGCCCCGTCCCGTCCCGTCCCCTAGTTGTCCCCGCGCATGCGGGGGTGAACCGGAGGTTCACGCGAGCAGGCGCGTGGGACTCTAGTTGTCCCCGCGCATGCGGGGGTGAACCGCTCGGAAGGAGGACGCGCACCCTTCTTGATGGGTTGTCCCCGTGTCAATCGCCGGGGTGATGCCCGGGTCGATCGCCACAGTGATGCCCACCCCGTC
>CAZGOC010000006.1:0-40591 GCA_964527685.1 uncultured Candidatus Peribacteria bacterium | reverse complement strand
ATGCAGATTTCGATCCTGTAGACTAGGGGTTCAAATCCCCTATGCTCCACCATTTGAGGTAAAAAATTGGCATTGATAGATTTATCTCTATTTAATGCCATTTTTAAAATATGTAAAAATGTAAGTTTGAGCAGTTTCTCAAACACCTAGTGAGACATTAAGACTATTTTTCATCTAATTTAAGGGAATACTTTGAGTTCGACGAAAAGTGGTTTTGAAAGCTTTAATTTATTTTTTATTAATTATTTAAAAATATGACAGATTCACAAAAACAATTACTAGAAAAACAACTTTGGAATATAGCTGATGAATTAAGAGGTAAAATGACAGCAGACCAATTTAAAGACTATATTTTAGGTTTTATTTTTTATAAATATTTATCTGAAAAAATAGAATTAAAAGCAAATAAATTATTAAAAGATTGATGAGTAAATAAAAGATATAATGAGCTAAATGAAAAATCTGAATCTGATATTATTGAAGCTGTAAAAGAAGAATGTATTGAAGATTTAGGTTATTTTTTAGTGCCTTCAGAATTATTTTGTGAAATATCAAAAAAATGAAATGGTACAAAAGAAAATGAATCAAATAATGATGAAATGAGTAATTTTATATTAGATGATTTACAAAAAATATTAAAAAATATAGAAGCTTCTACTATGTGAAAAGAATCAGAAGATGATTTTAATAATTTATTTGAAGATTTAGATTTAACTTCTTCTAAATTATGAAATACTTCTGAACAAAAAAATAGACTTGTTTCAAAAATACTAGGACATTTAGATAAAATAGATTTTGCTTTAGAAAATACTGAAATAGATGTTTTATGAGATGCTTATGAATATTTGATTGCAAAATTTGCAAGTTGAGCATGAACAAAAGCATGAGAATTTTACACACCTCAACAAGTTTCAACTATTTTAGCAAAAATAGTTACCAATTCAAAAACTCAAATTAAATCAGTTTATGACCCAACCTGTGGTTCTTGAAGTTTACTTTTAAGAGTTGCAAAACAAGTAAAGCAAGTTTGATCATTTTACTGACAAGAATTAAATAGAACTACTTACAATCTTGCTCGTATGAACATGATTTTGCACGATGTAAATTATAGAAGATTTGATATAAAACAAGAAGATACTTTGGAACATCCTCAACATAGAGATAATAGATTTGAAGCAATAGTTGCAAATCCACCATTTTCAGCTAAATGGTCAGCTAGTCCTTTATTTATGACTGATGATAGATTTAGTCAATATTGAAAATTAGCTCCAAATTCAAAAGCAGATTATGCTTTTATACAACATATGATTCATCATTTAGATGATAATGGTATTATGGCTGTTGTAGTTCCTCATGGAGTTTTATTTAGATGATGAGCAGAATGACATATAAGAAGATATTTAATAGAAAATAAAAACTATCTTGATGCTGTTATATGATTACCTACAAATATATTTTATGGAACAAGTATTCCTACTTGTATTTTGGTATTTAAAAAATGTAGAAAATCTGATGAAAATGTAATTTTTATAGATGCAAGTAATGATTCAGAGAAATGAAAAAATCAAAATATATTAAGAGATGAAGATGTAGAAAAAATTGTAAATACATATAAAAAAAGAGAATTTATAGAAAAATATAGTTATGTAGCAAATTTAGAAGAAATTAAAGAAAATGATTACAACTTAAATATTCCTCGTTATGTAGATACTTTTGAAGAGGAAGAAAAAGTTGATATTGAACAAGTTGCAACAAGATTACAAGAAATAGAGTTAGAGAGTAAAAATTTAGATGAAAAAATAAAAAATTATTGTGAAGAATTAGATATAAAAAGTCCATTTTAATTAAATATCAAAAACTATGACAACAAAACTAAAAATTCCAAAAATAAGATTTAAAGAATTTTCTTGAGAATGGGAGGAAAAAATATTATCAAAAATATTTGACAGAATAACAAGAAAAAATAAAGAAAATAATCTTAATTCTCTTACTATTTCAGCACAAATGTGACTTGTAAATCAGGAGGATTATTTTAATAAATTAGTTTCATCAAAAGATTTAACAGGATATTATTTATTAGAAAGATGAGATTTTGCTTATAATAAAAGTTATTCAAATTGATATCCACTGTGAGCTATTAAAAAATTAAACAAATATGATAAATGAGTTGTTTCAACACTTTATATATGTTTTAAGATAAAAAAATGAAATTTTGAAAATTTTTTTGAACAATATTTTAATAGTCAAAAACAAAATCATGAAATATATAAAATAGCTCAAGAATGAGCAAGAAATCATTGATTGTTAAATATGAGTGTTACAGATTTTTTTAATGAAATTAAAATTTCTTTTCCATCTCTTCCAGAACAACAAAAAATTGCTTCATTTTTATCATCAATTGATGAAAAAATAGAAAATATTAAAGAAAAAAAGAAAAATCTTCTAGAGTATAAAAAGTGAGTTATGCAAAAGATTTTTAGTCAAGAAATAAGATTTAAAGATAAAAACCAGAAAGAGTTTGGAGAGTGGAAAGAAGTTAAAATGAGTAAAATATTAAATGAAAGAAAAGAATATTCTTCTAAGTGACTTGAACTTCCTCATATATCACTAACAACTCAGTGAGTTGTTCCAAAAAGTGAAAGATATGAAAGAGATTTTCTTGTTATGTGAGAAGATAAACAATATAAAGTAACTAGATTATGAGATATTTGTTATAATCCAGCAAATTTAAAATTTTGAGTAATTACAAGAAACAAACTTTGAGATTGAATTTTTTCACCTATTTATATTACTTTTGAAGTCAATTCATGATATAATGAAACATTTGTTGAATATTTAGTTACAAGAAAAGACTTTATAAATAAAGCTAGAAGATTTGAAGAATGAACAGTTTATGAAAGAATGGCTGTTAAACCTAGTGATTTATTAAAATTAAAAATATTTGCACCAGAATTTAAAGAACAAGAAAAAATTGCAGATTTTTTATCTTGAATTGATGAGAAAATTGAGAAAATTAGTGAAGAATTAGGGAAAATGGAAGAATTTAAAAAAGGTTTGTTGCAAGGGATGTTTGTTTAGAATTTAATTTATAAATAATATATGAGTGACCTTTTAATTTGATTTATTCTATTAGTTATTTGATGAATATGAACAGTTTTATGGACATATAGAGAAATGATATTTTTAAATCTTAAAAAATTAATATTAAAAATTTTTCCAGCTACTTTTAATGTTGCTTTTTCAATAGAGTTTAAAGAGTGATTGAATTCTTGAGAATATTTTAAAGAATTAATGAAAAATTTTGAAAAAAAAATATCAGATGAAGATTTAAATAATGTAATTAAAATAAGAGATTTTTCTGAAATTAACTATTTATTTAAGAATGAAAAAGAAGCTGAAAACTTTAAAAAAAATAAAAATTTAGATTTAATTATTTGGTGAGATTTTTCTAATGATAATCTCAAAGAAAATTGAAAAAAAATAAATAATTTAAATTTGAAATTTACATATTGAACACTAAATGATAATAAATGAAATATATGAAAATTAATAAAAAATGATATATGAACAAAACTTGCTGAAAAAAATTATCGGAAAATATATGAAGATAATTCATATAATGACATTCAAATAGTTTGAAATAACTTATCAGATATGGCATTATATATTTTATCTGTATCATTAAAAATGCAGTGAAATATATCAAAAAGTACTGAAATTTTAGAAAAACATTTAAGTAATCTATTAAAAAGAAATGATAATTTTGTTAGACATATTAGAATTCATTTATTTAACAATTATGAGATATTTATTAAAGATATTATTTTTAATACAAACAAATATAACAAAGAAAAAAGATATATTTTGTGAATAAATTATTGTAATAAAATATTAGATTTATTTCAAGATAACTTTTTTGCAATAACTAACTTAGCATATTTTGAATATAATATTTGAAATAAATATAAGGCTAAACAATTGGTTGAAACAATAAAAACAAAATACTCAAAAAGTCCTTGTGCAATAATGGATATATGATTTTTTTACTTGCTTGATAATAAATATAAAGATGCTTATAAATGGTATAATAAACTTTCTATTATTAAAAGAGAATCTTTAGATTTTGAACCTATAGATACTATTGCATTTTTATCATCTGAATATGATAAAATAAAAAATCCATGATTGTTATTTGCTTCTTGATTATTATCATCTTTATATTGAGATAAAACTATTGCAAAAAAAGATTTATCAAATTTTATAAAAATAGTAGATAAAGAAAAAGCTAGACTTATGCATAATAAAGCTGAAAAAATTTTACAATATTTATAATTCTATCATATGAACACAATCCAATCCGAAGCACAACTAGAAAATAATCTTATAAAACAACTACAAGGTCTAGAATATGACTTTGTAACTATAAAAGATGAAAAAGAACTTCTAGAAAATCTTAAAAAGCAACTTGAAATACATAATTTCAAAACACTAAATTGAAAAACTCTAACAAATACAGAATTTGATAGAGTTTTAAATCATCTAAATAAATGAAATGTATTTGAAAGAGCTAAGATTTTGAGAGATAAGATGAGTTTGGAGTTAGATAATGGTGATAAAGCTTGGATTGAGTTTATAAATATGGATAATTGGTGTCAAAATGAGTTTCAAGTAACAAATCAAATCACGATAGAATGAACTTATAAAAATCGTTATGATGTAACTTTGCTTATAAATTGACTTCCACTTGTTCAAATAGAATTAAAAAGAAGATGACTAGAGTTAAAAGAAGCTTTTAATCAAACAAATCGTTACCAAAGACATAGTTTTTGAAGTTGAATTTGATTATTCTCTTATGTTCAATTATTTGTTATAAGTAACTGAGTAAATACAAAGTATTATGCAAATAATAGAAAACAAAGCTTTAAACAAACTTTTTTCTGGTCAGATGAAAAAAATAATAATATCACAAAACTTGAAGATTTTACAAAAGTATTTTTAGAACCTTGTCATATATCTAAAATGATAACTAGATATATAGTTTTAAATGAAACTGATAATATACTTATGGTTTTGAGACCTTATCAATATTTTGCTGTTGAAGCTATTATTGATAGAGTAAAAAATTCTACTAAAAATGGTTATATCTGGCATACAACTTGAAGTGGTAAAACTCTTACTTCTTTTAAAACTGCTCAAATACTTACAAGAATCCCAGAAGTGAAAAAAGTAGTTTTTGTTGTAGATAGAAAAGATTTAGATTATCAAACTACAAAAGAATTTAATAGTTTTTTAAAATGAAGTATTGATTGAACTGATAATACAACTCAATTAGTAAAACAATTTGAGGACAATAACACTCCTTTAATTGTTACAACTATACAAAAGCTAAATACAGCTATCTCAAAAGAGAAATACTTGAAAAAGATGGAAGCTTTAGCAGATGAAAAGATAGTTTTTATCTTTGATGAATGTCATAGAAGTCAATTTTGAGATACTCATGATAGAATCAAAAAGTTTTTTACAAACAATCAAATGTTTGGTTTTACTGGAACTCCAATATTTGCAGAAAATCACAATAACAAAAGAACTACAAAAGACCTTTTTGAAGAACAATTGCATAGTTATGTTATAACTGATGCTATAAAAGATGAAAATGTACTGAGATTTTCAGTTGAATATATAGGGAGGTACAAAGATAAATCAAATACAAATCTAGATATACAAGTAGAAGATATAGACACAAAAGAGCTACTTGAATCACCAGATAGACTTGAAAAAATAACTAAATATATAATAGATAATCATAATTCAAAAACACATAATAAAAGTTTTACTGCTATGTTTTGTGTAAGTTCTGTAGACACTCTTATTAAGTATTATGAATTATTTAAAAAACAAAATCACAATTTAAAAATTGCTACTATATTTTCTTATGGAGTAAATGAAGATGACAAAGATGCTGATTGATTAACTGATGATGTAAATTTAGATATTCCAGAGAATCAAGTAAATAAACATAGTAGAGAAAAACTAGATGAATTTATATGAGATTATAACAAAACTTTTTGAACAAAATTTTCTACAAAAGAAACGACTGATTTTTATAATTATTACAATGATATAGCAAAAAAAGTAAAAGAAAGGCAAATAGATATTTTACTTGTTGTAAATATGTTTTTGACTTGATTTGATAGTAAAACATTAAATACTTTATATGTAGATAAAAATCTAAGATATCATTGACTTGTTCAAGCTTTTTCTAGAACAAATAGAATATTAAATGAACAAAAATCACAAGGTAATATAGTTTGTTTTAGAAACTTAAAACAAAATGTAGATGATGCAATTGCATTATTTTCAAATAAATATGCTAAAGAAGTTATTTTGATTGAAAGTTTTGAAACTTATGTTAAGTATTTTAATAATGCTTTAGAAAAGCTTATTTTGATAGCTCCAAGTATAGAATCTGTGGACTGACTTATTTCAGAAGAAGAACAATTTGAATTTGTAAAAGCATTTAGAGATTTATTAAGACTAAAAAATATACTTGAAACTTTTGTTGATTTTAGTTTTGATAAACTTGAAATAGATGAACAAACTTTTGAGGATTATAAATCAAAATATCTTGATATTTATAGAAAAGTAAAAATAGATAATGAAAAAGAAAAAGTTTCAATTCTTGATGATGTAGATTTTGAACTTGAACTTCTTGCAACTGATATAATAAATGTAGACTATATATTAAAACTTCTTTGAAATATACTTGATTCTAGTGATGAAAATTATAAATTAAAACTTAAAGAACAAGTTTTAAGAACTATAGCTTGAGATCCTAAACTTATGTCAAAAAAAGATTTAATTGAAAGGTTTATTGAAGAAAATCTTTGAAATATAAAAGATTCTTCAAATATAGAAGAAGCTTATAATAAATTTTTTAGTGAAGAAAAAGTTAAAGCATTTAAAGGATTTTGTAATGAAGAAAATATTGATTCATCTAAATTTGAAAAATTATTAATTGACTATCTTTATACAGAAAAGATGCCTTTAAAAGAAGAAATAGCTGAAACTCTTAATTATAAACCTGAACTATTAAAAAGAAAAACTATAATAGATAGAATTAAAAATAAAATGATTGAATTTATAAGTGTTTTTGAGAGTTAAAACTAGAACATTCGTTCTAGTTTTTTTGTTCTTCAATTTGCAAAAGAATCCTTCTAATATTCTCATAAATTTTCACTATTTCATATTTATTCTCAAACATGATTTGGCAAAAAGTTAGACGAGCATCTGTGTCGTCCCACCAAATAGGATTGAATAGAGTTTGAAGTTCAGGTTTTATCTGAATAACAAGCTCTTTTTTAGTGTTTATTTTTATGTTCAAAAACAATATTTTAGCAATTTTTCTCTTTTGAACATAAGAAGCTTTTTTATAATAGTTTTTAGCATTATTAAGTATATCTATAAAAACTTCTAATTCTACTATTTCATTTCTTTCAGTATCATCCATTTCTTCAACTTGTTTTCTAAGTGATTTTATTTTTCTATCAAAATCTTCTTTTGTTTCTTCATATATTCTAGTTTCATCTTCATCTTTATTAATTCACATATTTTTCTTAATATAATCATCTTTTTTAGCTTTTAATCTTCATATTTCAAGATTTATAGAAGCTTGTTTTTCTTTTGTTGTTTTAATAATATCATCTAGTCTTGTGTTTGTGAAATCTATATATTGCTTAAAATCTTTTTCTTCTACTTTGAAATCATTTAAAACCTTAATAATTTGCTTATCTATATCTTCTTGACTAAAAGCTACTCAATAATAGCTAGATTGTTTATTTGCACATCTATAGCTTATTTGATTAGGTTTTATTACATCTTTTAATTCAAGCTTAATTCATTTTTTATTTGCTTCTAAAATTTTATCCTCGTATCTCTTTTTATTTGGTAAGTTAAAAGTAAGTCAAAAATTATCATCAGTTAAAATAAAATCTATATCAAAGACTTTTATGTCATCATAAACATCTTTTGTTTTAGATTTTGTAATAACAATAGGATTTTTATAATATCTATCTTGTAATACTTGAAATTGTTCTTCAGTTATTATAGCTTGATAATATTTATTTGTTTCTCTTAAATCTGTTATTGTATCACCATTTATAAACATTCCATAATAAAATTCATCTCTGAACATTTTATTTAATAGACTTCTAGCAATTTCTTTTTGTTCTCAAGTTTTTTTAAATTCTCTCACAAGTCAATTACTATCAAGATAATCTTTTATTTTACTTTCTATTACTCAATCAAGTTTCATTTTAAAAGCTTCTTGTATAAGAGGGAAGAATTTAGGATGAGGTTCGTGAAATCATTCATCATTTATATAATATCAAGGTTTATATCTTCAAATTGCTTTTCATCATTCAACTTTACTTTTATTTCATCTTGATATATCTTCACTTAATTTATCGCTATATTGCTTTGAAAAAACAAACCATATACCTAACATCATTTTTCAACTTGCATTGTTCTCAAAGTGAAAATTTGTATATTTAAGAGTTACTAACTCTTCATCTACACAATTTATAAGCTCTCATCATTCAAGCATATTTCTAGCTTGTCTATCAGGTGAATAACTTAGTAATCATTTAATTTCTCATTTCTTAATCTTTTTTATTAAGTTATTCCATTTAGGTCTTTTTCAAGGAACTTTTCAAGTTTCTTGTTCTTTGATAATAAAAAACTTTCTAGTATCTAAAAATATTTTTCTATTTACTAAATCACTTTCATTATTTTCTTTTTCTATTTCATATTCACTTTCAAACAAAGAAAAATCTTTTGGTTTTTCTTTTATTTTTAATCATTCTCTTTTTGCATAATCTATACAAGTTTTGATTTGGTCGGGGATTGATTGTTTTTGATTATCAGAGCTTTCATCTGTTGATTTTCTACAATAGATAACATATTCAATATTTTCCATTTGTTCAAAAGTAATATAATTATAATTGATATTATTATAATAAATTTGAACATAAAATCAAATAAAAAAAGAAGCTATTTATTCAGCTTCTTCTTCTAAATCTATATCTTGAAAAACTTTTAATAATTCATACAAAGCTTCTCATATAGATTTATTTTCACTAACTTGTGAAGACATAATCTCTATACTTCATCAAAGGTCTTTATATTTTTAAAGTGTCTTTGATTTTCGTAAAAAGTCCTATATGGTAGTAGGTGATTATATTTTAATTATTTATCATCTTTTTTCAATTTAATTTTTTCATTTACAATATATTTTTGTGATTTTCAATTATGATTTTTTGAAGTTATATCAGCAAAAGGAAATTGATTTTCTAAATCAACAAATTTATTTCAATCTTTATTTATATGTCTTTCTCATTCAATAAAATCTATACTTCAATCTTGTCATTTTAAAAGAGTTATTTTTTTATATTCACTATTAGAAATAATATTTTTTATTTTATCATAATCTTCTATATGGATTATTTTTCATTCTTTATTTTCATAATAAATATCATACATATCTTTTTTATCATCTAGTTGAGTTATTTTTCATTTTAATATTTCAAATCAATCATAATTTAAGAAACTTGAAAAATGTTTTTGAGTTTCAATTCAAGTTTCTATTGAAATAAATCTTATAGGATTTAAAAAACTTTCAATAATAGAAAATAATAGTTTATGTCATTCTTCATATATTGAAGTTGATAAAACTTTAAAAATATCATAAACCATCCTCCATTTTGTATTTGGATATATTATTAAATATTTTGGAACTCTACATTCTTCTAAAACTTCAATAATACTTTGAGCATTTCAAGTATCTCAAATAAATCTAGCTATTCTTTCAAGTGTTGAAATATTTATTATAGATTTTTGAGATTTTCATAAAAGTTTTCTTTTATAATCAAACAATAATAAAGTATTTATATTTAAAATCCATTTATAGTTTTCTGTATATCTATATTCTCATTCATAATAGAAATCCTTTGATTTTGATTTTATTTCTAAACAATATTCATCTTTTAACTTATTTAAAATTAAATTATCAAAATACTTTTCATTTTCTTCAGTTAAATATATTTTAAAATCATTATTATATTTATAATCTAATTCTTTTAAAATATAATCTATTGTTTGAATTGTTTTTAAATTATTCATACTTTCTCAAACATTAAATCTAAATAAGATTTTCATTCAAGTTTACTTTCTCAAATCCAATCTATTTTATAAATATTATTTTCAAACATTTTATCTTGAATATTTTCTCTATTATTTGTTCATAAATCACTTCAAGATTTAAGAATAATAAAAGAATTTAAGATAATGTTTTTATTTAATTTTTTACTCAAATTTTCTTCTATATTTTTCAAAGTATTATCTACGAGTTTATTTCAAATTTTAGCTTTATCATTAAAGCTTCAAGAATTTCTGTCAAATATTCAATCTTGTCATTTCGGGTCAATAAAGTTGATATAAGTAATATTATTTTTATTATCTATAATCCATAAAATAAAATCAGGAAAAAATGGATGTTCATCATTTTCTAAATATATTCAAATACTTCTCAAACTCTCTACATTTCTAAGTAAATAAAAATCTAAATTTTTATTATTATTAAAATTATTATTTATATAATAATTAATTTGCCCTATAAATAACTTTTCTCACTGGTTTAGTTTATCAGGAGAAATATTTATTCCTAAATTTGTTTGATTATCATCTTCTTTTAAAAGTGGAGAATAAATATGTTTATCAAAGTTTTTATCAAGTATGTTTATTATATTTTGTTTTTCTTTTTCTATATTTTCAATATATTTTTGTTTATCTTTTTCACTCTCAAACTCTTTTGTGATTATGTATTCTTCTATAAAATCTCAAGTTTGATTATTTTCTGTCTTTTGACTTAAAACTCTATCATAAACTATATTTTTACTATTTATTCTATGATTTACTTTATTTTTAAGTTTTTTCAAAAAATCATTTAATATAACTATTATTGTATTTTCTATTTTACTCAAATCATTCCATAAATTATTATCATATTTTATTTCATCTATAAAATTGAAAATATAATTATAATCAAAATCTATTAAATTTAATCAATTTTTTACATATAAATTCATTTTATATTCTCATAAACTATCTTTTATAACTTGATTGATTTTATATGTGTTTATATAGTTTTTAAATAGCTCTATTTTTGTTTTTAAATCATTTTTAATACATAATCAAGGATTTGATTTATCTATTCTAAAATCAAGAGAAAAATGGAAATTACTTATTTTTTCATTTTCTATTATTATTTTTTCATCTAAATAAGAATAATAGATATCATTTCAATCAAGAATTATATTTTTATAATTTATTTCTTTTTTTGAAAGTTTAAAAATAGGAAGATGATTTTTGTATTCTTCAAACTCTATATCATCTCAAGAATTAAGTTTTATCAAATTAGGATTTACTTTTATTTTGAAACTATGAGTATATTTTATTTCTTCATTTACTTTTTTTGTAAAAGTTTCTAAATAACTTTTTTTTACACTCAAAACATTTAAAGTTTCAATTTTTTTAAGTTTATCATCATCTGTATTTGATAATTCAAAATAATCTTTTCAGTGTTCCTTATTTTTTCTTTTTCAATCATTTTTTAGTCATTTTAATCTTACTCATCTACCAAATATTTGAATAATCTTATTTCAAGCATTACTTCAAAGGTTTATTAAAGCAATTACACTTACTCTGAAACTATTCCATCATTCAGCAAATTTTCTACTTCAAACAAGTAAATTTATAGGACTTTCTTTTTTATCTATATTTTTAAATAAATATTTACTATCTATTATTTCTATTTTTTTCTTTTCTATATTTGGAAAATCTAGGTCATTAAAAAACTTATCTCCATTTCAAACATTGATTATACCAAAATACTTTCAATCATCTCCATAAGATAATAATAATTCATCTATTACTCATTTATTTCTAGTAATAGTGAGTTTTCAAGATATTTTATAATTAAATACATTTTCAAAAGTCTTTTTCTCACTATCAGTTAAATTTGCTAAATACTTTACAATATTTGAAATATCACTTATTTCAGGGTCATCATTTTTTTTATCTTTGTTGTTTACTGTATTTCACATAAAAGTTATAAGAGGTTTATCAGGAAACATCTTAAAATCTCAAAATAAGCTTATTTGTTTATTTGAATTATAATCACTTATTTTACTCCAAATATCTATTTTTTCACTTATAAGTTGTAAACATTTATCAAGATTTTGTTTTAATTCATTTTCATCATCTCAAGCCAAAATATCATTTCAAACTTGCTTAAAACTAAAATCCTTTCAATATCAATCTTTATAAAATAGATTATAATTATAATCATAAACTATTTGATTTTCATATTCTTTTTCTAGTCAAGAGCTTAAATTATGAAAGGTTGCCGAATACTCAAATAAAAAGCTATTTTCTTTATTTAATTCATTTCTAAATTTGTAAAAAACTTTTTCTCAATCAGAACTTGTTCAAATATGAGCTTCATCTATCAAAATAAGTCTTTTTATTCTATTATTTCAAGATAAACTATAATAATCACTTCATTTATTTAAAAGTGATGAAGTTGTATCTATAATTAAATCAATTTTATTATTGTATTTTGAATTTAAATAATTTATAAAAGGTTCTAATTCTTCTTTATGTTGGTCAATAAGATTTACTCAAGGAGTTGTAAATAATATTTGAAAAGTATTATAATTTTTTATTTTATCTAAATATTGCAAAATATTTAAGTGCATTACAATAGTTTTTCAGCTTCAAGTTGCCATCCAATAAGAAAGAGATTTTTTTGAAAAACTATCCATTTCTTTTTCATCTTTTATATCAAAGTACATTTCGGAAAAATACAAAGCAAGGATTTGATAATATCTCAAACTTACTTCATTTTTTCAGTTTGAAGTCAAAAAAGAATTATAAGTCTTTAAATAGCTTATAATCTTTTTTATATACTTTTCTTCTAATCATAAAGAATTTTGTTTTAAATTTTCTATCTTTTTTTGAATTTCAGGATTTGAAAAATCTATATCTTTTTCAAGTAAAGATTTTGAAAGATAATTATATAATTTTGTTTCCATTATTTTATAAATTAATAGAGTTATAAATTTTTAGTTTTAATTCTTCATCATATTCTTCATAGTTTATTAAGCATTTTATTATTTTTCCTAATAAATCTTTAGAAATTTTGTTATCTGCTACATATACAGCAATATCTTCTAATTCTCTAATATATTTTTCTACTAAACTATTATCAAATACATTTAAAGATAAAAAATATGCCGAAAAATAAATACTACTTCTTTTATTTCAATCTGCAAAAATATGATTTTTATTTATAGAAAACATTAAGTGAGTTATTTTATCTTCTAATTCAGGATAATAATCATCATTTTTTATAAATTCAATTACACTATTTAAATCAGTTTTATCTTTTCATCATAAAAATCAAAAACTTCATCATTCTCATTTATCTAATCAAATTTGAATTATTTGAGAATGAAATTCTATTAATTTTTCTATATCAGGATAGATTATTTTCATAAGTAAATTATTTATTTTTTAATCTTTTAATAACATCACTTGTATCTTTTAAAATATCTTCAAAATTCTTGCTTTTTTCTCAAATAAATTTCTCAAAATCATCTATTCAAACCTCACTTATATATCTTTCTAATTTATCGTGATAAGCATCTCTAAAACATAAATCACGACTTGCCATTTTATTTCTTATATCTTCAATTTGAGGTTTTAAAAATGAATTATTTCAAACTTCATTAAATAAATTTTCAGTTTCAATTTGACTTAATTTTCTTCATAATTTTTCACTTTCTTTTTTTAATTCATCTGCTATTCAATTTTCTATACAAGCAATAGCATTTAATACTTCTGTATAAAAAGTTTCTCTTAAATTATCTTTTTCTTCTAAATTAAGTATTTTTTTATACTCTTTTGCATTTTCTAAAAAAGCAATTTCATATACTTTATCTGTAAAAATAGGATATTTGATATTTCACATATCTACATAGTCTTTTAAAGCATCTGTAAATTTTTTTCTATAATTTTCTCACTTAAAAGAACTTTCTAAAAAATCTATATCTCTTCTATTGATATATTTTGTTTCTCATCAAGTTTTTTTATTTATAGTATCAATAGTAATATCAAGAATTATTTTTCTTAATTCACGAGCTTTTTCACTCTCAATTAAAAGCATTCAAAGATTTAAAAAACTACGGAAGTCAAAAAGTCAAAGATTTGATTTTGCTTTATCTAAACCATTCTCATCTTCAAATAGAGGGTAATCAATTTCCCTCTTAAATATACTTTTAGCTTCTTTAAGCCTTTTCCCTGTAAAAATTTCATATCAGTTTTTTCTTAATTCATCTTGATTTGCATCTAAATAATTATCAATTGTTTTTCTTGTCACTTCAAAAAATTCGGTTACTTGTTTTTTAGTAAACCAAAGTTTTCATTCAAAATGAAATCATTTCATTCAAATTTGTTCTTGAATTTCTTGTATTGCTAGACTATTATTTAAAATATTTTGTCTATCAATATTTGAATTTGTAAGTTCTTTTTTCATAAATAATTATTTTAAAATATTTTTACTCATTAAATAAACTTTCATCAATTATTTCTATATCGTAATTTTTGCCATTTATTTCAAGTATACCGAATTTATTTCTCTCTAAGCTATAAATCTCTACATTTACTTCTAAAACCTCTATATCTTTATATTTTACCACTATTTCTTTTATATTTTCTAAATCATTTTCTCATACTTCTATATTTCTCCAAATTTGCAAGATATTTCAGATTTTTACTGCTTTATAATATTTTTTATCTTTTCAAATTTCAAAAGTTTTAATGCTTTCTATATTATTTCCTTTTGCATAATTATAAGTTTCCACTAAATCTATTTGAGTTTGTTTTTTAGCTTTTCAATAAATATAAGAATTTTCAAAAGGTTTTCTTAAATTCAGAGTTGATTTTAGTTGTATTTCTTCTTTTTTGTATAAATATTTCAGATCTAATCATTCAGGGAAGTTTTCAGAGTCAATTTCTAGTTTATCAAGCATATCTTCGTATTGTTCCAAAACTTGATATTTCATTATTTGACTAACTCATTTATTATCTTGAGGAAGTCAATCTTTCCAATTACTCGTATAAATCACTTTTTGAATTCTCGGTTTGGTAACTGTATCAAAATACTCTCACATCTCCACTCCAATATATTTTCTATTTCAAGTTCAAGTTTCTTTTTCATTATCTTCTTTATTTAATTCAATAACTGCTTGTTGTGTTGTTCAGCTTCAAGAAAAGAAGTCAAGGATTATTGAATTTTTATAAGAACAAGTTATTATAAAATCTTTTACAGTAAATACACTCTTTGGTGTTTCAAATTTTACTTCTCATAAAATATTTTTTAACAATTCAGAACCATATTCTGGATTAGAATATTTTGCATCAGTCCAACAAGTTCTTGGTTTTTCATCATAATAAGCAGGTGTAAATATACTATCTCATTTTACAATATATTCATCTTTTTCTAATAATACTCTGTCAAAGGTTCTTTGCCAAACTAGATATTCTCAATCTAAAGTTTTAGGTAAAATGAAACTATATCATAAATCAGAGTATTTTTTTTCTAAATCAATCAAAAAATCATCATTAAATGTTTTATCTTCTTTGCTATATATTTGATTATATTCATCCAAACTAATCATCGTAATTTTATTATTTTTGATTAATATAGGATAAAATCTATTAGGTCTTTCATCTCTTCTTGAATTAGTTCAAGTTCTTTTCAAATTTACATTTGAAGTAATTCAATTTTTTGGAACCATAAGTTCTCAAATATTTAAAATATCTTTAGCATAAATTAAATTATATTCACAGGTTTTAGATGTTTTATTTGCAACTCTTCATTGAGGATTACAAATAGTTGTTATTATTCAAATATAATTTTCTTTTGAAAAAATACTATCACATAATAGTCTTAAATTATCACTTTCTAAATCATCAATAGCTATAATAATTATTCAATCATTTGTTAATAATTGTTTTGCCTCTAATAATCTATTTTCCATCATAGAAATCCAAGAAGAGTGTTTAAAACTATTTTTATAAACAAAGTTTTTTCAAGTATTATATGGAGGGTCAATATAAATACATTTTACTTTTCATCTGTATTTATTTTTTAGTAAATTCAGTGCTTGAAAGTTTTCAGAGTTTATAAGTATTCAGTTTGTTTCATTTTCTAAATCATCAAAAGTATTTAAAAGTCTATCTTTGAAATCTTTAGAGAAAAATTTTGTATCAATATTTAGAGTTTGATTATTTTTTAAATATTCAAGATTTAAAACTTTTTCATCTTCTATAAATCATAAATTTTTCCATTCTTCTATTTGTGCTTTATTTTCTAAAATCTCACTATAAAAACTCTCTTCTATCTTATCAAGAGTTATACAATATTCCGAAACTAAAACTTTCTTTTTAGCTTCAAACATAGATTTTTGAAATTCTTCTATTGCAGATAAAAACTCTATTATCTTGCTTGAAATTTCATTAAAAGTTTTTGCTATTACAAGTGTTGTATTATCAATTTTAGAGTTTAGTATTGTGTTTAAATCTCATAAAATATTATTTTTGATAAATTTTTCTTTTTCAAGGGTTAAAAAACCTTTTAAATCTTTATGAATAAAAAAATCACTATCATTTCAGATATAAAAACTATTTAATTTATTGTCTAAACTCCATAAAGTAATTATTGTATTTTCTAATTCATTTTTACTATCTAATTCATCAAAAGATTTATTTATTTTTTCTTGTTTTCAAAAATTTGTATCATATTTTTTAACTAAATCATCTTTTTTGATTTTTAACTGACTAAATCATTTAATATTTCAGTTTTCTATTTTTCAAAAGTTTTTATCTAAACTATTAAAAATTGCCTTTCATTCTTTATTAAATAAAAAACTCTCATCAATTTCTATATTTAAAATTTCTTTAAAAATAGCTTTGTATATTTCTTCTTTAGAAGTTGAAGTTTTTGATAAATTAAAAATTACTTTGAAAGTATCATTTCAAATATTTTCAATTCTATTAAATTTATAATGTTTAAATTCTGTTTCTCTATTATTATTTTGTGAAAGTTCTTCTGCTTCACTTTCTTCATTTGTTTCAAGTAAAAATTCTATATTTTTATTTTGTAATTCAAACTTTACACTATTAAATCAATTTGCAGATTTTATATAATAACTTCATTTATGCTTCCAGTGAAACATTATATCACTTCCATTATAATTTTCATCATATTCTACTTTATAAGTATTTAGACTTCTAGTATTATAACCAAAATCTCACTCACTATAATAAAGCTCAAAAAAGTTTAAAATATAGTTATATATCTTATTCTCTAAATCTCATTCTATACTTCAAACTCTTTGACTTTTTAATATTTCTTTTAGTTTTTCAGTATTTCAGTTTCATCATAAATTTATAAATCAATCTATTTTTTCATAGTTTAAATTTATATCTTCTAAAAGTTTTTCTTGATTAAATCATTTTAAAAATAATTCAAGCTCAAGTAAACTTGATTTTTCTTCAAGATTTGAAACTTGTTCTAATTCTTTTTTTACAATATTTTCAAGATTTTCATCTATAAACTTTTCTATTTCTTTTTGCTTTAGTTTATATATTTTAAAAATTCCAAAATTTAAGTCATTATTTTGAAATTGAAACATTTCTTTTAATGATGTTTTTAATTGTTCTAGTGAGTTTTGCATAGTTATTTAGTTATTTTAAATAAATCATTTGGTTTACATTTAAATGCCTCTAAAAGCTTTCATATAGTTTCAAACTCTATTTTTTTTGTTCTTCAAGTTTTGATATTCCAAAGTTGTTGATAACTCAATCAAGTCTTATTTTCTATATCTATAAGCCTTAATTTTTTCTTTTCTAAAAGTCCATTTATATCTATTTCTATTTTCATATATTTTACTTTAAAAAATACTTTTACAATATATCTATAATTGATAATAAATCAATACGATATTTTATTTTTATAACCTAAATCATTAGTCTATATTAGCTACCATCCTAAAACTTCACTCATTCTTTCTATTTCTTCTTCAGTAGGCATTTTCTTTCTAAGTCTTAAAATTCTTAAAGCTTTTTTAGTATACTTTCAGTTTCTAATAGGATATTTCATAGTTTTTTGTATTGCATAAATCTTTGTAAGATTATCTCACATTATATATCATAAATACCTCCGTCTTTTACTTTTCTTTTGTTCATCATAAACTAAATCAAGTGTTTTTCTACTAGCAAAAATTCAATTATTTTGTAAATATAAAATACTACATCTATTTCATTTACAAGGACATTTAAACCACCATCTAACTCATCAGTAGTTGCAAGGAGTAGAAACTAAAGGAATTTGATAATCCAGTTCCTTTTTTTCTCAATCATAACTTGTTTGTGTAAAAGTAACTCTTACATATCAATTTGTTTCTAATTTTGTCATATCAATAGATATACTTCAGTTTTTTTCTCAATTTTTAGTCCATCAATAACTTCAAGATTGAAATTCTTTATTGTTACTTAAAAATGATTTTAAGCCTTTAATAGTCAATCTTTTAGAATAATCACTGGTTGTCAGTTTTCCTAGTCAATATGGTCTTCACATCTTTTTTATCGTGTAAAAAAATAAAATAACCTAAATCATTAGTCTGTAAATTCATTTTTACTCCATAAATTACTTCTTTAATACTTAGTTTTTGTTTATATAAAGCTATAAATTAAGATATTAGTTTATGGAGTATTGACAGTTCTAATATCATTACCTTATTATAAATTATATTTATTTTAGCTTACTCAATACAAAAGCTTTTGTTCTTTATTTAGTTTATCAAGTATCTTTTCACTTCATTTAAATTCACTTGAGTAAAAGGCAAATAATCATTTAGCAAATCTCAAAGGCATTTCTTTAATAAAATTTTGTATTTGTTCAAAATTTGTCTTATTACTCCACCATTTTGAGATAAAAAAATAGCACTAAATGATTTTATTTTATTTAGTGCTATTTTAAAAATATATAGAAATAAAAAAAATAAGTGATATATTAAAACTATTTTTCATCTAATTTAAGAAAGTATTTTGAAGTATAGGAAAAGTAGTTTTGAAAAGTTTTAATTTATTAATATTTTATTATGGTTCATAATGAAGATTCCAGAGTAAAAATCCCTGCATTAATTCATCTTACAAGGATTTGATATAATTATTTTTCTATGAAAGATGTTAGTTATCAATTAGACTCTGAAACAAATATTATTAAAAATATTTTTCTTAGTCAATTTATTAAACTCAATAATATGAGTGTTAGTAGTGAAGAAGATATTAGAAAATTTGAAAATGAATTTAAAAATATATCTCTTGAGCTATGACAAGATGATTTATGAAAACAATTTTATAATCGTTTACTTTGAAAGTGAAATTCTAGTTATAAAATAATTGATTGGCAAAATTTTAATAATAATACTTTTCATGTTTGTACTGAACTTACTTGTAAAAACTGAGAAGATGAATTTAGACCAGATATTACTGTTTTTATAAATTGATTACCTTTAAGTTTTATTGAAGTTAAAAAACCAAATAATCCAGAATGAATAAAAGCTGAAAGAGATAGAATTGATTATAGATTTAAAAATAATGCTTTTAGAAAGTTTATCAATATTACTCAATTACTCGTATTTTCAAATAATATGGAATATGATGATATTGGTATTGATCAGTTAGCTTGAGCTTTTTATGCTACTACTTCAAGAAACACTAAGGTTAGATTTAATAATTTTCGTGAAGAGTTAAAAAGTGAAATAATTGATGAAATAAAAGAAATTGATGAAACAGTAGAAGATTTTATTTTAAAAGATACAAATTATCCTACATTAAAACATTCTCCAGAATTTAAAACAAATAAAGATATAGATAAACCAACTAATCGTATTTTATCATCTTTATTTACAAAAGAAAGACTTAAAATGATATTGCAATATGGAATTGCTTATGTTGATGAAGTAAATGATAAATGAGAACTTATTATTCAAAAACATATAATGAGATATCCTCAATTTTTTGCTACTAAATCGATAAAAAATTATATTGAAGAGTGAGAAAAAAGATGAATTATTTGGCATACTCAATGAAGTTGAAAAACAGCTTTAGCTTTTTATAACATCAGATATTTAACTGATTATTTTAGTAAAAAATGAGTTGTTCCAAAGTTTTATTTTGTAGTTGATAGATTGGATTTACTCATTCAAACTCAAAAAGAATTCCAAAAAAGATGACTTGAAGTAAGTACTGTTAATAGTAAACAAGATTTATTAAAAGATTTTAAAAATAATACTACAAAGGTTGGAATTACAGTCATAAATATTCAAAAGTTTGCAGAAGATACAACTGTTTTTAATGATAGTTGATATGATATAAAAGTGCAGAGAGTTTATTTTATAGATGAAGCTCATAGAAGTTATGATCCAAAATGAAGTTTTTTAGCAAATCTATATAATTCTGATAAAGATGCAATAAAAATAGCTCTTACTTGAACTCCACTTATTGTTTACAATAAACATGAAAAAATAGATGATGAAGAAAATGAGCTTAGCGATAAAGCTGATTTAAAAACAACAACTAATATTTTCTGAAAATATATTCATAAATATTATTATAACAGTTCAATAAAAGATTGATACACACTAAAACTTCTTCGTGAAGAAATTGAAACAAATTTTAAAGAACAAATGAAAGAAATTCATAGAGAATTAAATGAATTTATTAAAGCATGAAGTCTTAAAAAGAAAGATCTTTATTCTCATGAAAAATTTGTTTTGCCAATGCTTGAATATATTTTAAAAGATTTTAAATTCTCAAGAGTAAGATTTGGTGATGATACCATTTGAGCAATGGTTGTTTGTGATACTTCTAAGCAAGCAAGAAAATTATTTGAATTATTTAATAAAAATCTTTGAGAACATAATTTAACTTCAGCTTTAATTCTTCATGATGAAGATGATAAAGAAACAAGAAAAAACAAAATACAAGATTATAAAGATGGAAAAATAGATATTTTATTTGTTTATTCAATGCTTTTAACTTGATTTGATGCTCCAAGATTGAAAAAATTGTATTTATGAAGAAAAGTTAGAGCTCATAATTTATTACAAACTCTTACTCGTGTAAATAGACCATACAAAGATTTTCGTATTTGATATGTAGTAGATTTTGCTGATATAAGCCAAGAATTTGATATTACAAATAAAGCTTATTTTGATGAATTAACTCGTGAATATGATACTTGAACAACTTGAGAAGATGAACAAAATATATTTGGATCTCTTTTTATGTCAAAAGAAGAAATTGAGGATTCATTAAATAAAATACAAGTTGTTTTGTCTGATTATAGTATAGATAATCTTGAAATATTTTCATCACAAATTACAAATATAACTGATAGAAAAACTATTTTAGAAGTAAAAAAAGCACTTGAGGAAGCAAGAAATTTATATAATATTTCCCGTTTAATCTGACACACTGAGGTTTTAGAAAAACTAGATATAAAATTATTATCTACTTTACTTAATCAAGTAAGTGCTTGTTTAAATTTATTAAGCCTTCAAGAATCTGTTCAAGATGTAGATAGTAAACAACTATTAAATGTAGCTATTGAAAATGTGATTTTTAATTTTACAAAAGTTTGAGAAGAAGAGTTAAAAATGCTTGCAAATGACTTACAAGATATAGCTCATAAAACAAGAGTAGAACTGAATAATAATTGGAATAAAAAAGATGTTGAATGGATTTCAATATATCAAGAATTTGTAAAACTTCTCACAAAACATCATATAAATGAATTTGATTCAGATTTAGAAAAAATGAAATTTGAAAGTACTGAATTTAAAAATATTTACAATAAAATAAGAGAATTAAATCGCAAAAATGAAGTGTTAGAACAAAAATTCTCATGAGATAAAAAGTATGCTCGTATTTATAAATGAATAGAATCTTCTTGAAAAGTAAGTGCAAATATAACTCTTTATGAAGTCTTAAAGCTTGCAAAAGAAAAAATAGATTTTGCTGTTTTACAAAATGAATGATTGCTAAAAAATGAGTGATATTTTTCAAACGAAGTTGCAATAACACTAGGTAATTCTATAAAAGAAACAACTTTAGCAGATAAAAAGTTATCGTATGAAGTGCTTATGAAACTTTGTGAATTAACTCAAAAAGAATATATGGAAGAATATAGTTATTAATTAATAATTTTTAAAAATGAATAGTTCTTATAATAAAAATATAACAGATTTAGTAGATGCTATAAAAAGTGTTTGTACTCATAGTTGATTATGATGAGATGCAAATGAATATAAAATAGTTACTCAATCTTTTTTGTATAAATTTTTAAATGATAAATTTTTATATGAAATTCAAAAAGTTAGACCAGAGCTAAAAGAATATTCAGATTTAGAAAAAATCAGTGATGATGAATATAATAAAATACTTAAATTTGAAATCTGAAATAAATCAGCTCATTTAAAACCAAAACATCTTTTATCATATCTTTTTTCTATACAAGATAATGATGATTTTGCAAAAACTTTTGATGATACACTGAACGATATAGCTATTTTAAATAATAGTGTTTTTTCAGTTCATACATCTTGAAATACAGATATAAGACTATTTGAAGAATCACTTATACAAGGTGCAGTTGCTGACCGTTCTCAACATAATGATTTTGCAAAACAAATTATCAATAAACTAGCTAATTCAAAGATAAATTTTGATGAAGTTTTTAGTCAATGATTTGATTTTTTCTCGACTATTTTTGAATATATGATCAAAGATTACAACAAAGATGGTGGATGAAAATATGCAGAGTATTTTACTCCACACTCTATAGCAAAAGTAATGGCTGAAATACTAGTTTGAGATGAAGATATGCAAAGTGTAAAAGTATATGATCCTTCGGCTGGTTCGGGTACTTTACTTATGAATATTGCCAGTAAAATTTGATCTAGTAAATGTACTATTTATAGTCAAGATATCTCTTATAAATCATCAAATCTTCTTCGTTTAAACTTGATATTAAACAATCTTTCTCACTCTATTCATAATATCGTTCAAGGAAATACTATTATAAACAATAGACACAATGAAAAAATGGATTTTATCGTTTCAAATCCACCTTTTAAAGTTGATTTTTCAGAATGGAGAAACCAAGTGGAAACTCTTCCAAATGCAAGTGAAAGATTTTTTGCTTGAGTTCCAAAAATTGCTGATAAGAAAAAAGATTCAATGGCTATTTATTTGTTATTTTTACAACATATTATTTATAGTTTATCTGATAAATGAAAAGCAGCAATAGTTGTTCCAACTTGATTTATTACAGCTCAAAGTTGAATAGAATTAAAAATTAGAGAAAAACTTATACAAGAAAAAATGCTTAAATGAGTAGTAAGTATGCCAAGTAATATATTTGCAAATACTGGAACAAATGTTTCTATAATCTTTATAGATAAACAAAACAAAGACTGAAAAGTAGTTCTAATGGATGCTTCAAAACTTTGAACTAAAGTAAAAGTTGATGATAAGAATCAAAAAACTGTTTTATCTAAAGATGAAGAACAACAAATAATTAATGTTTTTCATAAAGTAGAACAAATAGAAGATTTATCAGTAGTAGTTGATTATGAGAAAATAAAAGAAAAAAATTATTCTTTGAGTGCATGACAATATTTTGATATTAAAATAGAGTATGTAGACATCTCAAAAGAAGAATTTGAAGCTAAAATGAAAGAATATGAAACAAATCTACAAGGATTTTTTGTAGAATCAAAAAAACTTGAAGATGAAATTTTTAGTCAATTAAAATGATTGAAATATGAGTAGATTAATAAAATATAAATTAGGGTTGGTTTGTAGAGTAATAAATGGTAAAGCCTATAAACAAGAAGAACTACTCGAATATGGAAAATATAAAGTTTTAAGAGTAGGTAATTTTTTTAGTAATAATAATTGGTATTATTCTAATTTAGAATTAGAAGAAGATAAATATTGTAACAAAGAGGACTTGCTATTTGCATGGTCAGCTTCATTTGGTCCAAGAATATGGAATGAAGATAATACAATTTATCATTACCATATTTGGAAGCTTGTACCAAATAATAAGATAGTGAACAAAAAATATCTGTATTATTTGTTACAAAATAAAACAAAATCAATGTTAAATTCAACTCATTGAAGTATTATGCTTCATCTGACAAAAGAATATATGGAAGACCAAATTATAAATATTCCAGAAAATATTTATGAGCAACAAAAAATAGCCTCAATCCTTTCAAATCTCGACTCAAAAATAGAACTAAACAACAAAATGAATTCAGAACTAGAAAAAATGGCTAAAACTCTTTATGATTACTGGTTTATTCAGTTTGATTTTCCAGATGAAAATTGAAAACCTTATAAAAGTAGTGGTTGAAAAATGATTTGGAGTGATGAGTTAAAAAGAGAAATTCCTGAAGGATGGGGAGTGAAAAAATTGAAAGAATTATTAAAGAAAAATAATCAAAAATTTACTTTAAATTGAGAGAAATATGATATTGATACAATCGATTTATCTGTAATGCCTAGTTGAAGTATGTGTTTGAATGATAAAAGTAGCAGTGATAAATTTTGAACAAATTTATTTAAACTTAATAAATATGATATATTATTTTGATGAATAAGACCATATTTATTAAAAGCTTGATTTTCTCCTTTTGATTGATTTGTAACATGAACAGTACATTCGTTTAGAGTAAAAAATGAATATGATTATAATTTTGCATTAATAACTATGATTTCTGATAGTATATTTAATTTTGCAGTTGTTAATTCAAAATGAACTAAAATGCCAGTTATTTGAGTTGACGATTTACTTGAATATAAAGTTGCTTATAATGAAACTATTGTTAAAAAATATAATGAAATATTATATTTAAAAGAAATTATTTCTAAAAACATTTTAGAAAATCAAAAACTTGCTGAACTGAGAGATTGGCTTTTACCTATGCTTATGAATTGACAAGTGAGTGTGAAATAAAAATATACCAATATGGGTAAATTAATTTTTTAATAATAACAAAATAAGTCATATCATCCTTTCTTTTTCTTTTGGTTCACTTTGTGCTATAAGTAAAGTAAGTGTAGTAAGAGTTTCTGGATTTATAGTTTCTCAAAATTCAAATCAAGTTTTTTGCAAAAACCAAACAAAACAAATCTGTCAAAACTTGCAAAAATATTTCCAAAAATTCATTCTAAATTTCATTTGTTTTTTTCTCAAGCAAACATCTCAGTTGCAAGTCATTTTTTAATCAAATCTTGTTTTAAAACCTCTATATTTTGATAGAGTTTTTTTATCTCTATTTTAAATTCTTTTTTAGTTATTCATTTTTCTGGTAAATTTCATTTATCAAAATTTTCTAAATTAAACCAAGTATTTGCAAAAGACTTTATAAGATTTAAAACTTCATTATTTCAAATATTTCTGCTATTTGTTTTTTGGAAAAGCCAAAATATTTCATCATTTTTATCAAAATTTACTTCTATTTCTCAATTTTTTCATTGAAAAATCTCTAATTTCAAGTTTTCTTTTTTCATAATTGCAAGTTTATTAAAATAGTTTTTTAGTTAGATAAAGTATAAATATATATCTTTATATATATACAAATATTTATTTTTTCAAAATTTATACTATAAAAAAAACAAAAATTTTATAAATTTTTGTTTTTTTTAATTAATTAATCTATTTTGGAGGCACTCAAAGCAGAGACTATGGAACTTTGAGGGAGTTGTTGGATGGGTTTGAAATGTAACTATTTTTCATCTTCCTCAACAATAATTTTTACAAAGTTTAACAATGAAGTTGCCATATCTAATGCATCTTTATCTGATAGATCTTTTCAAAATTTATCTTTATAGATTTTTTTAAATTCATCTAAATGTTCTTGTGATATTTGCATACTTCTTATAATTAAAGATTACTATACTTTTTAAAATTTTCAGCTTGTTCAAAAATTTCTTTAAATACTTCATCTTTTGTAACTGGTGGATAATCATTTTCAGCAAGTACTAAAATCAAATCCACTTTTAATTCTGCTTTTATATCATCTTTTTGATCCCAATCAGTATATCTTGTTTTATCATCAACTACAGTTTTTACAGCTTTTGAAAGAATTATTAATTTATCTTCTGGATATTCAAATCAATGTTTTTTTGCTATATCTTTTAATATGTCATAAAATGCTTTTTCTTCAAAATTTATTCATAAATCTTTAAAAGAGTTCATATCTTTTTTAAGCTCATGAAATAAATTTGCAAATTGATGAGCAACATCATCCAAAACTTCTCAAGCAAAAACTAAATCTTCTTTTCTTTCATTATATTTTTCAACTATTTTTTGAAGTCTTTTTGAAAAATCTATTCATTTAATTTTATTAGTTTTTTTGTATTCCTGAATTGCTTTAGATAAAAGTTGTTGTAATAATTTTATCTTTGTATTTGGAAGCTTGATTTTATCAATTTTTGCAAGATATTCATCACTAAAAATATCAAGCTTAGTTTCATTGTCTTCTCATAACTTAAAAATTTCTTCTATTCATTCACTTATAATTGCTTCTTGTATCATTTCTCTTACTTTTTCATTCATTTGACTTACATCAGGAGCTTCTCACTTTGTAAGTTTATGAAGTATAGATTTTATAGCAAAATAGAAATGTATTTGATCTCTTTCAATATCATTTATTTCTTCATTTGAACATGATAAATTAAAGGCTGAACGAAGTTTTTTAACAAGTCACATAAATCTTTTTTCTATAGTTTCAGTAATTTGTACAAATTCAACAGCTTTGTTTAAATTATTAAGTTTTTCTAAAGGAGTTCATGAAAAATATTTACTTGAATCAAAATTTACAAATAATTTATTTAGTAAATCTAATTGGTCTTTTACTACTGTTACAGCTTTTCAAATATCTTCAAAATCACTTCCATCTACATCTGAATATTTTTTTAATGCAATATTCATATTGCTTTTTATTCAAATATAATCAACAACAAGTCAACTTTCTTTTCATTCATACACTCTATTTACTCTTGAAATAGTTTGAATAAGTGAATGTTGTTGTAATGGTTTAAAAATATAAATAGTATCCAAAAAAGGAACATCAAAACCAGTAAGCCACATATCAACTACTATTGCAATTTTGAAGTTTGATTTTTTATTTTTAAATTGTCTATCATACTCTTTTATATTTTCTTTTGCTCATATATCATCATATAACTCTTTATTATCATCTTTTCATCTCGTCATTATAAGCTTTATTTTTTCAATTGGTTTGATTTCTTTTCTATCTTTTTCTGATAATTCTACTCAATCATCACATTCTTTTTTTTCTCCCCATTCTGGACGAAGAGAAAGAACTTCTTTATAAAAACTATGAGCTATTGGTCTACTAGGACAAACAAACATTACTTTTCACAAAACTGTAGCTCATTCCTCAATTCTTTTTTCATAATGCTCAACGAAATCTGAGGCTAAAGTTTTTATCACTTGTGGATCTCATAAAATAGCCTCCATATTTGTAGTTGATCTTTTACTTTCTTCTATTTGATATTCATTTGCTCAATTATCTTCACACTTCTTATAATAATCCTCTATTTGTCTCAATTTTGTATTATCAAGCAATACTTTTGCAGCTCTTCATTCATACACTATACGAACAGTAATTTGATCTTCTACTGATTCTTTCATAGTATACATATCAACAACTGGACCAAAAACTTCCAAAGTTGCATCAATCGGAGTACCAGTAAATCAAACATATGTTGCATTTGGTAAACTATCATGAAGATATTTTGCAAATCAATATGAATGTGTAACTCATTTGTCACTAATTTTTAATTTTTTATCAAGATTTATTTGTGAGCGATGAGCTTCATCAGAGATACAAATAATATTATCTCTTTCACTAAGTAAATCTGTACTTTCAGTAAATTTATGAATAGTTGTCAAAAATACTCATCAACTATTTCTTCATTTTAAATAATTCTTTAAATCTTCTCTTGATTCTACACTTATGATATTATCATCTCATATATAATCTTTTGATTCTCAAAATTGAGCAGATAGTTGATCATCTAAATCAACTCTATCAGTAATGATAACTATTGTAGGGCTAGATAAATTTTTACTTTTCATAAGTAAACGAGTCAGAAAAAGCATAGTATAACTTTTTCCACATCAAGTAGCACCAAAATATGTTCATCATTTCCCATTTCAATCAGGTTTTTTATTTACTAAAATATTTTCAAAAAGTTTTTTAGTAGCATAAAACTGAGGATAACGACAAACAATTTTCACATCATTTTTTGACTGATCTGGAAAATATATAAAATCTTTTATCACTTCAAGTAAACGAGATTTATCAAAAAGTCATTCTATCATAGTAAAAAGAGAATCTATTCAATCTGAAGGTTTACTATTTATAGTGGTTTTTCTCCAAGCATAGAAAAAATCATACGGAGAAAAAAGTGATCACATTTTATTATTTATTCAATCACTTATGACACAAAAAGCATTATATTTGAAAAGCTCTGGAATATCTCTTTTGTAACGAACAGTTAGTTGTGTATAAGCATCACGAATAGTTGCATTTTCTTTTATTGAACTCTTAAATTCAAAAACAACGACTGGAATTCAGTTGATATAAATAATTCCATCTGGGATTCTTTTTTCAAATCATTGGATTTCCATTTGATTTACAAACTTGAAAGTATTGTTTTTAAGCTCTTCAAAATCAATAAGTTCTATAAACAAATCTTTTTTTGTTCTATCTTCTCTTTTAAATATAAACCCATCTGAAATAAGTTTGATAATTGCTTTATTACTATCATACAAACTTGATGATGGAAAAAGTTCAAGTTTACGAATAATACTTTTTATTTCGTTTAAAGTAATATCATCCTTAGAATACTTTGCTAATAAATAGTTTTGTAAATCTTCACGAATTAAAACATCACTTATTTCTTTGTGAATATGTGATCCATTCATATGAGGATACCCCTCTTTTTCTAATAATTCTATTATTGCAGTTTCTAACGAGTTTTCTGTAAATTTCATAAGTATTATTTTGTAAATAAATTATTTGTTTATTTTAGATAAATATTTTTGTGACAAAATAGAGATTTTCTCAAAAGTTTAACTAAAAGTTTATCTAAAAGTTTATCTAATTTTATATTCTTTTTAGTTAAACTTTTTTCCATATTGGATATCTACTCGTTCATGAGTTATAAATAACTTTTTCTTTTTTAGACATGGCATACAATATATTTCTTACTTTATTTTTCTTTTTTGTATCATCCAAAACATTTGGTAAAATATCAAGCAATAATTTATCTATTTCTTGTTTTGTAGCTCATTTCTTTTTTGATATAAATTCAAGAATTAATTTTTTATAATGTTCATCTTTAAATCATTTTAATTTTACATAATCAGAAATTAATTCTGTTCATTCAGCTACTTTTAAAGATATATGAAAATTAGGTTTTATTCATTCTATAAATCATTGTTTTTTTAAATAAGTAATTTGAGATGTTGTTAATTCTTTTTTCTTTTGAACTTTATCTAATAAAATTATATCTTCTAAAGTCAATTTATCTTTTGATTGAGCTAATTTTTTTGCATAATTTATATCAAGCACTTTTCAAATTATTGTTAATGAGACTTTATTGTTTTTAAAGTCATACTCTGGAAGTGGGAAATATTTATTTTTTTGAATTATAAACATTTTTCTTATTCAACTTCAAATGGTATCAATCATTTTTAAATTCACCATTGCATCAGCCAAAAATCTGTTTCTATAATATTCCGATGGCGAATTAGAATCTATAACATTTTCAAGTGTTTCAGGTATAAACTTTCAGCTATTTGTAAAAATTAAAGAATCATTTGTTTCTATAACATTTATTTTTCAAGCCATTGTATAATCTTGATGAGCAATACAATTATTTAATGCTTCTCTTATGATATATGGTTCATATTTATCAACTTCTTCAGGAAATAAAGTTCAAGAATTCATATAACGATATTTTAAATTACGAATTTTATTAAACACTTTTTCAGCACTTAATAAAAACGGACAAGAAAAATGTTCGTAATCTAATTCTATTCAATCTCTATCTTTTAATATCCAAGATATTTTTGAAATAGCTGGAGATAAAAAATGTTCTGATTCTGGTTTTCATAACAATATTATTGCAGTATTTGTTATTTTTCATTGAATGGTAATTTTAGCCTTATTTAAAAAAGTTATATCATCCCAAGTTTTTATTTCTTCTGATTTTTCTGGATTTTTCTTTGAATACAATTCACGAGCTTTTTTAATAGCTTCTGTATCTAAATCATCTATAGTTGCACCTTCACATATTTTTATACTAAAATCTTCAACTACTGATTGTGAGCGAATTCTATCTAATTTTTCCATACTCAGTGGTTGTAAAGATTCATTATTTCTTGCATAATAATGTCAATCACAAGAAATTGGTAATCATCTTGGAGCTGGTGGTATTTGAAACAAAATAACTCTTTTTCAATCTTTTTCCACTTCATATATTTCAATAAAAGTTGTTCTATCTGTAATTTTATTTCAAATTTCTTCTTTTAATTTATGCAGAGAAACACTATTAGTTCTATAATTTGTTCAAATAACACTATGATCATTTTTTACACCAAAAACAAGCCAAGCATATTTTTTACTTTTTAAATTTGCTTCATTTGATAAAGCACTAAAATATTTTCATATTTTATTTAAATCATAATCATTATTTGCTTCTTTAAACTCAACTACTTCATTTTCTGCTTTTAGAGCAAGTAGTCAATCAAGTATTTCTAATAATTCGTTTTTATCCATAAGTGTTTCTTGAAAATAAATTATTTTGTTTATTTTAGCATATTTTTGGGGAATTTACAAGGATTAAGTATTAAGTTTATTTTATAAAATCTATTAAATCTTGTGGAATAAAATTAGGAAATTCTATTTTTATTTCTTCAAGGGTTTTTCATTTTAATTTACTAAAAACACTTTCAGAAGATTTATTTTTATAAGCCAATTTTTCTTCATCATTTATTTCATAATTTAAAACTCACTCTAATTTAGGTTTATTTATATGATATTTTCATCATAATTTTAAAGCAACATTTCAAAGGATTAAATTTTTTGTATATTGTTGTTTTCAATTAGTTTCAAGTTTTTTATAAACTTCGTTATGATGATGGTTATTTTTATATTCTTTATTTAATATATCGTCTGAAAAATCTACTTCAACATCTTTTTTTAAATCGTAATCAAAAATAATAAAAAATGGAATTTTCAAATTATAACAGATTACAGCCAGATTTCATATAATATCTTTACTATGTGCTGGAATTATTGAAATTCAATTAAATGCAAGTCATCAATCAATTAACTCATCTTTAATTTCCTCTTTTATATTTTCTCATACTTCATTAAACTTTTCTACTTCAATATATTTAGTATCTAAAGTTAATTTATAAGCTAAAACATCGTGAGGTCATTCTACAATTACTACTTTTTTTGAAAAAGCTATTTTATTTAAATTTGGATCAATAGACTTAGCATATAATCAGAAGTCATCAGGATAATTAAGTTTTTTTATTTCCTCAAATTTATTTTTACAATTTTCTGCTAATTCTAAATTTAGATTTTGTGTAATATTTGTTTGTCAACCTGTATTATCAATCTTTATTATTGTTCTATAATCAAAAATATCTATAAAAGATTTTGAATGAGTTGTAATAATAACTTGGTTATTTTTAGCTAACTCTTTTAGAATATTATTATAAAAATAATCTTCAAAATTTTCGTGTAAAAATGTTTCTGGTTCTTCAAAAATAAATATATTTCATCAATCTTTATCTTTTGCTATTGCTCTTAAAATTGCTGAAACTATAAGAGCTTTATATCAATTTCATAAATTATCAATTGGTAATTGTGGTTTTTTTCAATCTTCACTTATATAAAATCATAAAGAATTTATAATTTTATCTATTTCTAATATAGTAAATTCAACTAAAAAATCTTCATTTTTTATGTGTAAATGAATTTTTAAAAATTCTTCAATACTTGAAATAAAATTTTTAAAATCCTCATCTAATCATAAAATATCATTTTTAAGTAATTCTTTAACTTTTAAATTAGCCTCTTTTAATTGCTCTTTATTTGTTTTTAATTTATTTCTAAATTCCTTAATTTTTTTTCAGAGCAAAGTATAGCTCCAATCAGTTTTTATTTTTAATAATTTTGATATTTCTTGAAAATCTATATAAAATATTTTTGATGTAATTTCTTTCTTCTTATCAAATTTTATATAACTTCAATTATAATTTATTTTAGGAGATTCATTATAATCACCACAAGATCAAAATGATAATTTTTCATTTTCATTAATTTCTAAATCAATATTTATTTGATTTGAAATATTTTGATTAAAAAAATCATTTTCATCCAAGCTATCATCTCACATATATTTATATCAAGTTCAAATCAATATAGAATTTATTAAATTAGATTTTCAAGAGTTATTAGCTCAAATGATAGTAAAAGGTTTTTTTATATCTGGAAATTCTATTTTTCAACTATAATTAAAAGAACGATAATTTTTTATTTCAATACTTTTTATAAACATTTGCTCAAACTTAAAAACTAAACTCCCTAACTCTCACTTGCCATTTTAGATAAAATCAAATCTTTCATTTTACTTAATTTTTCAATCTCTTTTTTATAAAATGAACTTGTTTCATAAATTGGTAAATATAAATCATTTACTTTATTTAAAATATCATCATTTGGTATAAGATATTTTATATTTACTAAACTTTCATTATTTATTGCCTCTTGTGTAGTTCAAGTTGCAAGTAAATCTTTTTCATCTTCAAAATTAGATGAATTTACAATAGTATAAATATAAAATAAACTATTATTTACTGGATTTATTCAACAAAATCAAGTTGATAAAATAATATTTTCAACATTCCATTTATCAATATTCAAAAATAATTGATTTTTTCTTGTATTTTTCATTTTTGCAAACCAAATACTATTATTTATTGGTTGCATATTTGCTCTTGAAGGTCTGTCTTTATATGTAATTTTAACATCAAAATTAATTATTTTATTTCAATCTATTTCAGCAGTAGCTAAATAAACTTTTTCTCATTCAAATTGTTTTATTCAACTTCAAATTATTTCCGTTAAAATATTATCTCAAAAAAATCAAATTCTCCACCCCTTCGGTACTTCCTTCTCCAACTCACTACAAAACTCCATTTCTCCACCACTTGATTTATAAGGCTTTCAATTTTCATCTGGAAAATCAAAATCCACAAACCACTCTTTATAAATACTTTTTGCTGTTTCTTCAAGTTTTTCTATCAAACTATTATTCAAACTTATTCTATTTTTTATAGCATTGTATTCATCAACTATTTCTTGCTGTTTTGTAATATCTGGAACTGGTAATTCTATGTTTATAAAAGCATCCCAAGAAAGTCATTGACGAACATCGGCATCAGTATAAAACCAAGCATTTCTATCAAATTCCTTGCGACTAAACCACATCATCAAATATTCTGGCAATAATTCTTTTTCATCAATTATTTCAAAAACATCATAAGCAGGAGAAACAATAAAATCTTCATCATTTTTTGATAAAGCAACTGGCAATCTCATATCTCTTCAAACATGCATTCTATTACAAGCAAATTGTCATTTTGAAACTTTTTTATACACTGATAAATCCGTTCAAACTATGTTTGCAACAGATGGCATAAAAAATTTATCAATATTTATTCATAAAAGATTTGATACTTTCAAATCTTTATTACGATTATTGACTTGACGAATATATTTTCACAATTTCTTATAATTTGATCTCATACCCAAGTTTTTTAAAAACTAAAAGTAATTCTTCTTTTGATTTTTGTTCTTCTTGTAAAAGAGTTGAAAATTCTTCTTGTAAAGCTGTCATTTTTTCATCAAAATCTATATTTTCATCTCTATTTACAAACTCTATATATTTACTCGGAACTAAAGAAAAATCTTTTTTTGCTATTTCTTCAAAACTGGCACTATAACAAAACTCAGCTATATTTTGATATTTAGTTTCATAACTTGTTTGTTGCCAATTATGATAAGTAGTTGTAATTTGGTTTATATTTTCATCTGAAAATTGAGTAAATTTCTTTTCAAAAGGCACTCATAATTGACGAAGATCCATAAAAAGAACTTCTTTTTGTCTATCTCTATAATTTTTTATATTTCAGTTTATTTCAAGAGATCTTGCTTTTTTATTTTTATTCAAAATCCATAAAGTAACACTTATATTTGTTGTATAAAACATATCTGGAGGTAAAATAACAATTGCTTCTACTAGATCATTTTCTATAAGTTTTTTTCTGATTTTATATTCATCTCATCAACCAGAAAGTGAACCATTTGCAAGTAAAAATCAAGCAACTCAATTTTCTGAAAGTTTTGAAACTATGTTTAAAATCCAGCCATAATTTGCATTACTAGCTGGTGGTACATCGTATCACATCCAACGAGGATCATCTATCAGTTCATTATCAGCTCTCCAATCTTTTTGATTAAATGGAGGATTTGCCATTATAAAATCAGCTTTTAAATCTTTGTGTTGATCTTTTTTAAAAGTGTCTTCTGACATATCTCATAAATTTGCAGAAATTCATCTAATTGCTAGATTCATTTTTGCTAGTTTATAAGTCGTTGCTGTATATTCTTGCCCATAAACAGAAACATCTTTTTTATTTCAGTGATGAGATTCTATAAATTTCATTGATTGCACAAACATTCAACCAGAACCACAAGCAGGATCATATATTTTTCCTTTATATGGTTCTATCATCTCAGCAATAAGATTTACTATTGACTTTGGAGTGTAAAATTCTCATTTACCTTTTCATTCAGCAATTGCAAATTTACTTAAAAAATACTCATAAACTCTTCCCACTATATCATGAGATTTGTCTTTGAGAGTATCTATATCATTGATTTCATCAAGAAGTGCAGAAAGTTTTGTAGTATCAAGATTGAGACGAGAATAATAATTATCTGGCAAAGCTCATTTTAGACTTGGATTATTTTTTTCCACAGTAAAAAGAGCCGTATCTATTTTTAGAGAAATATCAGCTTGTTTTGAGTTTTCTATTAAGTAGCTCCAACGAGAAATTTCAGGCAAGTAAAACACATTTTTCATAGTATAAAACTCTGTCATTTCAATGTATTTTTCTTTTCATTCATTTATTAACTCTTGTTTTCTTTCTTCAAATTTATCACTTGCAAATTTTAGAAATATTAGCCCTAAAACTACATGTTTATATTCTGAAGATTCAACAGAACCACGAAGTTTGTTTGCTGATTGCCATAATTTTTCTTCTATTGAAATTTCTTTTTTTTCTTTAGCCATAGATTTCAAATTCATAAAAAAGTAAAATTTATATATATTATAGGGAATAATTTGATTTGTAAATAAAAAAATACCAAGCTTTATACCTGGTATTTTGATTTTTCAAATAACTCTTGAATTTTTTCATTATAAAACCATAAATGACTGTCCATATAATTAGTGTAAATCTCATATAAATCGTGATAACTCATATAGTCTTCTAATGTTCCGTCAAATCGTAATTCTAAAATCAATGAAATCTCTTCCCTATACTCATCTATAAACATTTCAGCAATCATTCTGATAGATTCATAAATCAATATATTTACATCAATTTCTCAGTAGTTAGAACGAATATCATCAACATCTATATCTAAAAGATTGTTCTCGCAAAGATCCATGAGAAAATCTATATCCAAATATCAACATTCGAGTAATTGAGCCAGTAAGCTATTTCTTGTTTCCATAATACATAAATTAAAAAATAATGTATTTGAAGAGCAATTTTTGGCTTTAGATTTAAAAGTATGGATACTACCAGAATGATGAAAATCTGAAATATTGAAAGTATGATGAAAAATAAAATATAGCTGAGTAGTATATTTTTAATATAAAACAAAAATTATAATAGCGAGACATTATTATTCCCTCGTTATAGAAATGGCAATGTATCAAAGTGAATTATGATGATTTGAGATGTATGATGATTTGATTTAGTTGATATTGTAGAAAATGATGCTATAATGAAAAACAATTTATTATTAATTTTAGTTCATGACTCCTGATTATAAAAGTATTATTGAAATATTTAACAATGCTCATGAGATTGAGAAAATAGTTTTTACAGAGGCATTATCTGATTTATTAAAGTGAATTATAGTTCCGCAAAAAGCAAAGTTAATTCCTCAATCACTATTTTTAGAGGATATGACAAAATCAGCAATGAATGAATTAAAATTTGAGAGTATAAAAGAATATAATGACTTTATGAATGAAATTAAAAAAATAATTTATGAAGGATATGATACTACCAATAAAAATTTTTGAATATATGTCGTGACTAAAAGTAGAAGTAGACTATGAAAAGAAACAAAAAATTTTTATGATCAGATTTGAGAGGATGAACTAGATGAAGTTCATTACTTAAGAAAACTCCTTTTAAAAACTCTAGAAAAATATGGTTTTATAGAAATTTTCTTATCAAAGAATACGGAATTTCAAAAAGTATGCGAAGATTTTATTGATGCAATTAGCGAATTAGATGAGAAAAATAGAAGAAAGTTAAGAGCATTAGAAAATATTAAAGATTCTCATATGAGAACTCAAATTACAAATATTTCTTATGATTACTGAGTTGAAAAAATAAAAAGGGCTTTCGATTTTATATTAAATGAACTTGAAATGGAACATATATTATGCAAAAAAGAAGAAATAGAGAAACTCTACACACAAGTAACTGGAAAAAGAATATCAACCTGAATACAAAGTATTTTTAATAAAATATCTTGAGTTGTTAGCTATGATAATAAAGAAATGAAAGTAAAAGTAAATTGAGTCCCTTATAAAATAATAGAATATATATTTAAATCGAAAAGTAATGATTGAATAGATTTAATTGATATTTATAAATATATTGAATGAGTTGATGATACTACGAAATTTTATAAAAATGAAAAAAAACTCAGATCTTCAATTAGTAATATAAATAGACAATTTGAAAAGAAAATCTGAAAGAAAAAATTCTTAGTGTATAAAGATGGTGCTCTATATAAGCAATATTAAATGTTTTTAAGAAATAGTGTACACTTCAAAACACTAAATCAAAAATATAATCTCATCAAGCGAAGGCAGGTTTACCTCCTCGCTGGTGAGATTATTTTTGATTCTAGATTCGTAAACATCTTACTTCTCTTAACTTAGCTAAATTATTTATATTGCTATCATTTCCTCGTATATAAAAATTATGAAAAAGCAGAAACCTTTGTCAAAAATCGGTTTCCTGCTCTCAGAAACCGATATTTTTGATAAAGGTTGCTTTTTAGAAAATAATTTTTAGAGGAAATGATAGATCTATTCCCTACAACGATAATTGTAGGGTAACTCTTAAACCTTATATCACATGTGAATACCTTTATAGACATATAAAAGTATAAGAATTCTTAGTAAGTAATATTTTTACTTATTAATTAAAATTTTATGAAATTAAATCAATCTGATATTTTCAACTTTAATGTTGATGAAATAGAAATTTACTGAACTTTCAGTAATTACAAAGAGTTATTAAAATGACTCAATAGCACAAACTCAGACTATACAATTTTTGAAGAGTTTACAGTCTCAATGCAAGACAATCTTAAAGACTATGAATTTAAAATCGACTTTATAAAAAATAACTTTAAATGTTATGGGTTTTATGTATGAAAATCAATTAATGCACATATTAAAACAAGAAACTATTTTGTAGTCTATTGAGCTTGATTAAAAATAATCCCTTTAAACGAAATAATTGATTTTATAGATACTTATATCGACCTCGATGAGATTGATATTAAAAAGTGAAATAAACACAATACTATGAAGAGATTTGACTTAGCCATAGATATTAAAAAAGATATTTCTAGTATTATGAAAAATTTTCATCATTTAGAACAAAAATGAGCAAAGTATTTTTGAAATAAGTGAGAATTAGAAACGTATTATATTTGAGAATATACAAAAAGACTCAATAAAAGAATTCTCATTAGAATTTATGATAAAATTAAGGATATTAAACAAAAGCAAAAACAATCCCTTTTTTGAGAATATCTTTTTGAGGATAATATAACGAGAATTGAGCTTGAATTCAGAAGTGAATTATTAAGATACTTAAATATCCACCAACTCCTTGATAGAAGTTATATCTATGATTTATTTACCAGTTATATCAATAAACATACAAATATATTTGATAATATTAGAGATAAGAATATTACCAAGCTAAAATATCTCAATAAGAAAATAGATTTAGAAGAATTACAGCATAATCAAGTATTAAAAGAAAGGTATATTAGATCCTTTTTATGATATTCAAAAAATATCTTAGAACTCTGATGTTGCCCGGTAGATATACTCTTTCAAGAATGAATCATATCTCAAACTACCAAAAATGATATAATAATTGGAATAAATAATTGAGTCTTTGATACTAACCTGTATAGAGATTATGTCTGAAAAAGAAGTATAAAACAAATATTCCCTAACTATAAGAAAAATGATAGTTAGTGAGAAATCTTTAAGAGAGTTTGAAAAAGAACTCTCTTCCCTCTACCCTTTTTTAACTGAATGTGACGCAAAAGATATTATCAAAGATTTAGTAAATTATTGGGGATTTATTTTAACAAATGTTTAGTTTTTAACATTATATTTTTAACATCAAATTTTATATTATATGGATTTATTTTTAAAACGATATAATATATTATCTATTTTAATTTAATAATTTTTTCTTATGAAAGCAATAATTTATTGTAGAAAATCAACTGATAGAAGTGATAGACAACAACTCTCCATTGAGTCTCAAGAGGAAGAAGCAAGAAAATTAGCGCTCAGAGAATGACTCGAAGTAGTAAAGATTTTCTATGAAAGTAAATCAGCAAAAGCACCAGGAAGACCATTATTTAATGAAATGATGTGAATGTTTAATAGTGGAAAAGCTGATTGTATCATTACTTGGAAACTCAATAGACTTGCAAGAAATCCAATTGATGAATGAACAATTAAATGGAGTATTCAAAATGGTATGATAAAGGCAATTTATACTTCTGATGAGGTATTTAAAACTGGAGATAATGTTCTTATCATGTGAATGCATTTTTGAATGTCAACACAATATATTCTTGACTTAAAAAAAGACTCAAAAAGATGAGTAGAAAGAAAAATATCACAATGATGAGTGTGTCAAAAAGCTCCTTTATGATATATAAATGATAGACTTAATAAAACGATAATAGTTGATCCTGTAAAATCTCTACGGGTAAAAGAAATATTTGAACTAAGATGTCAAAAAATGGCTTATACCAGTATTGGAAAAATCTTATATGATAGATGAATCAAAGACCATCGTTGAAGAGTCTTTTCAAAATCAACTTTAGAAAATATGATATTGAATAAGTTTTATATATGACTCGTAAAACATAACGATACTTATTATAAATGAAATTATGAACTCTTCATATCAAAAGAAACCTTTGATAAAGCAAATAACATATATAGATGAATGTATGAGTATTCTAATAAATGAGTAAAATATCCTTTGAAATGATTTCTAAAAGATAATGCTTGAAATCTGATGACTGCATTTACGAAAAAATGACATATTTACTACTGAAGTCAAAACTATAGTAGCGTAAAAGTAAACATCAATGAAAGGATAGTTTTTGAAAAAGCTGGACAAATACTTAAAACCTATGAGATGGATGAAAAGTTCAAAGATTTTAATAGAAATCTCGCTTTAAAACTACTAGAAAACAATAAAGACTCTGAACTCAGCCAAATAAAACACTATGATAATGAAATATCAAAACTCAAAGAAAGAAAAACAAATTTACTTGATTTAAGACTCGAATGAGAAATAGATAAAAATGTTTATAATGAAAAATGTAATGAAATAGTTTTCAAAATAAATGAACTAGAAATAAAGAAAAATGAGATTTTAAATAGAAAAGATGTAAAAAAAATAAATCAAATTATTGAACTCGGTTGTTCCCTTTACAAAAGCTACGAACAGGGGGATGATGACTTCAAAGCCCGTTTCCTCAAGAAAATAATTATTGAACTTTTTATAAACAAAGAAAAAGAGCTTTCCTTTGCGGAAAACTCTTCTCTAAAACTCATAAAATTTTTGAATTTCTCTTTTGGAGGTGTCAATGGGAATTGAACCCATATACGGGGTGTTGCAGACCCCTGC
>CAZGOC010000005.1:0-62503 GCA_964527685.1 uncultured Candidatus Peribacteria bacterium | reverse complement strand
ACTTCCACTTCCACTTCCACTTCCACTTCCACTTCCACTTCCACTTCCACTTCCATTTAAATCATCTATACAATTAATAGTTCATCATATTGATTTACAAAATCATCATTCTGATACTATTCAACCAAGTTTTTTATTTACTTCATTATACCATCCTGTTGTAATAATATCGTTTTGTAATACAGTTATATCTTTATCTAAATTTGAAATAAGATTTCATACTCAAGATCAAAAAGCAACTCATAAAAAAAATAAAAAGAAAAATCATAAAAGCAACAAATTTTTTTTGCACCATAAAATAATATTGTTTTTCATAAAAAAATAGTAATAAAATAAATTTTTACCAAAACTTTTTACTAATTTATATTGGCTAAAATTAATAAAAAAAAATATATAGAAAAATTTTAGTGTGTATGTATTTTAATTTTAAAAAAAAAAAATTGCAAATTTTTTTAATAAAAAAATTCTAATATTAAACCAGACACTTTGAATATAATAAAATTGTAATGAATATTATCTAACAAAGTGTCCTATGCAAAATATAATAAATAAAGAAAAAAGTACAAATATAAAAAAATATCTATGTTTTGAAGAAAGAAAAATGATAGAGAGAATGATAAAAGAGTGATTAAGTATGAGAAAAATATGATGAGTTCTCTGAAGATGAAAATCAACTATATGAGATGAAATAAAAAATAATTCTACATTTTATGAATGATATAAAGCAGAATTAGCTCATAAAAAGTTTCTTAAAAATCAACTCAAAAAAAGAAATAAAGATAAGATAGAAACTAATCCTAAATTACAGGAATATATAATTTTTAAGCTAAAAGAAGACTGGTCCCCAGAAGAAATATCTTGAAGATTAAAAAAGTTTCATAATGATAAAGATTTAGATAGTTATATATGATATGTTTGTTTTGAAACTATATATAAATTCATCTACTCAAAGAATTGAATTAAACTTTGACTTCCTAAATTACTCAGAAGACATAAACCTAAAAGAACTAAGTGGTATTCTAGAAAACAAAATAAAATTGAAATTATTAAAAACAGAGTTTCCATTCACTCAAGACCTAAAGTTATTAATTCAAGAAAAAGGATTTGAGATTTTGAATCTGATAGTGTAATTTTTTCAAATCAAAAACAAGTTCTAAATGTTAATGTTGATAGAAAATCTAGACTTCTAAGATTTGAACTGGTAAAGGATAAAACAGCTATTTCTAGTATAGCTGTTTTAGAAGAAAATAGTTTATGAATTTGAAGAATTTTGACTTGATATATTTTCTTTTACTTTTGATAATGGAGTAGAAAATGTTTATCATTCAGAATTAAATCAGTTTTGAATTGATACTTACTCTTCTTGGCAAAAATGAACTGTTGAAAATATGAATATGTTTATTAGGCAATATTTACCTAGAAACACTAATTTATCTAAAATTACTTTACAAGACTTACAAAATATTCAAGAAAAACTTAATAATAAGCCTAGGAAGTGTTTAGGATATCTATCTCCTAAAGAGTTCTTTTACAAAGAAACTTGAGTAAAATTATACTAAAACTTGCCTACTATTGACTTTTTTATATAATTGTAAAAAGTGTCTGGTTACGGGCTAGAATTTATGTTTGTAATTTTAAAACTTAATTTGCTAAATAAAAAATTTTGTATATATTGTATATAATTATAATGTAAAAGAAATTTTATGATGCAAGACTTTTTAAAGGAATTTGATTTATTAAATGAAGCTCAAAAAAAAGCAGTTGAGCAAATTTATTGACCATCAATGGTTATTGCTTGACCTGGGACTTGAAAAACTCAAATAATAGCTTTAAAAACAGCAAATATTATACAAAAAGCAAATATAAATCCAGAAAATATTTTGATAACTACTTTTACTGAAGCTTGAGTAATTGCTATTAAAAAGAGATTACAAAAATTTTTAAAAAATGATGCTTCAAAAGTAAAAGTTACTACTTTTCACTCTTTTTCAAAAGAAGTTATTGATGATTTTCCAGAAAGATTTATTGATCAAAGAGCTTTAAAAGTTATTGATGATATTGAAAGTTTTGAGATTTTATCAAAAATACTTGATGAAAAAATATCATCTTGAGAAATTGTAGAGCTTTTTTCTATAACAGATAGATTTTTTTATTTAAAAGATATAAAATCAAGAATATGAAAATTAAAACAAGAAGGTATTAATCCTGCGAAATTTGAAGTTATAATAAATAATCAAGAAAAACAATATAATGAAGCTTTACTTGAACTTGAGAATAATAAAAGATTAAAAGATTTAGAAAAAAGAAAAAAAGCAGATCAAGAAAAATACCAAAAACATATAAAAAAATTAAGAGAATTGCAAAGTATTTTTTTAGATTACCAAAAAGAACTTAGTGTTTTATGATATTATGACTTTTCTGATATGATTTCTTTTGTAACAGAAAAATTTAAAAATGATGAAGATATTTTGGCTTATTATGCAGAAAAATATCAATTTATTATGATAGATGAATTTCAAGATACAAATAATGCACAAAATACCATTATAGATATGATTTTAAGTTATAATAAAGAAAATCAAAATATTATGGTTGTTTGAGATGATGATCAATCAATTTATCGTTTTCAATGAGCAAATATTGAAAATATGCTTGATTTTGTACTAAAATACCCTGATACAAAAAATATAGTATTAACTCAAAACTATCGTTCTAGTCAAAGTATTTTAGATATTTCAAAAAATGTAATAGAAAATAATAATCAAAGAATTACTTCAAGAGTTTCAGGGCTTGATAAAACACTAAATGCATCTTCTGAGTTTAAAAATTTAGAAGAAAATTATTTTTATTTATTTGAAAATGATATAAAAGAAAAATTTTTTGTTTATAATGAAATTTTAAGATTAAATAAAGAAAAAAACACTATTGCTATAATAGTTAAGAAAAATAAACAAGTTGAAGAATGGTCAAACTTTTTAAAAGAAAGATGATTACAAACTATATCAAAAAATAATGTAGATATTTTAAATAATCATTATGTTAATTTATTTTTAGATTTTTTAAATTTTGTAATAAATCCTTATTTTGATGATGCTAAATTACTTGATTTTATGAGGTCTTCTTTGTGTAAAATAGAAAATATTGATGTTATATTTATAGCAAGAAGTTTGTATCAAAAAAACTATTCAAGACAAAAATTTCCACTTTGAATTTGGGATATTTTAAAAGATATAGAAACCGATGATTATATATCAAAAAATATCAAAAATATAGAAAAAATCATTGAATTTAAAAATGATATTTTAGCTTTGCAAAGTGATTTATGAAATACTTCAATGACTTTATTTTTATCAAAAATTATAGAGTATTTAGATTTGTATGAATTTATTAATCAAAATTGAGATTTTAATGATTTACAAGATATTTTTACTTTAATAAATAAAATAAAGTGATATGTTGAAAATAATTGTGAGTTAAAATTAAAAGATATTTTACAAAAAATTGAATTATATAAAAAGTTTAATATCTCTATAAATAGGGAAACAATATATTCAAATAACTCAAATATAGAAGTATTAACAGCTCATTCATCAAAATGACTTGAATATGATTATGTTTTTATACCTGAGTGTTATGAATGAAATTGGGGGACAAAAGCACTTTGAGATAAATTAAAATTGCCAAATTGAATATCTTGAGATTGATTACAATTTTCTTCTCTAACAAAAAAAGAACTTGAAGAAACTTTAAAAAATATAGCTAAAGAAGAGGAAAGAAGATTATTTTTTGTTGCATTAACAAGAGCTAAAAAATGACTTTTTTTAACATTTCCAAGCTTTAAAGAAAAATTATTAATTGCTTCAAATTTTGCTATTGAAACTTGTCAAGAGCTAAAACCAAAAGAAATTGAAATAAGTGAAGATGAATTAAAGCAATATTTAACTAATCAATTACAAACTAAAAAACTTATAAAAACAACTACAGAAGAAATAGAATTTATAAAAACATTTTTACAAACCTACAAACTTTCTCCAACTGATTTAAATACATTTATAGAAGACCCAAAAAATTTTTTAATATCTGTAATTTATAAATACCCATTTTTATCAAATGAAAGTTTGATTTTTTGAACTGTGTATCATAAAGTTTTAGAAATTGCTTATACAAAAAAAGCAAAATGAGATTTAATGACCTTAAAAGATATGCAAGATATTTTTGTAGAATCACTTAAAAAATATGATTTAACACAAGATGAATTACAAAGGCTTTTAAAAAAATGAATAGATGGACTTTTGTGATATTATGATATTTTTGTAAAAAATAATAGGGAATTGTTGGGATGTGAAGTAAATTTTAGATTTAAAGATATTGAGTTTGATTGAGTTCCTCTTACTTGAAAAATAGATAAAATTGAAATTATTTGAGAAACAAATAAAGAAAATGACTTTTTAGGACAATGAAATTTATTTAAAACAAATATTGCATTAGTTGATTATAAAACTTGAAGTATAAAAACTAATTGAAGTATAAAATGATTAGACAAAGCTTGAATTAAAAAACCTTGAGAATGAAAATATTTTAGACAATTACTTTTTTATAAATTAATGGTTGAGTTATCAAATGATTTTTCTAAAAATTATGAAGTTAGGGAACTTGCTCTTGACTTTGTAGAGTGAAAATCTTGAGAATATAAATATACTCCAGTTTCTTTTACTACAGAAGAGTACGAGGATTTTAAACAAGAATTAAAAGATGCTTGGGCTAAAATAAATGATATAAATTTTTGGATAGATTTATTAAATAATTAAAAAACTATACTTTAATTACATTTTTTAAATTTAATGTCAATAATCTTTAATATTGACATTAAACGATATTTATTATACTATTTTTACTATATTTTATATATTAATTTAAAAATTATGAATAAAATCATAAGATATGTATTTTTACTTATTATTTTACTTTTACTTTGATTTATATTTTTAAAAACAAATCATAAATGAGATTATGTAGTTCCTTTTTGATTATCATCAGTATTATTTTTAGTATTAGTAATGTATGTTAGACCATTAAAAGATTTATTTCCAAAAGTTGATTTATTTCAATTTTGAAATGAACAAAGAAGATATTTATGATGGTTAATGGCAGTTTTTGCAATTATTCACGGGCGATTAAAAATCCTTCAATTTAAATGATTTACTCCAAATAAAAGCTTTTGAGAAATAATTAATTTACCTTTTGTAAGTGATTATAGTTCTTTTATTTTTTGGTGAATTATTTCAGCTATTGTTTTAATACCTATAATTTTAACATCAAATAGTTTAGCAGTTCAAAAACTTTGAAAGAAATGGAAGATAACTCAAAGATTGACATATTTACTTATGATAACAGTTGCAGTTCATTTATTTTTAAATCCAAGCACGTTAAGTTTTGTTCCTTTAACTATATTTATTTTATGGATTATTTTATGGGTTTTAGCTTATTTTAAAACTAAAAAAAAAGCATAAAAAACTTTGATGAGAGTAGTTTTTTTGCTCAATGGATTTGTCTTAAGTGTTGATATATTTATGATGAAAGTATTTGAGATCCTGAGTGATGAATAGCTCCTTGAACTAGGTTTGAAGATATTCCAGATAATTGGGTTTGTCCAGTATGTTGAGCTAAAAAATCATCTTTTAAAATTGTAAAAAGAAGAGTTTTAGTTAAAAATGCTTTAATTTTAGAAAAAAATTATTTAACTTCAGATGTTATAGAGTTAAAGGTAGATTTAAAAGAGGATATTAATTATGAAAATGGGCAATTTTTAAACTTTGTTTTTTGAGATAAACAATGAATAATTCAAAGAACATATTCAATAGTTTCTAAAAAATGAAGTATTTGTACATTTTTAATCAAGATCTGAAGTTGAAGATGATCTTTAGTATTAAAAAATTCTATAGTGTGAGATAATTTATGATATACTCATATTTCAGGAGATTTTTTATTACAAAAAACTAAAAATTTAAAAGTTTTTATCTCTTCTTGAACTTGACTTGCTCCTGTTTTTAATATGATAAATTCATTAAATAATGAAGAAAAAATAATACTTTATTTTTGAGTGAGAACTAAAAAAGATTTATTTTATATAGATAAATTAAAAGATATAGATGCTTTAGAATTAAAAATATACTTATCACAAGAAAAAGATTCTTTATACAATACTTGAAGAATAAATTTGGGTAGTATAGATTATCCTAAAAATACAGAATTTTATATTTGTTGAAATCCATCTTTATTAAAAGATACAAGAAATATTTTAACAAAAAAATGATATAATAATATTTATTTTGAAGATTATTTGAATTAGTCACTCATTTTTGTCAAGCCCTAAATTTTTTAGACACACAAGAATACAAAAAAACTCACCAAAGTTTTACCTCTAGTGAGTTTTTTAATTTTGCTTTATTTAATTTCTTTTTTTATCTCAAATTTAAAATAGATAAAAAGTTTTAATTTTTTATAAAATGGTGCCGAGTGCGAGGATCGAACTTGCGACACACGGATTTTCAATCCGCTGCTCTACCACTGAGCTAACCCGGCTTTTGCTTTAAAGCCTTGTTATTATATGTAAAAAAATATTTTTGCAAATTTATTTTTAATAAAATCACAATATCTATTATATCTGCTATATTCTCTTTAAAAAAATCTTTTGATTTTTAAAATTATCACACATATATATGCTAATTTATATTTTAGCTTTATTATATTTTTACTTAAATTATATCTTTAATCTTTTTAGGTATAAAACTTAAAACATCTCTTCAAGCTCAAGCTCTTTTAAAGTGAAAATCATATTTTTTATACAAAATATCATTATTTAAAAAATTAGCTCAAAGCATAGTCCAAACTCTGTATGTTTTTTTAGGAGTTAAAGTGTGCCAAAAATTTGTGTATAATTCTTGAGTTCATTCTAAAAAATCCTCTAAATCATTTGCCCAATAATCCTCATTGTATTCTCAATGTTTTCAAATTTCTTCTTCAAATCAAATACTTCAAAAAGAAAAATAATAATTTCTTTCAAAATAATTTAATGAGTTTCAATATCTTATTTTTATTACATATTTTGAATTTTTACTATTTAAAATAGCATTTTTTAAATTATCCTCACTATTTCATAAATAATAAGGCAAAAATTTAGAATTTAACATTTTAAGTATTTTTTGTTCTTGTGCTTTATAGTTTCAAGGTCTTTCATCAAGTGGTCAAGAAATATATTTCATAAAAAAATCTGTAGTAAGATCAGTTTTTTCATCTTTTAATATAAAATCATTTAAAAAATAAATATCTTCTAATATTTCAATTTTTCCATTTTTAACTAAGTGAGTTTTTCCTGGAGTAAAGGGAATTGTTTTAAAGTTTCTTTGGTATTTTTTAGATATTTGAGTTTCAATTAAAGCTTCTTCTTCAAGTTTTAAAATTCTTAACTTTAAGCTTTTTTCATTTGGATGCACAATTCATTGTCAAATAAGTCATTTTACAAAATATGGAAGTTCTTGTATATCACTACATTCTACAAAATCCTCTTCAAATCTATAATAATTATACTCTATTTCTTCAATTCTTTGAGCTTTATAACTTTTTTCTGTTTCAATTCTTTGTTTTGTGCTATTGTTTCAAATAATTTTAAAATTTCAAGGTAATTCATTTCTAGTACTTAAATATAAAGCACTTTCATAATTTTTTGCAGTAAATAAATCATAAAGTAGATTTATTGATTCTTCATTTTCTGGAGGAACAGTATCTACATCTGTATATAATAATTCTTTATCATTTGAAATAGCAAGAGTCATCACATCGTCTTCATTTGTTAAATATTCGTTTTGAAAAATAATTCAAGTTATATCAATTCATTTAAAGTTAAAAGTTTTGTTATTTTTTAATATTTCAATTTTTTGTTTTGGTAAATATTTTTTAAATAAAGGTGTTAAAAATTCCATAGTTTCAGGAATAAGTAAAGTAGGTCTTGGAATAATATTTTTATAAATTTCAGTTAAAATATATGGGTCAAAATGATCTGAATGAGAATGACTTAAAAATATTAAATCAATTTTTAATTTACTATAATCAATTTTAAGTGTTGGATATCTCATCATCATATCTCAAAAAACATAATCAGACAACCAACTATCACATAAAATATTTATTTTTTCTCAAGTGTTATTTTCTATTTCAACCAAAAACTCAGAATGTCATAAATAATGTATTTTCATTTTTTTATTTTTAAGGAATTATTTTTTAAAAGTATATTAATTTTTTATAAATTACAAAATTTGATTTTTTATCTAAAAAATTATAATTAAACAAAGTAAAACAACTAATAAATTTTTTAAAAAATGAAAAACTACACACTTGTTGATTTAGTAAAAGATGCCTCAAAATATAGTAAATATTTATCAAATACTTTGCTTTATTTAATAGATGAAAATTTAAAAAATAATAAAAAAATTATTTTATATATAAACAAAAGATGAGCTTATGATTTATCTATTTGCCAAGAATGTAGTTATATAAAAAAATGTAATAGATGTGATATTTCAATGAGTGTGCATAAAAACCCACCAAAATATATTTGTCATCATTGTTTTTTGCAAGAAGATATTTTATTAAAATGTGAAAAATGTAATTGAACTAATTTGGCTTTTGTTTGAGTTTGAACAGAGCAAATTGAAGAAGTTTTAAAAAATATTTTCCCAAATATAAATATTTTTAGAATGGATAGTGATAATTTAAAAAATATTACACTAAAAAAAGAAGCTTTAAATAAATTAAATGATGCAAATATAATTATTTGAACTAAAATGATTACAACTTGATTTGATTTTAGAAATATCTGACTTATTTGAATTATTTTACTTGAACAAGAACTACAAATTCCTTTTTATGATATAGAGGAAAAAATATATCAAAATACAAAACAATTACTTTGAAGATGATGAAGACTTTGAGAAAAAACTGATTTTTTAATTCAAACTTTGTCTCCACAAAATGATATTATTTTAGATATAATAAATCTAAATTATAATGATTTTTTAAATAAAACACTAAAAGAAAGAAAACTTTTTAAATACCCTCCTTTTTTAGAACTTGCAACTTTGAGATATAAAAATAAAGATAAAAATATGTCAATTGAATTTATTAAAAATTTAAAAAATAAATTAGATCTTTTAAACAATTGAGATTTTGAAATAATTTTAATTGAAACTCCTATAAAAAGAGATAATCAGTTTTTTACAAAAATTATTATAAAATGAAAAGATATAAAAATATTTTTACAAAATATAAAAAAAGAAATTTTTAAAAATAAAGATTTAGCAGTTATTTTTGATTAATTTTACTTGTATTTTACAAAAAAAATATATACTAAAAAATGATTTAATAATTATTTTTTAATTTTATTTTATGGTATGATATTTAAGTAAATTATTATTTTTAGTAATTTTTTCTTTTTATGTAATATTTATTTATTATTTTTGATTTGATTTTCATAAAGAATCATTTGTTTGATATACTCCTTATGTTATTTCAATAGCTATTTTTTACTTTTTATATAAATGATATAATTATATATTAAATAAAGATAAAATCACTTTTACCCCTATAAAAATATTTAGTTATTTTTTATTACAACTTTTAGTTTTATCAATAATGACTTTTTCTATATCTGGAGCTAGTTGATGAAATTGAGTAGGATTGTTTTTTAATATAATTATATATTTAATACTACCAATAATATTTTCATATACTTTTTTATCTACTTGAAGATATTTATTATCAAAAATAGAATGATTTAAATTAGAATCAAGTATTTTTCAATTTTTATCATCACTATGAGTTTGATTTTTTGTTTTTATAACATTATTATCAATATTTTGATTTTTTGGATTTTATAATATTTGGATAGTTTTTTGAATTACTATTTTATTAAATTGAGTATCTTATAAAGAATTATCATATTTTTTAAAAAATACTTTAAAATATGAATTTACTTTAGATGATCATGACTTTTGAAATAATTCAAAAAATATCATAAAAAAAATAAATATTAATTTATTATCTACAGAAATTTTATTTATAATAATATCATTTTTATTATCAGTAAACTTAATTAATGCCTTTAGACCAATGCCTATTTGATGGGATGATTTATGAGTTTATATGAATTATCCAAACTTAATGGCTGCTAAAGAAAGTATTTTATATATGGGATGACTTTATATTTGGCAAGTTTTTACTTGAATTTGATATATGGTTTGACCAGGAACTCAAAGCTTTTTTTTAAATAATTTATGATGAATTTTTTCAGTAATAGTTATTGTTTTATCAATAATTGATTTATTTAAAAGTGATAAAAAAACTTTTTTAAATATACCATTATTGCTTGCTTGAGTTTATTTAGCAATGCCAATGACTATTTTTGAGCAAGCAAAAGACCAAAAACTAGATCCAGGACTATTTTTTATCTCAATAATAGTTTTATATATGGTTTACTATATTTTTAGTAAATATATGTGATATGAAACAACTAAACAACTTTGAGATACAACTTTAACTATAGATAGTAACTCTTGTTGAGAAGAAATAAAAGTAGTTTATGACAAAAAAACAAAAAATTGATTTACATCTTATTTTTCAAGTTATAAATTGCTTTGAGAAGATATTTTTGAAAAAAAATCTTATTTAATTTATTTATTTGTTATTTGAATTTTAGCTTGACTTGCTTTTTGAATAAAAGTTACATCACTTTTACTTATTTCTTGAATAATTTGATTAATTTTTTACTCAAAACTTTGAATAGCTTGATTTTTTTCTTATATTTCACTTTATATTGCAATATTTACAAAAGCCTGACTTTGGTCAATGATGAATGTTATTTATCCAAAAGATGATATAGGATTAATTAATAATATATTTTATATTTGAATAATAATATCAATAATTTTATTTTGATATGCTATAAATAAATATAGTTTTAAAGCATTTAAAAAAACAACTATTATACTTTGATTATTTTTAGTTTGAATTTGAGTTTGAGTTTCACCTTGGTTTGCTAAAAATATTTATGAAGCAAAAAGTGTTTCAATAAATTCAATGTTGTCTTGAAAATCAGATAGTTTTTTAATTGATTATAATAAAATATATTCAAGACAAGAACTTGAAACTATAAATAAAAATTTTCAAAATACTTGACTTTCAACTTCTTGAACTATTGCAAATGAAGATTGGGGAAGATATTTTTGATATGAAAAATGAGTAAATAATTACTTAAAACTTCCATACAATTTAACTATGCAAGTAAATCAAAAAGGGGAGTTTACAGATATAACATATATATTTCTTGCTTTAATTCCTTTAGTTTTATTTTTATCTTATAAATGAATTTTTTCACTTATTTGAACTTTTATATATTTATCTTTTATATCTTTATTTTACTTTAATTCTTGAGTTAATACTTATTTAACAAATTTATTTGAAAAATTTGAATTACCAGTTTGATATATTGTTGTATTTTTATTTTTCTTAATACCATTTTTATGGATTATTTATAATTTAAAAAAAGACAAATTTTCACAATTATTTAAACTAAATTTAGTATTTTGATTTTTCTATGTATTTTTGTGGACTATATCAGCATTTTGAGTTGTTTGGTATGGTATAGTTATGTATTATTCTATATTGTATGCATTTTGAATAGGAATATACTATCTATCTTCATATGATGAGACTTTAGAGTTTAAAGATAAAATTTTTAAATTTTTTGGAAGCATTGTAGTATTTATAATTTTTTCTACATACTTTTTTGCATCATCATTTCCACATTGATTTACAAATTTAAAACAATCATCTTACTTAAACTTCAAAGCTTGACAAGAAAGTTCTTATGTAGCTATTTTTGAATCTCATCCTGATTATTTTGATGCACTTGTTGAACTAAATTTAAACAAAGAAGCTCCAAATAAAATAACTCAAAAAGTTTTGAAAAATATAAAAAATACTAATCTAAAAAATATCCTAGAAAATAATAAAATTACTTCTTTAATAGATTTAAATAAAGCATTAAGAGAAATCTCAAGACTTGATAATAATCAAAATCAAATTAATTGAATGAATTTGATTAAAAAAGAAGTAAAAGATATTAGAAATTATATCTACAAACTTGTTTTATATCCTACAAAAGACTATCAAAATAAAGATTGAATTTATAGAATATGAACATTTTTAAAATATTTCATATCATCTAACAATAACAGACTTTTTGAAGATAGTTTAGTTTTTGAATTTATAAAATATTTCTATGATGAAAAACATGTAAATGTTTGAGTTGAAAGACTAAAACAAATGTGAGTTAATTACTTTTTAGTTGATTTAAATGCAGCAACTATAGATAAAGACCCAAGTCATAATTTAACTACTAGATATGAAAAATTATTAAAAACATTTACATCAGAAAGACTTGAATTAATTCAAACTGATAGTATTTGTTTAAAACTTGCCTTAGAAGATTATAATGCATCTCCTAAAACAGAACAAGATTTAAAAGAGTATATTTTAACAGCCTGAGTAAATTATGAAAGTTATACATCTTCTTGAGAAGTAATAAATAGATGAACAAAACAAATTCAGTGTTATCAAAAAATACTTAACTATATGCAAAAAGAATGAAAAATTAATGAAAAAAATTATTCATATTTAGTTCCTTTGATTAATTATTTAAATCAAAACAAAATTTCAAAAGAAGAAGATTTAGTAAATTTCTTTAGAAATTATGTATGAGCTTGATGGATGGTGTTGTTTAGAATTAAGTAAAATTTTAATTTTTAACTATTTATTATGTGTTGAATTTTTGCTTATAAATGAGATAAAGATGCAGTTAATATTTTAATTAATTGATTAAAAAATTTGGAATATAGATGATATGATAGTGCTTGAATCTCTGTATTTAATGATAAAATGCAAGATTATACTATAAAATCACTTTGAAAAGTATCAAATCTTGCTACTAAAATAATGGAAGAAAATAAAGATACTAATTCATTTAATTTTTGAATTGCTCATACTCGTTGGGCAACTCATGGTTGAGTTGAAATAAAAAATACTCATCCACATATTTCACAAAATAATAGATTTTTTTTAGTTCATAATTGAATTATTGAAAACTATATAAAATTAAAAGAACAATTAACAAAAAAATGATATACTTTTTATTGAGATACAGATAGTGAAGTTGTTGCAAAACTGATAGAAGATTTATTTGAAAAAGATTTAGAAACAACTTTAAAAAAAGTAAAAGAAATTATTACTTGAGCATATGCTTTAGTTGTTGTTGACAAACAAAACCCAGAAACAATAATTGCTTTAAAGCTTTGAAGCCCACTTGTTTTATGATTTTTTCAAAATGAAATATTTTTATCAAGTGATTCAAATGCTCTATCAAATATGACTCAAAATTATATACCAATAGATGATAATGAAATGGTTATAATAGATAAAAATTGATATAAAATACTTAATGCTTGAGTTGAAGTTAAAAAAGAAAAAATTAACTCTATATATTATGATAAAGAAAATGATATGGGGAGTTTTAAGCACTTTATGGAAAAAGAAATATTTGAAATTCCAACTATAATTGACAATGTTTTATGATGAAGAGTATTTTTTGATTCTAAAGAAATTAAAAGTAATGCTTTAGATAAAATAGATATTAAAAATATAGATAAAATAGAAATTATAGCATCTTGAACAAGTTATAATGCTTGAATGATAGCATCTTATTTATTTGAAGAAATAGCAGAAATACAAACAATAGTTCATATATCAACTGAATTTAAATATAAAAAACAATTTATATCACCAAAAACTCTATATATTTTTATTTCTCAATCATGAGAAACAGCAGATAGTTTAGAGTGTTTAAAAATTGTGAAAAATAAGTGATGAAATACTTTTTGAGTTGTAAATGTGGTTTGATCAAGTATTGCAAGATTAACAGATAATTGACTTTATACTCACTCATGAATTGAAGTTTGAGTAGCAGCAAGTAAAACATTTATATGACAATTACTTACTTTATTTATTATGTCTTTATATTTTTGAAACAAAAAAAATCTAGATTATAATAAATATATTGATGCTATTTCTTGATTAAAAACATTAAAAGATGATATAAATAAAGTATTACTTGATGCAAGAAAAGTAAAAGAAATTTCACAAAAATATTCTAAATATAAAAATATGTTTTTTTTATGAAGAAATATGTTTTACCCACTTTCTATGGAATGAAGTTTAAAATGTAAAGAAATTACATACAATCATACTGAAAGTTATAGTGCATGAGAATTAAAACATGGACCTTTAAGTTTAATAGATGAAAATTTTCCAAGTATATTATTAAATCCAGACTCAAAACTTTATGATAAAAATATAAGCTCATTAAAAGAAATTCAAGCAAGAAAGTGAAAAGTTTTGTGAATTATTTCCTCTTGAGATGTTCATAAAGGAGAGTATGATGATGTGATAGAAATACCTAAAACAAATAAATATAATTCTTTGTTTACATCTTGAGTTGTATTGCAACTTTTTGCATATTATATGGCAGATGAATTAGGTAGGGAAATAGATAAACCTAGGAATTTAGCAAAAAGTGTAACTGTTGAATAAAAAAAATCTAAGTTTTTAAAAACTTAGATTTTTTTTAAATATAAAATAAAAATAATGCACTAATAACTCAAAGCAAACTTCAAGCAAAAGCCTCACTTGGAAGATGCCCTAAATGTTCTTTAAATTTTTCTCAAAGTAATTTATTTATAGCTCAAGCATGTAATCAAGCTTCATATCTTATATTTATAGCATCATAAATTATTATAACTGTAAATCACAAACTTATTGCAAATAAATCAGATGAAACTCAGTATTTTAAAGCAATAGCTGTTGTTAGAGATGTTACTACGGCACTATGAACAGATGGCATTCATCAACTAGATAAAGCTTTTTTAAAATTTATTTTTCAAGTTGTATAATAAAAAGAAAGTCATTTTATTAAAACAGCCATTAAAAAAGCTATAGCTGGAATAGATATAAGATGTGAATAAAATATATTAAAATCCATTTTTTTATTTAAAATATTAATTTATTTCTTCAATTTTTAATTCAATCATTCATCACATAGTTTTTACTTTTACTTTATCTCATTTTTTCTTTCAAATAATAGCTTTTCAAACAGGTGATTCATTTGATATTTTAGCTGGTGATGATAATATATCGCTTTCTGTTGTTCAAACTATTTTAAATTTTTCTGTTTCATTTTTTTCTAAATCTAAAAGGGTAACTAAAGCTCATATTTTTACTTTATTTTCATCTTTAGTTTCATCAACTAAAACTAATGTTTTTAATTGTTCTTCTAAATCTATAATTCTTTTTTCAACTTGAGCTTGTTCATTTCTAGCATCTTCATATTCTGAGTTTTCTGATAAATCTCAAAAAGAAATTGCTTCTTTTAATTTTTCTGCTATTTCAACTCTTTTATTGTTTTTTAAAAATTGTAATTCTTCTTGTAATTTTAAAAGTCATTCTTGTGTTATATAAGTTAAATTTTCAGCCATAATTTTTTAATTAAGTATTAAGTTATTTAATATATTTTTTATATTGTTATAATATTCTTTTTTTAATTTTAATCAAAACAATAAATTATTTTTTTCAATTACTAGTCTAATAAAGCCATCTCCATCTAGGTTTATGAAAAAAGAATTAGTTTTAAAGCTATTTGTTTTATTCAAAGAGAATTTTCTTTCTTCATTTCAAGATAAATAATTAAAAGTATTATAAATATTATCAAAAGTATCATCAATAAATATATATAATTCTAGATCATTATTTATATAAGTTAAATATGGGTTTGGATACTCAGTAGTTAACCCAAATAATTCATAATAATCATTATAATCATCTAATTTTAAATTAAAATCTTTAAAATTAGATAATAATTTTTGATTTTTTGGATTTTTTTCCTCAGATTTTAATTTTTCAAGTAAAATTTTATTTTCATCAATTATTGGAGTAAGTGGAGTTTTAACAATTTCATTGTTATTATTTAGTATATCAATAATTTCTTCATTTACACTAGGTGATTTTTCTTTTTCTATACTACTTGTTTCAATACAAGGCTCCTTTTTATTTATATTATTTAAAATATAATCATCAGTAATTAAATTATTTAGGTCATTTTTTTTGTCTCAATTTTTTAAGTTTTTTATAAAATCATTATATGAATTACTATAATAGAAAAAAAATATATTTAAAATAAATATAAAAGATATTGAAAATATTGTGTATACTATTTTTTTCATAAAATTATTTTACTTTAATTTGTCCATAATCAAGCTCTAAAGGAGTATCTCTTCATAAAAGATTTATATTTAATTTTAGAGTTCATTTTTTATCATTGACTTCTGTAATAATTCATTCATTTCATTCAAAAGGACCTTTTGTAATAGTTGCAGTATCTCAAATGCTAAATTTTGTTAAGAAAGTTTCTGAATTTTTTGCAAGAGTTCATTTTAATTTTTCAAGTTCTTCTCAAGAAACAGGAACAGGAACATTTCAAGCTCATAAAAATCAAGTAACATTTGGAGTATTTCTTACAATATACCAACTTTCATTTGTTACAACCATTTGTATTAAAATATATCAAGGAAATATATTTTTTTGTCTTTTAACTTTTGCTCCTCAAGCTCTAACAGATACTACATCATGAGTTGGAACAAATACATCTAATATATAATCTTGTAGTGAAAAACTTTCTCTTCTTTGAAATAAAGATTGCTTAACATTTTCTTCAGTTCATGAAATTACTTGTATAACATACCATTTTGCTTCCATAAGGGATTTTTAATTTTTTAAAAAATAAAGTTTAGTTTAAGAAAAATAGTCTTTTAACCACATAATTAGATTTGTAAATATAGTTGATGCTATAAATACATATAATCCAAATAAAACTAAAACACTAACTACAACTATAAAATATTTTTTAGTTTCTTTTCAAGTTGGCCAAATAACATGTTTTAATTCTCTAGTAGAATCTTTGAAAAATTTTATCATAAAAATAAATAAGTTAATTAAAAAAGGCTACAATATTATCTTGTAGCACTTGTCAATAATTATTATATAAAAAATTACAATAAGTCAAAAAATATTTGTAATTTTAAAACTATTTGTAATTTTAAATAACAAAGTCAAAAAATAGTCACTTTTTTTAGTGATAATTTTAATTTGCATTTAAAAAAAAGTATATTATACTATAAAAGTAAGTATTTTTTAATACTTTATAGTATAATATAACTTTAATAATTATGATACAACAAAAACTAACTTAATAAAAAAAATTTTAATAATTTAATTTTTTAACAAATAAATATGAAAAAGCTATTTTCAATATTAATAATAACATTAATATGAGTAATGTGAGCAAATGCAGAACTTACATTAACATCAAGTGATATAAAATCAAATACTGATAAATGATATATATTATCAGATAATTATTTAAGCTATAACACATGTATAACACAAAGAGATAAAAATAACACTGAATATACGAGTTATAAAAGAAGTGATTGTTTTAAAGATAGTGAATGATATAAATATTTTATATGTAAATTAAGTGATAGTTGTGAAATAGGATGAGTAACAAGTACAAGTGTAACGGCACAATGAGTGAACGTGTCATCAAGTACAGTATCTACATCATCAACAACATCAAGTGTAACAACACAAACAACAGTAACAAATCAAGATAAACTAGATGCATTTTTATCAAAAGTTAGAACTATGAAATCAAGTATGAGTTCTACAAAATATGAGAAATTTTTAGATACAGTTATAGATAAATTAAATATATTATGAATAAAATATAAGAGTAATACAACAATAACAGAAATGGTAGTTTATTTAACAACTTGAGTTAAATGAATAAAAGAAGAGTTTACAAAAACTAAAGATGTGGATAATTTCTTCTGTGAATTAACTGATAGTTGTGAGAGTGAGGTAAGTCCGGTAACAATAAATGAAAATAACTCAACTTCAGTTGAAAATAATTCAAATGAAGTTAGTGGAAGTACAGTAAGTTCAGTAACAACAAATAAAGAAAACACAACTTCTATTGAAAATAGTTCAAATGAAGTTAGTGGAAGTACTAGTAATAATATAAATACTTTTAATATTTCTGCTTCTAAAAGTGAAGATAATACTATCAAAGTGGATTATAATATTCCTATTTCAAGTTGATATAAAATTTGTCTTATTACTTTTTGAGATAAACCTGATATGTATATTTCATATGATGAAGGAAAGACATTTATAGTAGGGAATGGTTCAACAAGCTGATTAAAATTAAGCGATACATGATTTAATTGATATAGATTTTTTTGAGTAAACTCAGATAATTGATATTTAAATATTTATTGTTGAAAAATACCTAATGCAAATTATAGAGATTTAGAAAAAATTATTCCCTCTACAAAATTAAGTAGTGTCATAAATTCTCCTATTACATCTATTTTTGTTTCTCAAATTCCAGGTAATAACAAAATTAAAACTTGTTCTTGATCAACTAAAGCTGAAATTATACCTTCAGCTGATAATTCTCAAAGCTGTAGTTTTACTTGGCCTTCTAAAAATCTTTGAGAAGTATATAAATGAACTTGAACTAATTGATGAACTCTTAATTGAACTTGTTGAAATGATGGTAACTGGAATAATGTAATAGTTAACTGTCCTAATAAGTCTACCTCAGGAAAAACTTTTAATCAAGAAGAAGTTAATAACTATATTAATCAAGTTTGAAAAACTAACCATCCTGCCATTGCAAAAGCAATTATTGAATATGAAACTCAATGATATACTTGAATAAGACAACTAGTTGCTAATTATTTATGAGTCAGTACTAATGATATTAATAAATATATTGAATCAATAAAACCTACATTAAGTGTTGATAAAACATTAATAAATGTATGAGAATGAGTTACTTTTAAATGGAGTGCAAATTGATGACAAAATTGTTATACAATGGTAAATTGAAATAAAGTATCAAATGTTTCATGAAACAGCTGAACAATACCTATTCAAACAGTAAATGATCCAGCTACATATAAAAATTCTATTGTTTGTAGTTTTAATTGAATTGAAAAGTCTTCTGATACAATAACAGTTGTTGTTAATAATAACAAAAAAACTTTTACACAAGAAGAAGTTAATTCTTATATACAACAAGTTTGAAGAACAAATTATACAGAAATTGCAAAAGCTATACTTTCTTATGAGTCACAATGATATACTCAAGTAAGAGAAAAAGTTGCAATCTCATTATGAGTAACTCTACAACAAGTAAATGATTATCTAAATGCTTACTTAAACCCAACTACTAAACAACTTGATTATTCTTGAATAAAAACAGAACTAAGTAATATGGTAAAAAGTTGAATAACTGATTGACATGTTTATGCAAAATGGATTATTAGTAAAGAAAATTTATGATATTTATGAGTTAGAGAAATGTTATCAAATATGAGTAATTGATCTTTAAGTATGCAAACAATAAATGAGTTTTTAAAAGTACATTATAATAGATAAAAATTACTAAAATTACTCAAAAAATCCAAAATCTAATAGATTTTGGATTTTTTTGAACGTACAATATAAAACTTATTTTTAAAATATTTTCATTTTTTAAATTTTTAAAGGCATTATTATATGTCTAAATTTTTCTTTTTTAGAGTCTTTTTCATCATCTATTACTCAAGTTATAAGTATAGGAGATAGGGGAGATTCAAAACTAATTGATATGTGAGTTGTGTCAATAACTCATAAAGCTTCAAGTAAATATTCGCTATTTAATCAAATAATTGCTTCTTCTTTTTCTAGGCTTCAAACTATATTTACTCTTGCTTCTCAAATTTGTGTTTCAGAAGTTTCAATTAAAATACCATTTTCATTTGAAAAACTCATTTTTATAGAGTAGTTTGTTTCTTTTGATAGTAAATTTATTTTTTTAAGTCAAGATATTAAATCAAATTTATTTAAAACAGATCTTGAATTGTATGTAGTTGGGAAAAATCAAGTATAATCAGGAAATTTTCAATTAAGTAGTCTTGAATAAATTTTTGTATTTCAAGTTTGAAATAATATTTGATTTTCTCAAACAACTATTTTTATAGAAGTTTTTTCAGGTAATAATCATTTTAATTCATAACAAGTTTTACTTGGAATTATTTGAGAAAAATTAGAATTAATAGTTTCATTAAGTTCTACACTATATTCACTTAATCTAAAACTATCTGTAGTTGCAAAGTTTGCTATATTTCACTCAATATTAATATAAATTCAAGCTAGAGTTGGTCTTATGTTTCATTCAGCTGAAGAAAAAAGAGTTTTTTCAATTGATTTTTTTAATATATCTGAATTTAACTCAAGAGAAGAAACTTCTTTTATACTTGGGATTAATGGGAAATCAGAGGCTTTATTTCATTTAATTTTTATTTTAGAGCTTTCAGTTTTTATTTCAATTGAATCATCAATTAATAATTCAATAAACACTTTATCATCTTCAAGTAAATTTATATAATTATAAAATATTTTTGATGGAACACAAAAACTTCATTCACTATCTATTTTTAAATCATCACTAACTATGTGTTCTATAGCCATTTCTAGATTATTTGATGTAAAAACTATATTTAAAAAATTTACTTTTATTAAAATATTTTCAAGTATAGGAGTTGTTGAGATACTAGCAGTAGCATGATTTACTGTTTCTAGAGCACTTTTTAACCTTTTAGTTTCTATTTGAAATTTCATAAAAAATTGTTAAAAATTAAATATGTTTTTAGTATATAAAATTATATATTTTTTTCAAAAGTTTTAATTATTTTTGTAAAAAGTTGTTTTATAAGTATAATAAAAACTACTTATAAAATAATTTATAAAATGCAAGATTTAATAAATGAATTTGAATCAAAATTAAAAGAATTTTGATGAGAAAAAGTCTATTTAGCAAGAGAAATTCAAAAAATATTTTGATATGATAAGTGGGAAAGATTTTTATGAGCAATAAATAGAACTACTTTAAAATTAGATAAAAAAACTATAGAAGAAAACTTTTTTTTAGTTACAAAAAAAAATACTTGATGAAGACCTATGCAAGATATGTATTTGACTTTACAAGCTTGTTATTTGGTATTGCAAAATTGTGATGATAGAAAACAAGAAGTAGTTTTATTAAAAAATCATTTAAAAAATTTACTTGATGATCAAATTAAAGTAGAAAAAAAGATAAATAAAATTAAGTTTTTTGACAAAATCTCAATTTATTTATTTTTATCTTTTTTAGTTTTACTTGTATTTTTTTATATACAAAATTATACAAATTTACTATATCTTACTTGAGATAAAAGAGGAATTATTACTCAAAATATACCACTTAGTGATATAAATAAAGTAAAAAATATTATTAAAACAGAGTTTAAAAATTATGATGAGAAAATATTTTTAAATAAAGAAAATATAACAGAAGAAAAAATAAAAGATATTGATTTTTTAAAAGCAAATATTTTAGAAATACAAAATAAAAATAATGAGTTAAATAGTTTTACTGATTTTGAAAAAGGTTTTAATCAAAGACTTGATATATTAAAAAAAATCACTTGAGAAGATCTTATAAAATATTATTTTGAATTATGAAATTCTTGACTTTATAGAAGTAGTTGTTCTTTATTATCTCCTGAAATTTGTCTTTCAAAAACTAAATGAAATTTATCAAATTTTGCAAACTTTTGGAATAAAACTTTTAATTGATATAATATTGAAAAGATAAAAAAAGTAGTAAAAAATGAGTGAGAAAATATTTATTGTGTTACTTATAATTATAAACTAAAAAACGATTTAAGTAATGACTATATAACAGAAACTTTTAATTATACTACAAAAATTTCTAATTGATATGAACAAATTTCTAAAAGATTTTGTGAAAAAATAACAAAATGAAGTAGAAATATAAAATGTCCTTTTGAATTAAAAACTTATTATTGTAACTAAAAAATATTATGAATAAAATAAAAAAATGTGTTATCCCTCGAGCTTGAATGTGAACAAGATTTTTACCAGCTACAAAAGCATTACCTAAAGAAATGTTTCCAATAATTGACAAACCAGTTATGCAAATGCTTGTAGAAGAGGCTATTTCTGCTTGATGTGAAGAAATAATAATTGTAACTTGAAGAAGTAAAAGAGCTATTGAAGATCATTTTGACTCAAATTTTGAACTAGAAGAAAGACTTGATAAGGCTTGAAAATTTGATTATTTAAAAGTAGTTAAATGATTAAATGAAATGGCAAATATTGTTTATGTAAGACAACCATACCCAAAGTGAGACTGAGATGCTATACTTAGAACAAAAAATCTTATTTGAAATGAACCCTTTTTAGTTTTATTTTGAGATGATTTAATTGATCATGAAATCTCAGCTGCAAATCAATTAGCAGATGCTTTTTATAGAAAAAATTCTCCAATAATAGCTACTATCCCAGTAAAAGACGAAGAAACAAAACAATACTGAATAATTGAATCAAAAGACTCTAATAATAAATCATTTTTAGTTGAAAAGTTTTTAGAAAAACCAAAATCAACTGAAACAACTTCAAGATCTTGAGTTATTTGAAAATATATTTTAACTCCAGATATTTTTGATTATTTACAAAAAGCTCCAACTTGAAAAGACTGAGAATTAAGACTTGCAGATGCTTTTGAGTTAATGAGAAAAGAAAAAGATATTTATTGATTAAATATTGACTGAACTAGATTTGACACTTGATCTAAAATATGATTTTTAAAAGCTGTTATAAATTATGCTTTAAAAACCGATGAAATAAAAGATGAATTTTTAGAATATTTAAAAGAAGTTACAAATTTTACACCTAAAAAATAATTATGGAATTTATTGTTAATTTATTTTATGCTATATTGCTTTTTTGAACTTGATTTTTAATGATAAAATATAGGAGAAATGTAAAATCTTGGACTTGAAATTTTGTATGGGCTGAGCAGTATTTATGAAATTGATGAACTTATTTATTTTTAATTTTGTTTTGATGTTTTTTGATGATGTGGGGGGTATTATATCCTTTTTGATGACTTGAGCTGATATTTTGAACTTCTTGAGAATATAAAGAATTTAAGATGAAATAATTTTATTTAAATAATTAAAAATATGATTAAAAATATATATAAAAATACATTAATATTAACTCTTTCTTTTTTTGTATTTTTTTGAGTTTCTTTTGCAGATAATCAAAAAAAACTAGATTTAGAACCAAATAGAAAATTGATATTTGAATTTATTTCAAACTATGTTATTTGAGAGATTCCAGAAAGTTATAAATATATTAATTTATATTATAAAGACTTGAAAAATATTAAAAATAATAAAGAAATGATTCAAAAAATAGTTTATACTTGAGTTTTGCCAAATGATAAAGTAAAGCTAAATTTAGATAAAAAATTAAATGCATATCAGTTTTTTTATATGATAAATTATTTAACTTGATATGATTTTATAAACGATGAAAATAAATCTATTTTACAAAATAGGTTTGTTAAAGTTTCTGACTTACTGATGGTTAAAGAGATTTTAAATGAAGATGATGAAAAAATACAAGCCAATTTAGATAGAATTGATTATTATTTTTCTATATTAAAAGATGAAAAAGATAGAGAAAAATTAGATATATTGCTTGATGTTTACAATACATTATTAACAGAACATATAGATAGTGAGAAATTAGATAAAGATAAGATGTTATACTCTAGTATTGAATGAATTGCAAATTGAACAAACGATGAGTATAGTGTTTATTTCCCTCCAGTTGAGTCAAAAAATTTTGAAGAAAACTTATCTTGAGAGTTTGAGTGAATTTGAGCATATGTAGAAATGTCAAAACCTTGAATACTTTTAATTAATTCTCCATTACCTGATTCTCCTGCTAAAAAAGCTTGATTAAAATGATGAGATATAATTTTAAAAGTTGATGATTTTGAAATTACAAAAGATATTTCTCTTAATGATGCTGTTTGAAAAATAAAATGAATTATAAATACTTCAGTTATTTTAACTATTTTAAGATGAGAAGAGGTTTTAAAAATAGAAGTTATTAGATGAAAAGTAATAGTAAAAGATGTGGATTATGAAGAAAAATGAGAATACTTTTATATACATATAAAAAACTTTTGAGATAAAGTATTTGATGAATTTAATAATGCAATAAATGAATTTAAAAAATCAAAAAAATCAAAATTAATTATTGATTTAAGAGATAATCCAGGATGATATTTGGATAAAGTAGCATCGATGCTTGATTTATTTGTCCCAAATGGAGAAAAAACAGTAGTTGTAAAATATAAAAATTTTACAGACAATTATTTTGCTTCAAATATAGAAAAACTTGATTTATCAAATATAGATACATATATTTTAATTAATTCTCAAACAGCTTCAGCATCAGAAATAATGGCTTGAACTTTAAAAGATTATTTTAAAAATATAAAAATTATTTGAGAAAAAAGTTTTTGAAAATGATCAGTTCAAACTATGAGAAAATACTTTGATTGAAGTATGTTAAAATACACAAATGCAAAATGGTATACTTGAAAAACACTTTCTTGAATTGATAAAATTTGAATTACTCCAGATATTGAAGTAAAATTAGATGTTGAAAAATTAAAATCTTGAATGGATAGCCAATTAAATTATATTTTAAATAAATAATATATGAAAAAATTAGTTTTATTTTTAGTTTCTTTTATGTTTTTATTTCAAGCTAGTTTTTGATATTCAAAAACAGATTTAAGTTTATTTTATTCAAAACTTTATTCTCAAGTTGAAATAAAATCAAAAAATGATAAAAAAGTTTTAAGACAATATTTAGAAAAAGTAGATATTGTTTTAAATAATGCTTTAAATAAAACAAAAAATACAAAAAATAAAGAAGTTTTTCAAGAATTAATCAACTTAAATAACAAAGCTTTATTAAAAGTTATTTTAAATCAAGAAAATGCATCTTCAAACCAAAATCAAAATATTAAAAACCCAAATTATATAAACTCATTAATTTCTAATTGATATAATTTTTTAAATACAAATTCTAATTTAGAATTTGTAGAAAATAATATAACATATAAAATAACATTTAAAAAATATTATGAAGTTAATGAGTCAAATTATAAATATTTTTTAAACAATAAAATTAATAATTGAATAATTTTATTATTTAACTGAAATTATATCATTACAAATGATTATTTAAAACAACAAAAATACGATAATATCAGTATATTAAAAGAATTTACTAATTATATAGATTTACAAAACCCATATATAATAGAAAATTCGTATTATTATACTTATAAATATTCTAATTATATATTTTTTGAAAATACTAATTCTTTGTATAAACAAGATTTAATTTCAAACTGAATAGACCCTAAAACTACATTACTTATAAAAGATTTTGATAAATATTATTTTGCTAAAAAATATGATAAAATTAAATTAGTTAGTGTTAATTTAATTGAAAATATAACAAATAAAAAAGAGTTTTTATATAATTTAGCAGATGATAGTAAATATATTATTTGAGATTATGAAAATATATTAAAAGACATAAAAAAAGATACTTTAAATATTATTTCTAAAGCTGAAACTAATGATGAAAAAATAAGCTTAATTTATAATTTTGTTACAAATAAAGTAAGCTATTATTATGATTATAAAAACTGAAATAAAGAAGTTTTTTCTTGAGTTTTAACTTATAAAAATAATTCTTGAGTTTGTGATTGATATGTAAAATTATTTTTATATATGCTTTCTTTTGCTCAAATAGACAATGTAGAAGTAAAAAGATGATTTGCTTTTGACAATATTGATTTTCCAAACTATTGACATGCTTGGGTAAAAATTTGAGATTATTATTATGACCCAACTTTTGAAGATACAATTAAAACTTGAGATGAAATACTTTATTATTACTACAAGCTTCCTAAAGAAGTTATGTATGTAGATAGATTTGATTGACTTTCAATTCCTACTCATTTAAAAAACCTTTCTTTTGAAAAAAGAAAAGAGATTGTTTTAAAAAATATGTATGAAATATATCAAAATAATAAAAATTATAAAATATTAAATAAAGTTAAAAATAAGATATTTTTATGACTTAATTATGATGAAAAAATAACACTAAATTCACTTATAAATAAAATGTGAATTTCTGAAGTAAGAGAGGGAAGTTTTTATTATAATTCTATGAAATTTGATATAAAATCGCTTTGATTTTATGTTTTAAATGATGAAAATATTGATTTTATATTATCAAATATATTTTTAGATTTAGATAGTGATATTTATTTACTTAAATGGTATAAAAGTGATTGAAGTTTTGAATATAGACTTGCTTATGATGTTATTTTTTATTAATAATTTCTAAAACTCTTAATACATTTTGATATTTGATTTCATCAAAAATAATTTCTTTAAAATGATTTCAGTTTTCAAATATATCTATATTACTAAATCATAATATCTTTTTATATAAAACTTCTCTTTCTATTTTAGTTGGGAAGTCTTGCTTTAAACTTTTTTTAAAAATTTCAAAATATTTTTTTTGTAATTCTTTTTTAAATGATTTGAAAGCTTTAACACTCCAAGTGTATGTTTCTCAGTTTTCTTCTCTTAAACTTCAAGTATAATGTAGGTTATTATCCATAATATAATGATTAATTTTATTTAGATAAATTATATCATTTTCAATAAAAAAAATCAACATTTGACAAAACAATAAATTTTATTATAAATAACAAACTATTTTATTATAAATATATTATGGATATAAAAAATAACTTAACAAATACATTAATTTCAAGTGTTATTTTAGTTAATTCTTCAATTGCTACAGCTCAAGACAATATAAAAAACTCAGTTTATCAATTAGTTGAATCAAAACTTGTTTTAATCCCAACAGATGCTAAAATGATTAAAAAATATAAAACAGATAGTTGTTTTATATATAATTGACATACAATATATTTATCTAAAGAAAAAAATATTATTCCAACTTCTTTTTTCTTTGATGTATCAAAAGATGATATAAATAAAATTAAAGAAAGTAAAAAATGTTAAAAAGCAACTTTTAAAAGTTGCTTTTTTTATTCATCTAAATTGTGTATTTGAGAAATTTTTTGTTTTATATTTTCAATTTCTTCTAAAGTAGCATTTTTTTCTAAAATATCATCAACACTGTTTCATAAATCAAGAGAATTAACTATTGAATCTATCCTTTTTGTTTCAATTTTTTTCATAAAATTATAAATAAAAAAATAAAAATAACTAAGGCCTTAGTTATTTGCAATTGTAGTATATTTTTTTTGTTAAAGCAAGTTAAAATTTGAAAAAAAAATATTTTTAAGTAAAGTAAAAAATATTAATTATAATATATATTATATGAATAAAATTTTAATAATAGAAGATGATTTTTGAATATCAAATTCATTAAAAATTTATTTAGAAAATTTAGGTTTTATAGTTGAAACATTAAACTCTTGAGAAGAAGCAGTTGTTTTAATCTTATCAAATAATTATGATTTAATTATACTTGATTTAAACCTACCTAAAAAAGATTGAATAACTATCTGTAGGGAAGTAAGAACTACTTCAAATGTACCAATTATTATGCTTACAGCAAAAACTTCTGAAATAGATAGAGTTATTTGACTTGAGATTTGAGCTGATGATTATGTTTCAAAACCTTTTTCCCCAAGAGAGCTTGTAGCTAGAATAAATACTATTTTAAAAAGAGTTAAACAACAAGAAAATAATTTAGAAATTTTATCATATAAAGATATAAAAATAGATTTATCTAAAATGCAAGTTTTTAAAAATAATTTACTCATTAACTTTACTAAAAATGAGTTTGATTTACTAAAAAAAATTATTTTAGAAGATTGAAAAATAGTAGACAGAGAAACTTTGATGAAAGATATTATTTGATATGAAAATTATGCTTTTGATAGAACACTTGATACTCATATTAAAAATATAAGGAAAAAATTAGATGATAAAGATATCATTTTAACTGTTAGATGACTTTGATATAGATTAAATAAATAAAATATGAAATTATCAAAAAAAATTATATTATCTCTACTTTGAAGTATATTTTTTATAGCGATTATAAATATACTATCTTTTTATGTATTTTATAGTGTATTTTTTAAAATATATTTAAAAGAAAATTCAAATACACAAGAAAGTATTACAAGAGAATATGTAGACAAAATTATAGAAAAACAAGCACTTGATGAAGTTGATAATATGTTTTCAAATATTGAAATAAAATTTTTTGAATTACTTGATAAAAATAATTGAAAAATAAAACTAGATAATAAAGAAAATATAGATATTTTAGCTAATTATTTAGCTAAAGCTTGAGTAAATATAAAGTATATTGAAGAAGTAATTCCTCAAAATTATTTAGAAAAAATAATAAACGACTTAAAAGACAATAAAACTCCAGAATACAATTTCTTTAAAAAATTGATTTTATCTATTTTAATTACAAATATTTTAGCAATATTTTTGTTAATTATTTATATTTATTTATTTTCTAGAAAAATCATATCTCCAATAGAAAAAACAACAAATTTAATAAAAGATTTAAAAATTTGAAAAGATTTTAAATATATTTCATATAAAGCTCAAGATGAAATATGATTTTTAGTTAAAGCGATAAATGAATTAAATGTAAAACTTTATATAGAATGAAATATAAAAACTAAATTGCTTTGAGATATTTCTCACGAATTAAAAACTCCAATAACATCTATACAATGCTATGTAGAATGAATTAAAGACTGAGTTATAAAACTTGATGACAATGTATTAAATTCTATAATAAATGAAATGCAAAGATTAATAAAGCTTGTAAACACTATTATGGATTATGAAAAATTTGAAAATAAAGAATTAAAACTAGAAAAAACTCTAGAAGATGTTAGGTTTATAACAGAACAAATAATTAAACAATTTAAACAAAAATTAAAAATTACATCTCAAAAAATCCAAACTTCAGGAATAAATAAAAAATTATTAACTAATAAAGATAGTTTTACTCAAATAGTTCAAAATATTATTTCAAATTTTATAAAATATGCTTGAAATAATACTATTTTAAAAATAGAATTTTGAGTAAATTTTATTATTTTTAAAGATAATTGAAAATGAATAAATAGACAAGAGTTGCCTTATATAAAAGAAAAATTTTATCAATGAACAAATAAAAAAACCTGAAATATAGATGATAGGTGAATTTGAGTTTGACTTAGTATTATATCAAAACTTGTAAAATCACAAAATTGGGCTATGGAAATAGAAAGTGATGAAGATAGTTGATTTGAAATAAAAATAATCACAAAAACTTCACATTAAATATTTTACAAATAAAGTATTTTTTATATAGTAAAATTACTAAAAATTAGAGAATTTAAAAATCTAGTAGGTTAAAGCCAAAAATTTATTAATTTACAAATTTTCTAATTTTTACATATAGATATGAAGAAAATATATTTAATAATTATAACATTTTTTTTAATAATAAATCAAAGCTTTGCAGAAAAACAAGGTATTTTAACTAGTTCTTTAACTACAGCAGAACTTTGAGAATATGTAAATAAATTAAAAACAGAACAATTTGAGTTTATTAAAAATAATCAAGAATTATCAAAAGAATACTGAGAATTAATTTCTTTTATAAAAACAGATCTAACAAAAAAAGAATTAAAAGAAATTAAAGAAGTTATAAATAACTTTTTAGAAAAAAGAAATGTACTTATTTTTGATTTAAATAAAAAAATTAGTGAGTTTAAAAATGTAGAAAAAGAAAAAAATGATTTAATAGTTTTAAGAGCAGATATATATAAATATTTAGCAAAATTTGTTATATTTGAAAAAAGAAATGATTTTATAGAACATATAAAATTTCAAGTTAGATCAGAAAAAGAATCAAAAAATTTAATAGAAGAAATACAAAAATCTCAAAATTTACTTGATCAAAAAGTGTCTTATTATACAAAAAAAATTGAACAACATAATCAAGATTTACAAGAAAAAATAGATGTTTCAATTACTCAAAAAATTAAACAAAAAATAGATGAAATAGATAGCGATAAAAAGTATTTGACTATACCAAAAGAAATAAAAAACAAATTGTATGATGATTTTATACTTCAAATAAAAGATAAAATAAAAGAAATTCAAGACAGTAGTTTAACTCAAAACTATAAAGACTTAAAAATTAATATATTTAATAAATTAATTGATGAAGTTAAACAAAAACAAAGCACTTATTAGTGCTTTGTTTTTTAAGGTTTTTTATTTAATTCATCTATTTTATCTTTTATTTTTTTTATTGTATCTCAATTTGTAATTTGCATTTCTCTCAACACACTCTCCACTCAAGAAGTTCACTTATCTTTTGAAACATCTTTTAATCACTCAGCTATCTTATTTATTTCTCAACCACTTAATCAACTTCAATTATTTGTTATATTTATTTCAGTATTTCAAACTTTATATTTATTTGGGTTTTTACTATCATCAACTTTAGATATTCAAGCAGGTAGTTGAGTAGGAGTTTGAGCTTGAGTTTGATTTCAATCAAAGTTATTATTTGGATTTTTAGCATTTAAGTATTTTACTACCTCACTATCGGTAGGTATATTTCAACTTAATCATCATAATAAAGCTTTAGCAAATTCTTTTTCATCTCAATTTTTTAATTTATCAAAATTAGCTCATCAAATATCGGTAACTGAATTTAATCATCATTTATTTTCTCATAAGATTTTAGCTATTTTTTGCTCCATATTTTTAACAACAGGATTATTTCTTCAGTATTGTCTTACTAAATCAGCTTGATGTCTCATTAATTCTTGTAATTCTTTTTTTTGTATTCAATTCTTATCATCCATTAAAGTATCCATTCTTCTAAGTATTTTAGGATCTATTATATTTCATCCAAATACTCATTGTATAGGTTCTCTAAATTTTCAAGCTATATCAGATGATTTATTTTGAATAGCTTGTTCTGGCATACTTCAAACTTGAGCAAGTCAATGTGCATTCAAACCTCCAGGCAATATAGGTGCATAAGTTGGAGCTTTCATTGCAAGGTCTCAGATGCTTTTTCAAAATTGTGCAAATGGATCAGCTACAGTTTGTGTAATTTTTGATTGATTTACTGCAGCCATTACTGCCATCCAAAGTATTGCAAGTCAAAAAACTTGTAGTATTAAAGTTCAAAAAGTTCATTGAAATCATCAAATCAATTTATTAATTTGCTCTTTAGTTCATCAATCATTAACAGCTCACTTTAAAGTATAGCTAAATCATCAAAAATTAATTTTTTTACCTCAGTCTTCAATTATAGCCTTTCATCATGATTGTGCAGTTGTATTATTGTTTTTCATAGCATTTCAAGCAGAAAAAATAAATAATAATCAAAAAGCAAGTGCAGCAGAAACATAAACAGGAACCATAGCAAGTGAAATAAATTCTGTTAAACTAAACTTTCAACCTCAAATTCACTCTTTTTCTTTTTTGAAGAAATATAGTAATCAAAATAAAGGTGACAACATAGCATAAAACCATAAATACACTCATCTAACAAATAAAACTAAAGCAAGAGCTATCATTAAAAGAGCATATACAAGGACAAATATTAAATCAAAAATTCATTTTACTCATAAACTAACTAAATCGCTTATTCAACTTCATATATCTTGAATTGACAACTTTCAATTCCCATCTACAGCCATAATTGCATATGTATAAACTGCAGTTATTCAGTATAGGGAGTCTGAGTTTTTTCAAGATAATATATCAGATAATTTTATTTTTTCTCATCATTCTTTACATTTAACTGGCATTTCATCTTTTTTTTGTTTTCATACATTTATTTCATAATCCTTACAAAGTTCTATTTTATCTAACTCATTTTTTTGCATATAAGTATCTTTAAAAGTATCATATGGAAGTGATAATACTCATACTGTTAATATTGCTGAAATAGATAATATAAATTGTACAAAAAACCAAGTAAAAGGAACCATCAAAAGTCAAACTATAAATCTAGGCAATGCTTCTTTTAAAGAATAATCTCATTCTTTTCATATAACATTCATAAATGCTATCCATAAAAATATCAAAGCAAATACAAAATAAACTATATTTGAAATCATTATCCACATTTGTTTTAATCCTCAATCATTTCATCATAATCATATAATACTTCAAGAAGTCCATTCTGGGTATAAAAAAAGTCAAACTAAAAAAGTCAAAAGTCATAAAATAGCAGAAGCAATTTTTAAAAATCAATTAATTAATTCAATAACCCAATTTTTATCACTAGATCAACTTTGTGGAGTAGTAGCTGTAGTATTACTTGCAAAACTTAAATCAGAAAAATAAAAAAACACAAAAACTATAGATACTATATAGATGATATTTTTTCTATTTTTAGTTAAAAAATTATTTATATAAGACAAAAACTTCATATTTAAAAAATAATTGTTAAAATTCATTTGAAATAATTGTATCATATATTTTTTAAAAGAGCAAAATTTTATTGTATTTTCTAAAAAAAATATATAATGATAAAAATTTAAAATTTAATGAATATTAATTTTATGGTAGAATATGAAAAAGTTATATGACTTGAAATACATGTAAGAATAAAATCTAAATCAAAAATGTTTTGTAGTTGTAAAAATGCACTAGAATTAGAGCTTGAACCAAATACAAATGTTTGTCCTTTTTGTATGGGATTTCCTTGAATATTGCCTAAATTAAATGAAAAAGTAGTTGAGCTTTGACTTATTTGATGAATGATGATGTGATGTGAAATCAACAAAACTTCAATTTTTGATAGAAAAACTTATTTTTATCCAGATAATCCAATTAGTTATCAAATAACACAAATGTATGAGCCTATAGTTTTAAAGTGAAATGTAAAAACTATTGTTGATGGAGAAGAAAGAAGCTTTTCAATTCATCATATGCATTTAGAAAATGATGCTTGAAAACTTGTTCATACTTGATGAAAAACATTGTGTGATTACAATAGAGCTTGAAGCCCTTTAATGGAAATAGTTACAGATCCTGTATTTAAAGAAAAACAAGAAGTAGTAGAGTTTTTAAAAGAATTACAAAAAATGTTTAGAGCATCATGAGTGTCTGATGCTGATATGGAAAAATGACAATTAAGATGTGATGTAAATATATCAATAAGACCTAAATGAGTTACTACTTTATGAACTAGAGTTGAATTAAAAAATATAAATTCTTTCCAAGCTATTGCAAGAGCAATTGATAGTGAATTTAATAGACAAGTAAAGGTTTTAACTTCATGATGAACTCTAGACCAAGAAACTAGATGATGGGACGATGATGCTTGAATTAGCCATACTCAAAGAAGTAAAGAAAATGCCATGGATTACAGGTATTATCCAGAAGCTGATTTATTACCTTTAGAGTTAAGTGATGAATTTATAGAAAATTGTAGAAAAAAACTACCAGAATTACCAATAGAAAAAAGACTTAGATATTTAAATGAATTTAAATTAGGGGAAGATGATGCTAGAATTTTATCATCAGATAGGGAACTATGAGATTATTTTGATGAAGTTGCACGATTGTCAAATGATCCTAAAAAATCATGTTCTTATTTAACAACTGTAGTTTTATGATTATTAAAACAAGATGAAAATGAAAATATTTCAAGCCTAAAAATAACTCCAAAAAACCTAGCAGATGTAGTTATTATGGTAAATAACGATGAATTATCATCAACAAATGCAAAAATAGTAATTGAAGAATTGTTTAACAATTGATGAGATGCTAAAAATATTGCAGAAAGTAAAAATTTAATTCAAAAAAATGATTTAGAATTATTAAATAGCATTGTATGAAATGTTATTTTAAATAATAACAACCAAGTTTTAGATTATAAATCTTGAAATGAAAAAATATTTGGATTTTTAGTTTGACAATGCATGAAAGAAAGTGCTTGAAAATGAAATCCTAAAATATTTAATGAATTATTAAAAGAAAAATTAAAATAATTTTTTTGACTTAATAAAAAAATAGTTATAATAATAAACACTATACTTTATATATTAAATTAAAAAAAATGTCAGTAGTTGTATTAAATGAAAATAATTTTGAAACAGAAATATCTTCTTGAGTTGTTTTAGTTGATTTTTGGGCTGAATGGTGTGGTCCTTGTCAAATGATGTTGCCTATATTAAGTGATTTTGCAACTGAAATGGAAGGACAAATGAAAGTTTGAAAAGTAAATGTAGATGAAAATCCAGGACTTGCTCAAAAATTTAGAATTATGAGTATTCCAACTTTAATAGTTTTAAAAGATGGAAAACCAGTTGAAATGCTTGTTTGAGTAAAACAAAAAGATGAATTAAAAGAAATTGTTTCTAAATATTTATAAAATCTCTATTTTTAGAGATTTTTTTAAAACTAAAAAAATAAATTTTCTATATAAAAATTCTATATCTTTTGCAAAATAAAAGTTTTTATGATAAAATCTATAAAACTTATATAATAAAAATTAAATTTATGGCTGATAAATTTTATGATAAACAAATTAATAGAATTGAATTAAATGAAAAATTAAAAGAATATGAATGATTTATAAATGATTATTTAGAGTCAACTTCTATAGAAGATGCTAAAATTATAAAAGATTTAATAATAAAAAAAGCTACTTCAGAGTTAACTATAAAAGAATTAAGTGTGTTAAAAGAAAATTTATCAAAAAGATGAAAAACTGAAACTTGAAAAAATAAAATGAAACTTTATGAATTAATAGCATGACTTTATAATAATACTCAACTAAGTGTAAGTGATCAAATAGCTACACAACCACAAATAACTCAACCAAATCAACAAGAATATTATAATGAAAATATTCCTCCTTTTGAAGTTGCTTGATGAAGAGTTACTAAAAAAGTCCTTGGTTTTGATTGAATAAAAGAAAAAACTTATGATATAGTATGAGCAGATAGTGAGTATATTTGAAATTGAAAATATAGAATATATATTGAATCATCAAGAAGAGTTTGAAAATATGGAAAAAGTTCTCAAAGTGATTCTATAGTTATTTGATTTAAATGATGAAATACTGTGCAAATATTTGATAGTGATTGAGAAAGAAGAATATGAATTATTCCAATTAAAAATAATATGGATATATATGAAAGTGGTTATAATTGAAATTGAAGGTATAATAGAAGAATAGAACAAAAAAACTCAATAATTTCTTTTGAAATGAAAGATTATTGAAGTAAAATAGAATTATTTTTAACTTTTCCTTGAAGATAAAACAATAAAAGTATTGTAAAAATTAGAAAATCTTTTGAGAAAAAATCAAGTTTGTATATTATATTTATAAATAATAGTAAAATTTTATAAAATTTACTATAAAATTTACCTAATTTTACAAGTTTTATTATACCAAAAAAAATGAATTTAGTAAATAAAAAAATACTCACTTGAGTTAAACCAACTTGAAGTTGAATGCATATATGAAATTATTTTTGAGCTGTAAAACCTATAATTGATATAGGAGTAGGAAATAAAACTTATTTAATGCTTGCTGATTTGCACTCCCTAACATCAGTTCATGATAAAAAAACTCTACAAGATAATATAAAAAATGTTTTAATAGAGTATTTTTCTTTTTTACCAGATGATAGTGAGATAATAGTTTTTGAACAATCAAAACTTATTCACCATAATGATATTGTATGGATTTTAAACAGTGTTACTCCATATAGTTTGATGCTTAAAGCACATGCTTTTAAAGATAGCAAAGATAAAGATATTGATATAAATATGGCAGTTTTTAATTATCCTATTTTAATGACTGCAGATATAATCAATTTTGATATAGATTATGTTCCTGTTTGAAAAGATCAAAAACAACACATAGAATTTGCAAGAGATATAGCTTGAAATTTTAATAAAACATATAATTGTAATGTATTTAAATTGCCAAATGAAATTATAAGTGAAAATTTATGAATAATTCCTTGAACTGATGGAAGAAAAATGAGTAAATCATATAACAATTTTATACCAATTTTTGCCCAAGAAAAAGACTTAAAAAAACATATTATGTCTATAGTTACTGATGACATTCCTTTAGAAAACCCTAAAAACCCAGATAATTGTAATGTGTTTTGACTTATAAAACTTTTTGCAAATGAAGATAAAATAAAAGAAATAAGACAAAAATATGAAAAATGATGATACTGATACTGACATGCAAAACTTGAATTACTTGATTTGATTTTAAAATACTTTGAAATCCCAAGAAAAAAGTATGAAATGTATAAAAATAATTTTTCTATAATAGAAAAAAAATTAAATAAATGAAACATAATTGCAAATAATATAGTTTCTCAAAAATATATAGATATAAAAAAAACAGTTTGACTTTAAAAGAGATTTTTTAAAATCTTTTTTTTTTTTGACTTTACTATATAACTAATATATAATATCATAAGATAAGATAATTAATTATTATCTTAAATAAAATAGTTCTTTAACATAGACTGAAATTTAAAAAAATAATCAAAAAATTTGCCTTATTTAAAAAGACTTTAAAAAATTTATTTTAAAATTAAGCTAAAAATAATAAAAAAAACCTAAAATAATAAAAAAACTAACCTTAAAATCTTTATAATTTAACTTATAAAATTATGAAAAAATTAATATTAATAATAATTACTCTATTTACTAGTTTAGGAATAGTCAATGCTTGAGTTGTTCCAGGGACTATACAGAAGGGAAATTATGAAAGTAATATATTTTGCACAACTAAGACGGAATCATATTCCCCTACTTGATGAAGCTATACATGTTCATCATATAATAATGCAAGACACCCTGATTGTTGAGCAGAAACATATAAAATTTGTGCTACATCTGATTGTTGAGTAAAAAATTATACTGCATGTTGATATGCAAATGATGACTTAACAAAAACAACAGTGTGTGCTACTTGATCAACTTGTAGTTATTCTGGCTATACAACAACAAGTTGTACTACTAATTATAATAGTTGTGCTGCATATGCTTGTTGAGCTGCTTCATATAAGAGTTGTAGAACTTCTGCAAATGGATGTGAAAAATATTTATCATCTCCAACTTGAACTGATTCTTATACCAACTATACTGAAAAAAGTGGTATGTTTTATTTTAGCCAGTCTTCAAATTCTATAAAATTAAAAAATGATGAAACTCAATCTTGTGATGCAAAAGCAACCGTAAATGTTACACATACACCTCCTTCAAATTGAACTTGGAATTGTCCAGTTTGAAATTGTGCTCCATCATCAATACCTATAAAAAATCAGGGAACTTGAAAAAATGCTCAATGTACAACTTGATATTCAAGAGATAATTTAGTAATAAGTTTTGATCAACTTTGAAATATATGAAGACAATATACTAATTATCAAAATAAACAATCTTGTAAAGTAGAATGAAGATATGCTACTCAAGATACTGCTTGACCTTTATCATCTATAAACTTAGTTCAAAATGTATTTTCAAATGATGATAATAAATGGTGTAATATAGCTAAATATAGAGCTTGAACAATAACAGAATGATGTAAATATTTTAGAGATAGGGTTTCTGGTAGATCTTGAAATGATGATTTATTAAAATGACTTGAAATAACTATATGAAATGATGTATCTTGAATATGAAAAGTAAATATTATTTTATGAGCATGTAATGGTTCTTATACTCCAGATACAACTACATTATCAAGTATATTAAATAGTACTACTGCTGCTTCTTGAGTAAAATCTCAATATACTAATTGATTCATTATAAAGTATAATAGTAATTTCACTGCATTAAATAAAACTCAACCATCTTTACTTAATTTATTTTGAAAAACTAGATTAGATGAATGTCTTGATGAGTGAAAAAATTTATTAATTGTAAAAACTGAAGACTTGGCTAGAAGTGATAGTAATTGAGTTTCTACAAGTCCAAATTGAGCAATTACTCAAATTTTTCGATCAATAAATATTGATACTTCTGCTTCTGAAACAAAAACAACTTGAGATTTTTTAACTTCTCAAAATACATGGAAAAACTATACTTTAAAGTGAAATATAGAACAATGAGAAGTATATAAATCAAATAAAATTTCTAGTTGTAATACTCTTTCCTGAGCATTAATTCAATGTTCTTGAACTTTATTTTGATGACAAATTTGGGTTGCTCCATCTTGAATAAATCCAAGTACATGAAAATTTACAAGTTATATCTGTGATTGAAAACCATGAAGACCATCTACAACTGAGTGTAAAATGTGATGTCCTAATTGACAAACTTGGAATCCAAACTTAAATAAATGTGAATGAACTGCTACTGTTTGTAAAGCATTTGTAGGATGAGCAGAAGTGGCAATAGAAAACTGAGTTAACTGAGTAGTAACTTGACCTACTTGTATGGCTTATTGTATACCAGGACATAGTTTAAATTGTGTGGTAAAAGGAGATAATATTTAATATACAGTAACATTTAAATCAGACTCTACAACTTTAAAAACAGAAACTGTAAATCATTGATGAAATGCTACAGCTCCAGCAAATCCAACAAAAGCATGATATACATTTGCATGATGGGATACTTGATATACAAATATAACTGCAAGTAAAACAGTAAATGCAACTTGGACTATTGAAGAACCAATCTATGATACTTGGTGAGACTGAATTAACTTTACTTCACCATATCTTAATGCAGCAACAAACTGACCTACTCGTTTTAGTTTTGATAAGTGAAGCAAATGACCTACATGAGTAGTAAAAGACTCAGTAACAGGTCTTATGTGGCAGTCAGAGTGAGTAGTTCAATGAGTTAAAACTTGGGAAAATGCAAAATCATACTGTGCTGGACTTGAACTTTGATGATATACAGACTGGAGACTTCCAGATATAACAGAACTTTTGTCTATAGTGGATTATACTAGAAATCGACCTTCAGTAGATACAGCATATTTTAATATTGCTTCCAATAACTACTGGTCATCTACTACGAGCGCAAACTATACTACAACTGCATGGATAGTTAGCTTCTACAACGGTAATTCTAGCAACTACATTAAGACGACTAGTTACTATGTAGTTTGTACCCGCTAAGGTTGGTAATTTGATTATTTGATTATTTTTTTCAACCCCAGGGTTTTTATTGATTTGACTAAAATATAATAATTAATATATTTATAGTCGATTATATATAACCTTGGGGGTTTTTTTATGAAAATTTAATAAAAAATAACTTTTAAAAAAGTGGCTAGAAAAAATAACAAAAAAATTATTTCAAATAAAAATACTATTAAACCAGATACTAAAAATATATTTATAGCAACTTTATTTATAGTATTATGAGCTTTATCAATATTTGCAGAAGTGGAATCTACTGCTTGATTTTATGTGTTTAAGATTTTAAAATCTTTATTTTGAGGTTTTTATCAAATCATTTTTTCTCCAATTATTTTAATTTTATGAATTTTTGTATTTTTTAAAGAATGATTCTCTTTTAATAACTCAAGATTTTTTGGACTTTTACTTTATTTTATATCATTTACAAGCTTAATTTGAAGTTTTAATAATTGATATAATTCATTTTTTAATTTTAGTAGTTTATTAACATGATTTTTTTGAAATATTTCATGAATTATTTTTCTTATAATGATATTTTTATTTTCATTATTTTTAATGTTTAGAATTAGTTATAAAAAAATACTTAAAAAAGTTATATCATATACTCCTGAATTAAAAGCTATAAAAGAAAATATTTCACTACCAAAAGAAGATTTAAAAGAAGTAAAAAATAGCAAAATAGATAAAGAACTTGAAAATATTAAAAGTTTAAAACTTGAACTTGAAGAAGAAATAAAAAAAGTAAAAAATTCAAAAAAAGAACCAAAACAACTAGAGCTTGAAGAAGCACCTAGAAAGATATTAATTGAAAAACAAGAAACTTGATTTTTTAAAAAAATTAAAGATTCTTTTGCTACAGATAAAGAAGAAACTAAAATTAATATAACAAAAAAAGAAGAAAAGTCATTTGTAGAACCAAAATATGATAGTTGGAAATTGCCATCAATTGATTTATTGTCAGATATTTGATGAAATATAAAAATTGATGAAAACTCTATTTATAATAAACAAAAAGAAATAGTTGAAAAACTTTCTCAGTTTAAAATAAATGTAAATATGACTTGATATAGAGCCTGACCAACAGTTATTCAGTTTAGATTACAACCAGATGATTGAGTAAAATTAAATAAAATTGAAAATCTTAAAAAAGATTTAACTCTAGCACTTCATGCTAAATCAATTCGTATTCAAGCACCAATTCCAGGAGAGGGAGTTGTAGGTATTGAAGTTCCAAATGAAAATAGACAAGCTGTTTGATTAAAAGAAGTTATTTCAAGTAAAGAATTTAATAATCCAAAGCTTGAAATACCAATAGCTGTTTGAAAAGATGTTTCTTGAGATATAATAGTTTGAGATTTGACAAAAATGCCACACTTACTTGTAGCTTGACAAACAGCATCTTGAAAATCAGTTTGAATGAATTGATTTATTATTTCGATGTTATATAAGTTTTCTCCAAGTGAATTAAAAATGATTTTAATTGATCCTAAAATGGTTGAGTTATCAATTTACAACTGAATTCCTCATTTATTAACACCAGTTATTACAAACCCTGATAAAGCTTTAAATTCATTAAAATGGGCTGTTGCTGAAATGCTTAGAAGATATGATTTAGCAAAATCAATAAATGCAAGAAATTTAAAAGAATATAATGCCAAAGTAAAAAAAGATGAAAAATTGCCATATATAGTTATAATAGTTGATGAACTTGCTGATTTAATGATGAGTTGAAATAAAAAAGAAGTTGAGTGATCTATTGCTCGTATAGCTCAAATGGCAAGAGCTGTTTGAATGCATTTAATAGTTGCAACTCAAAGGCCTTCAGTTGATGTTATAACTTGACTTATAAAAGCAAATGTTCCTTCAAGAATTAGTTTTACTGTTGCAAGTCAAATAGATAGTAGAACTATTTTAGATAAAGCTTGAGCAGAAGATTTACTTTGAAGATGAGATATGTTATATTTACCAACTTGAGTTTTAGAGCCTGTTAGAGTACAATGAGTTTTAGTTGAAACTCCTGAAATTGAAGATATAGTAAATGAATTAAAACTTACAGTTGACCCAGATATGATTAATAATTTATATGATGATAGTATAGTAAATGGGAAATCAAATACTTCTTGAAGTATTTTAGAAAACTATAATTGAGATCAAGATGAAGATCCAGAGTTAATAGAAAAAGCAATAAAAATAGTTAGAGAATCAAAAAAATGATCAACTTCATTAATTCAAAGAAAACTATGACTTTGATATGCTAGAGCAGCAAAAGTGCTTGATATACTAGAAGAGTTATGAATAGTTTGACCATCTAATTGAAGTAAACCAAGAGAAGTATATGAATAAAATGAAGAGTTAGAAATTATAAATTAAAGCTTTTTATATGTTAGAAGTAGTAATTGATTTTTTAAAAAATATCCCAATACCAGATTATGTTTTAATTACTATTTCTGTTATATTTTTTTTAATATTTATTTTTAGCTGAATAGAAAAAATTTATAAAGCATATTTATGAATTATTTTAGGACTTGTAGTTTGGACTTTGATAAATCTGTCAATTACATCAATAAATTCAAATGATATATGATTTAAAACTTTAAAAGATTTTGTTATAAATCATAAGGATTTTTTATGATTTTATAGTATATTTTTTATACCATTATTTGCTATTTTAATCCCTTTAAATGAAAATATAGAATTTAGAGTTTCAAAAAATAAAGTATTAAATTATTTAACAATTATTTTATTTTGATTATTTTATTTTAGTTTTTTGATATCTATATTTTTATCTATTATTAATAACAGATTTTTATTTCAAATAGATAATTGAATTATTTCTAAAATATGAGATAGCTATTTACTAAAAAACATATATGATTATTTTTCACCATCATTTTTATTTTGATTTTTGTTAAAATATGATTATTTAATCAATCTAATTATAATATTGTTTATTTTTTATAAAATGACTATAGGGGGAGTAGTTGATTATATTTTTAATAAATTATTTAAGATACTTTCTAAAATGTTTGAAGAAGTAAAAAAAGAAGAACATCATCATTAATTTTTTTTGATTTTTTAAAGTATTTGTATATAATAAGTATATTAATATTTAATTATTTTAAATGAATTATTTAGTTTATCTTCATAGTTTGTGATTTACTCATAAACAATTACATAAAATATTTAAAGACAACAGAGATTATAAGAGCTTTTTTGAAAAATTATCTTTTGAATTATTAAATAGTTTTAATTTTAAAGAAAGTTTTATTTTAAAAGTTTTAGAAAACAAAAAAGAATTAAATATAAAAAAAATAGATGAAACTATAAAAAAACTAGATATTAAAATAATTACATTTTATGATGAAAGTTATATTGAAAGTTTAAAAAATATATCAAATCCTCCTTTTTTGTTTTATTTAAGATGAGAAATAAATAAAAATGATAATTTTTTTTCAATAGTTTGATCAAGAAAAATAAGCCAATATACAAAAAAAGTTTCAAATATAATTATTCCAAAACTAACTAATTATTTTACAATAGTTTCTTGATGAGCTTGATGATGTGACACTATAGCTCATAAAATTGCTTTAGAAAATGACAAAAAAACTATAGTAGTATTTTGAACTTGAATAGATATAACTTACCCATCTTTAAATAAAAAATTATTTGAAGATATATTAAATAGTTGATGATGACTTATTTCTATTTTTCCACTTGAAACAAAATGAAGTATTTATACATTTCCAATAAGAAATGAAATAGTTGCTTGAATTTGAAAATGACTTTTAATACTTGAAGCTTGAGAAAAATCATGAACTTTAATAACTGCAAAACTTGCTTTAGAACAATGAAAAGATATTTTTGCAATTCCTTGAGATATACTATCGTCTAACTATATTTGATCAAATAATTTAATTAAAAATTCAGAAGCAAAGCTTATATTATCTTCAGATGATATTTTAGTTGATTATTGATACAATACTTTAGAAGCAACAAAAAAAGAGATATTTTTTTGAAATGAAATTCAAAAAAATATCTCTGAATTATTAAAATACAATTTATCTTTAAGTATTGATGACTTTTTACAAGAAACTAATTTTAATTATTGAGAATTACGATTAAATCTATCACTTATGGAGATAAATAAAATCATTAAAAAAAATCTATTTTGAAAGTATGAATTAGTTTAAAATCATATAATTATCTAAACTTCAACTATTAAACATATATCAATTTAGTGAGTTATAAATATTTAATTTTAATTCCATTTCATCAATTTCTTTTTTTGTAATTTCTCAAAATAAATAATACTCATTATTATTTAAAATAACTCCAGTAAAATCAAAGTTTGAGTTATAATCTCAAATAAAACAAGACATATTGTCATTTCAAAAATTAACTGAAAAACTACTTCAAGAATTATAACTTCAACTTAAAGATGATTTTAGCGAAGTTATGCATTCTTTAAAATTTGGATACAAATCATTAAAAGTTTTATTATTTTCATTATTTGTTATTAAATTTACATTATTTCAAATAAGTTTGTAAACTCAAAAAACTCAAATTGTAAGTATAATTGTTGAGATAATTATTTCAATTAAAGAAAATGCTTTTTTAGTTTTTTTCATAAAAATTTATTTTCAAAGTAAAACTATAGTTTCTATGTGATGAGTATGAGGAAACATATCAACTGGTGTTATTTTTTTTATTTTATAATTACTTTCTTTTAGTATATAAGCTAAATCTCTTGATAAAGTTGCAGGATTACAACTTACATAAATTATATTTTTTGAATCAAATTTTAAAATATCTCTTAAGGCATCTGGATGCATTCAAGTTCTTGGTGGATCAATTATTAATAAATCACAAGACTCTTTTTTTTCTAAATAATCTTTTAAAAAATCTTCAACTTTTTTATTTACAAAAGAAATATTTTTTAAATTATTTTTTAGTGCATTTAATTCACCATCTTTTGAAGCACTTTCAATTAATTCAACTGAAATAACTTCTTTAACATATTTTGCAAAAACCATTCAAATAGTTCAAGTTCATCCATATAAATCTAAAACTTTATTAAAGCTTTTTAACTCATCTCAAACTTGATTTAAAACTTCTTTATATAACACTTCAGCTCAAAAAGAATTTGTTTGAAAAAAACTTTTTGGAGAGATGTTAAAAGTTAAATCAATTAATTTTTCTTCAATAAAACTCTCTCAATAAATAAGTTTTAATTCTCAAATGGCAATATCTGCTTTATTGTCATTTAAACTTAAATAAACAGAAGTTATTTCAGGATATTTTTTAGCAAGATTATTAAAAAAATCATATATCTCCCCCATAATCCCCCTCGATTGAGGGGGAAGCATGTCAGGGGGAGTTACTCATTCAAACTTATGATTTACTGAAAAAATAATCATAATTTGTTTTGTAAAAAATCACTCTCTTAAAACTATATGTCTAAAAAATCATTTTTGGTCAAATTGATCATAAACTGGTAGTCCTGAATTTTTAGCAAAATCTTTTATTTCTTTATATATATTATTTGCAAGTTTTGAAATAAGTATAGTTCAGTCAAAATCCTCTATTTTACTAAACTCTCATTGTTTATGAAATCATAGATTAAAATGCTGTTCTTTATTTAAGTTTTTTGAGATAAATTTTCAAAAAGAAAACTCTATTTTATTTCTATAATTATCAATTAAAGGAGAGGGAACTATAGGCGAAACTTCTAAATTATTTTGCAATTTAGATATATGAAATAAAGCTTCTTTTATTTGATTTTCTTTTATTTTTAGTTGTTCTTCATAAGGTATATTTATCCAAGGAATTCAAGCTTGCATTCAATAGGTATTGTTTGGATTTATTTTTTCAATAGGAGATTTTTTAACTACATCTAAAAGTTGTGCTTCTATAAAATCACTTCTTGATTTTAAAACTCTTAAATTAACTATAGAATTAGGAATTACTCATCAAGAAATAAATATTGCTTTTCCATCTATGTCTTTATTGTCTGACTTTAATCTAGCAAATCATTTTCATCAAAAAACAAGTTTTTCTACTAATATATTTTCAAGTATTGTATTTTTTTTCATTTTATATTTTAACTTTAATTATAATTAAAAGTTATTTTAGTTTTAAACTTAAAAAAATCAAAAAGATTTTAAAATTTGAAAAAAAATAAATTATTTATATACTATCTTAAAAATTAACTAAAAAAATATTTTTATGCAATATAATTTGATATTATTCCAACTAGAGTTAGTAGTATTTTTAATTTCTTTGTCTTATATAGTTTATTACTTTTTTTTCAAAACATTTTGATTTTTTTCAAGTATTAAAAAAATTGCTTGATTTTGAATTAAAAAAAATGAAAACCCTATTTCTAAAATAGATATTTCAGAAGAAAAAATAGTTACAAATTTTACATCAAAAGTAGTGGAAGTTTCACTTGAAGATCAAAATAAAATTATAGAATTGCTTAAAAAAATTAAAACAAATATTTCAAAATTAGAGTATGATTTAGCTAAAAATCAAATAGTTGAATGACTTGCTTTAGATAAATTTAATATTGATTTAAATTTAGAGCTTGCAATTATATATATTGAAGAAAAAGATTATGTAAAAGCAGAGTATATTTATAAAGATTTACTTTTAGTTCATAGTGATAATTTTGATATATTAAAAAAACTAGCATATACTTTAACTATGCAAGAAAAATATGATCTTGCTATTGAAATATATAAAAAAGCATATGATTTAAAAGAAGATGATATTGAAACTGTAAATATGTTAGCACAATTATATTACTATAAATGACTGTATGTTGATTCAATTACATTTTTAAAAGTATTTTTAAAATACCAACCAAGAGATATAGAAAATCTAGTTTTACTTGCTTGAGCTTATAAAAATATTTGAAAAATTCTTGATTCAGTAAATACTTATAATAGAGTTTTAGAGCTTGACCCATACAATGAAGAAGTAAAAAAAGAAATAAAAGAACTTGAAGAATTAGAATATATTCCAAAAGAGACAGTTTAGTTTTTTAAAAAACTTATTAACAATTTTTAAACTACAAATTTAAAAATTGTTTTTATTTTACTTAAAAATAAGTATAAATAATTTAAGTTAATAGTTTAAAAATAAAAAAATATGTTAAAAATACCACCAAATAGTATAGAAGCAGAACAATCAGTTTTGTGAAGTTTATTAATAGATAAAGAATGATTTTTAGTTATTTCTGATTTATTAAAGTCAGAGGATTTTTATGATGATAGAAATAAAAAAATATATGAAATAATGCTTGAATTATACACAAAAAATAAGCCAATTGATATTATTACAGTAAAAGAAAGACTTGATGACAAAAAATTACTTGATGAAATTTGATGATTAAATTATATTATACAATTAACAGAAATAGTTCCAACAAGTGCTAATATTTTTGAGTATGCAACTATTGTAAAAAATAAACGAGTAAATAGAAAGTTATTAAAAGCTTGAAATGATATAATTTCTTATTGATATAATGAAGAGGAAAATATAAATATATTGCTTGAAAAATCAGAAAAATCAATTTTTGAAGTAACTCAAGTATTTATAAAAAATAAACTTGTTCATATTTGAGATATACTTGAATCAAGATTTGAAGAATTTGCTGAAATTCATGAAAATCCAGATTCAGTTAAAGATCATAGACTTTATACTTGATTTAAGTCACTTGATAATACACTTTGAGGTTTAAAAGGTTGAGATATGGTTATACTAGCTGCTCGTCCTTCTATGTGAAAAACAGCTTTTTCTCTAAATTTAGCTCAAAATATATGATTTAAATGAAAAAATGTAGCTATTTTTTCTCTTGAAATGAGTAAAGAACAATTAACAGATCGTATGATTGCATCAAGTATTTGAATAAATTCATGGAAACTTGCTAAATGAGAATTGGAAGATGATGAATTTGCAAAACTTTGAGAAGCAATGGAAAAATTGTCAAATGCTAATATTTATATAGATGATAGTGCTTGATGAAATTTGCTTGATTTAAAATCAAAATCAAGAAGACTTAAAATGGAAGCATGACTTGATTTAATAGTAATTGATTATTTGCAATTAATGACAAATTGAAATTCTTTAAATAGAGTTCAAGAAATATCAGAAATATCAAGATGAATAAAATCACTTGCAAGAGAGTTAAATGTGCCAATAATAGCATTATCACAATTATCAAGAGCAGTTGAATCAAGAACTGATAAAAAACCAATACTTTCTGACTTGAGAGAGTCATGATCTATTGAACAAGATGCCGATATAGTTATGATGCTTTATAGGGAAGAGTATTATGATGAATTTACAGATAGAAAATGAGTTACAGATATAGCAATTAGAAAAAACAGAAACTGACCTGTTTGAACTATTGAATTAATGTTTGATAGAACAAATCAAAGATTTTTAGAAATTGAGGGGAATTTAAAAGATGATGATTATTAAAAAATACCTACTTTTAGTAGGTATTTTTTAAATTATAAGCAAGAGTTCTTCTTTTTCTTCTTTTGTAAAATAAGCGATATATCTTAAAAAATTATCTTTTTCATCATTTGACAGTATTGCAGAAAAAAGAATTTTTTCTTTCACTCAAGGCTCAATAATAACTTTATTTTTTCACATTTTTTATAATTAAATATTAATATGAAAAAATAATTAAAAAGTTGTAATACTATTATAATATACTTTTTTAAAAAAGTCTAATTTTTTTATACATTATTTTATTTTATATAATTACTATTGTTTGTTAGGTTTAAATATCTTAAAATATCAATTGCTTTTGAGTGATTTGAGGCAGTTGTTCTAGTTTCAGAAGCCTCTTCTATAACAAAAGTATAATATCATAAATCAAAGCTTTCTAAAGCACTTGCAAAAACACAATCATTTGATTCATATCAACATAGATGAACTTCTAAAATATTATTTTCTTTTAATACTTTATCTAAATCTAATTCTCATTTCCATATACTTCTTGTTAATTTGTTTGTTTTTAAAAAAACTTTATTTTTTAAACTTTCTTTTATTTCTAAAATAGTGTCTGTTTCTTTGACATCTTCACACCATCATATTTGCTTATACCATAAACTATTTTTATCATTGTACTGCACAGAATAAACTATTAAATCATAGTTTCAATTATTTATTAAATCTAATATATTTGGAATAATATATTTATTTCTATCTATTATAAAAGAATCTTGCACATCAACTATAAAAAGTGCTTTTTTTCTATTTGATTTTGGAATTAACATGAGAGGGTTTTAAAAGTTAAATTATAAAAATTCATCTAAAGTTAAAACTTTAATTCAAAGCTCTTTAGCTTTTTGTAACTTACTTCATGCTTTTTCTCAAGCAAGTAGGGCAGTAGTATTTTTTGAAACAGATGAAACAAATTCTCAAGAGTTTTCTTCTAGTATTTTGATTAAATCATCTCTTGAATAATTATCAAAACTTCAAGTTATACAAATTTTTTGTCATTTAAATTTATCTCATAAAACTTCTTTTAAAAAAGAAATATTTATAAAGTTTAATAGATTTTTTATTAAAATAATATTTTCCTCAATGTTAAAATAATTATATATATTTTGTGCTGTTTGAGTTCAAATATCTTTTAAATTTTCAAGATCTTGTAAATTATAATTAAAGTTTAATAAGTCATTTTTACTTTTAAATATTTTTGATAATTCTTTAGCACTTGTAGGTCAAATTAAAGGAATATTTAATGAAATTAAAAAATTAATTATGTCTTGATTTTTTGAATTTTCTATTGATTTTAATAAATTATTTATAGATTTTTCTTTGTATCATTCTAATGTTAGTAAACTTTCTTTTTTATCTTTTAAAAAGTAAATATCATCTAAAGTTTTTAAAAATCATAAATTATAAAATAACTTTACTTGTTTTTCTCAAAATCAGTCAATATTTAATCAATTTTTTCAAATAGAAAAAATGAGTTTTTGTATAATTTGTTCTTTACAATCAATATTATCACAATAAATCCTTACTTTATCAATATCTTTTTTTAATGTAAAATTACAAGAAGGACAATAAGTGGGGGTTTCTATTTTAATTTCTTTTCAATTTCTTACACTATCAATAACTGAAATGATTTTTGGAATAACTTCTCAAGCTCTTTTTATAAAAACTTGGTCTCAAACTCTTATATCTAAACTTTCAATTTCATCATAATTATGCAAAGAAGCTCTTTTAATTATTGCTCAAGAAATATTTACAGGAGATAGATTTGCAACAGGAGTTATAGTTCAAGTTTTTCCAACTTGATGTTCTACTGACAAAATAGTTGTAGAAACTATTTGTGCTGGAAATTTATAAGCAATTGCATATCTTGGGTGATGAGCAGTAAATCATATATCTTCCCATAAATCAATTTTATCAACTTTTAAAACAAGTCAATCAATATCAAAGTCAAGAGATTCTCTTAAATTTCAAAAATTATTTATATAATTTATTACTTCATTAATATTTTTACACTTTTTAAAATAACTTGAAATTTCAAATCAAAGTTCCTTTAAATATAGTATAGTTTCATGATAACTTGGGTTCTTTCAATAAAAAATATTATTAAACTCACTAAATCATCAAAAATCATAAGCAAAAAATTTTAAATTTCTTTCTTTTGTAATATTAAAATCTATCACTCTCAAACTTCAAGAAGCTCGATTTCTTGGATTTGAAAACACTTTTTCTTTTTTTTCTATTGATTTTTTATTTAATTCATTAAAAGATGATATTGGCATAACTATTTCTCATCTAACTTCAAAATCTCATAAAATATTTATTTTTTTAGGTATATTTAAAATTGTTTCTACATTTTTTGTAACATCTTCTCATTTTTGTCCATCTCATCTGGTAATTGCTTGAGTAAAGTTTCAATTTTTATAAATTAAAGAAATTCAAAGTCAGTCAAATTTAAATTCTAAATTATAAGGAATTTCAAGCATATCACTTCAAAGATTTTTTAAAACTCTTTGATTAAAATCAAGTAAATCATCTTCGTTATAAGTGTTATCTAAGCTAATCATAGGTCTTTTATGATTTACTTTTTTGAAAGTTGATGATATGATTTCACTTCAAACTTTTTTGCTTTGAGAATATTTGACATCAAATTTATTTTCTAAAAATTCTAGTTTTTTAAAAAGTATATCATACTCATAATCAGAAATAATAGGATTTTCTTTATTATAATATAAATCACTATGATAATTTATTAAGCTTTGTAAAACTTCTATATCATCTTTATTTAATAAATCATCTTTTTTTTCTAAATATAGTTTTGATTTTTCTAAATAATTCATTTATTTTTTTTAATTAAAATAAGTTTTAATAAATTATAAATAAATTATTTTTTTTGCAAAGGAAATTATTTTAAACTTATTTATTGATTTGTTTTAAATGAAATTATTTACATTGAATACTTAAATTTAAATTTTTTAAGCAACTTTTCTTTCTTGCATTTTTTCATCATTCAAAGCTAAAATTACCCTTGAAGTATCATTTAATAATTTTTCTAATCAAGGTAAAATTCTTTTTGATTTTTGCACTTCTAAATCATTTGATGAAGTTTTAATAATATTTCTATGATAATCAATTTGGTTTTGATAATAAACTTCTAAATCATCAACTTTAGATAATTTATCTATCAATCTAGCTTTTTGATCTTGATTTAAATTTGAAAAATTCATTTGAGCAATTTTTGAAAGTAATTCTTGTTTATAATGTTTTTTTATAAATACAGAAGTATCTATTTTTGGAGTTTGATCTATAAATGCTACTTTAATTACATCTGATTTTATTTTTGAAATTACTGTATCAGTATTTTTAGTATGTATAAAATTATTATCATTTGAAGCTATAGTTGAAACATATTTTGTTGTAGAAGTTTCTGGATTTTTTAATTCTTTATTTTCTATTTTTTGACTAGAATCATCTTGTATAATTTCTTCATTTTTAGCTAAAACAAATGTGTCGATTCATTTATACTTTGAACTAGTTAATTTCAAGGTTGAAAAAACATCTTCTCAAGTAAGTTCATTATATTTTTTTCAAGCTAGAATTACATATTTATAAGTTGTAGTTCAAGCCCAATCTCATTTAGCATTTTGTAGTTTATTATAAAATGCTTTAATAGGATTAGCTTGTTTTATAGCATATTCAGCAACCCAAATTAATCATCATTTATTTCAAACTCATCTATGATGTGCAACAGCTAAAATTTGCGATGGGTGAAGTCATATTTCAAGTAATTTAAGTACAGCATCAGATTTTAGTGCATATTCAAAATTTGAATGTGTAAATTTTTTCATTACTTTTGCTTGAATTTCTGGTGATTTTTTGAATTTTTCAACTTCTTTAGGATTATCATATCACATAGAGGCAAGTGTTTCATTTGTAAATTGATATTCTCCTTTTGCGTGTAGTCAATCTCTTACTCAAAATTTTTTTCAAATTTTTGAATTATCTGCTTTATGATTTCATCTACTTTCTGTATGAGATATAGATGCAATATAATTATCAAAAAAATTTTCTAAAATTCAAAAAAATTTTTTTTCTTTCTTATTTTTAACTACTTGTTTTTGTTCATTTTCTAAATTTTCTATCTCTTTATTTTCTTGTTTTGTAACTTGAGTTTGAGATTTTTTTTGAAACATTGAAATAAGCCTTTGAGCTTCTTCTTCATTTCTTGATAAAATATAATCTTTTCAAGCTATTAAATCTTTTCTAGGATCAATTACTCTTTTTCAAGTTCATTTTTCTACAAGCATATTCCATCATTCTAATTTTCAAAATTCTCTAAGCATAAAACCTGAAACACTATCACCTTCTAATGCTTTGGCAATTTTTAGTTGTTCTTGTTTTTGTGGTTCTAAATAGTCAATAGTTGTAGATGTTTTTAATGAGGTTGTATCTTGTTCTTGTGCTAAAACAGGTTGCGTTTGTAGTATAGCTGAAGAACTAAGTATAGCTATAATTTTTTTAGAAAAATTTGAAGTTTTTTTTCATAAAATATTTGTAGCTAGTGTAAGAACAACATTATTTCAAGAAAATAAATTTACCATATAAAAAAGATTATAAAATAATACTTATAATTTATAAGAAATTGTTTATAATATTTATTTTATTTTTGTCAAATTTTTTATTTTTTTTGCATCATTTCTTTGACAAATTTAAAATATTATATATAACTAAAAATAATACTTTTTAACTTTTGTTTTTTATGTCTAAAGCTCTAATAAAATATATTTGATGAATTGACGATAAAGATACTTGAAAAAATTTAACTTGATCACAAACCTTATTTTCAGTAGATATTTGAAAAACAAAAAACCCTAAAATAATTATAGATGCCTGAGCTCATCAATGAGTTAAAAATGCATTAAAAATAAATAAAGAAATATCACCTGAAATTATTTCAGCTGATTTTTTAATCATAACTCATGCCCATAGTGATCATTCTTGACTTGTTCCATATTTAGTAAAAAAGTGATTTTTAGGTAAAATTATTTCAACAAATCTAACTAAATTGCAATCAAAAGTTATGTGGATGGATTATGTTAATTTAACAAGAAATGAAATAGAAAAAGTTAAAGAATTAAACTCAAAATTAGCAAAAAATTTATCAGAAAGCATTGCCATAGTAAACCATTATGAAAAAATAAAATCTAAATCAAAAGATAGTAAAGAAAGCATAAAATACCTTTTAAAAATTATTTGAGAGGAAAGAGATTTTGAAACTCGTTTTTTAGAGTCAAAAGCTTTATTAAAAGAGTATTGAGTAGAGGAGGTTTGAGATATTTCTTCAGTATTAAAAGAAGTTCCAGAACTTTTATATGATGAAGAAGATGTTGAAATTGCATTTAATAAAATAGATTGTTTAGAGTATTGAGAAGAAGCAATTTTACAAAACTTTAAACCTATTATGTCTGCTAAAGATGAAGATATAGAAAATATTTTAACACAAGTTAGATCTTGAAATTGAAAAACAATAGCAGTTTCTTCTTTAATAAAATGAACTATAACTTCAAGATTAAAACAATTATTACAAAAAATATCAAAAGATGAAATAGAAAATCAAACTATAAATAAAAATAATGAATTACTTAGAGATGAATTAATAAAAGCTTTCAACTATGTTAGACATGTTGAAGAAAGTAAATTAAGTTTATCTCTATTTGAAAGTGAAAATGCTGATTTATTAAATGAAAATACTCAATTATTAAAAGAAGAATTAAAAGAATTAGAAAGTATATCTATTTGATGAGAAAAAGTTGATGTTATAGGATTATTAAATTATTATAGATGATTAAAATTTAAATTACCAAAAAATTTAGATGAGTATTTGAATTTAGAAAAAGAATTAAAAGAATTAAATATTTCAAATTATGAGAGTTTAAACAAACAATTACCACAATTACCAGAAACAAATTATACTACAATTGATATAAAAAAATGATTAAAAAATAGTTTTTTAACAATTCTAGATAATCCAAATGTAGATAATTTTGTGTTATATGTTGATAATATAGAAAATATAGATATTTTTCAAATAATATCATATTTAAAAGAAGATAAAAGAGTTTTTATAAATAAAAAAATATTTAAAGATGTTATAAAATTAGTTTATGAGTATTTTGGTAAAAATTCATCAAATATAGCAAAAAATGAAGAATTAAAAAAAGGATTATATAAAGCTTTAGATATAAAACTAGCTTATGAATGAAATTTAGATAGTTTTCAAGAAAATAACAAATTTGAATATCAAAAAGCAAAAGATTTCTTATCATCATATAAAAGAGAGTCAATTATTGATAGTTTGTATCAATTAGAAGAAATAGATGAATTAGTTGATGTAATTGATTGAAATTGAAACTCAAATAAAGTAAAAATTTATATAAAAAGATTAGACGATAAAAGAATAGAAGATGTTTTATTTAATAAAGATAAAAATTTAGTTTATATTTTTGATGATAAAATAAAACAAAGAATTAAGCAAAAATTGAAAGAAAAAATAGTATACTTAAATAATTTAAAAGATTTAGCTAAGAGAAATAATTCTAAATATCATCAATGTAAATTATTTATTTCATATTATGAATGAAAAACTAGGATTTCAGAAAATGATTATAAAGATGCTATAGAACTATTATCTAAGCATAATATAAATGATTTTTGAGATATAAGAAGATATTATTTTTATAAAACAATAGAGGATTATTCTCAAAGTGAAGTAGAAAAATTAATTTCAAAAATAATCCAAACTTGAGAGGATTTTTCATTAAACAAAATAAAACACATACATATTGATAATATTTCTCAAGAAGAAATAGAACAAATTCCTTATGAATATGAAGATATTTATACTATTTTTAGTATAAATTCTAAAATAAAAGATGAAATTAAACAAAAGTTAAATTCTCAAATAAATGACTTTTTTAGTATTTCAAATAAAAGAAAAAAAATAAGAGCTTCTTTAAAAGAAAAACTTGATTTATTTTTAAATTGGAAAGAAGCTTATATTAAATTATTTCAAATAGAGTGATATAATTTAAGTGATTTTATAGAAATGTTATCTGCTAGAAAATATGAAATAGACCTAATTAATCAAAAATTAAAAGATATAAAAATAGCAAAAGATCTAAAAGAAAAGCTATCTACTTGAAACAATAATTTAACAGATTATTCTAACTTTAAACAATTATTATTAAATCATAATATAAAATCATTTGATGATATAGAAAATTGCTTAAATCCATTAATATCAATTAGTTATTCTATAGATGAAATAAAAAAAGCTATTTCATTATTAAAATCAGTTCATTTAGATAAAAATCAAGATATTTTAGAAGATATAAAGTTAAACTTTGTTGATGCTTGACATATTGAAGGAAGTGCACAAGTTATTATTACTTTAGTTGTTAGTCAAGTTGATAATGTATTATCTCAAACAAAAACTATAAAAAAAGGTGCTACAAAAAGAGTATTAAGACATTTTAATTATGGTTTTTCTTGAGATTTATGAAGGATTAAAGACCCAAATCTAGCTTGAACTCCACAAAATATTCCTTTTAAATTGGATTATTTACAAATGGAATCAACTTATGCTTGAAGAGTTCATGTTGACAAACAAAAATCAATTAGAGATTTAATGAACTCTATTTTGATAGCAAATGGAAAAATCTTAATCCCTGCTTTTTCTATGCAAAGAACTCAAGAAATTTTGATGGAATTACTTCAAAAAAGACTTGAGTCTCAAAAAATTATAGATGAAATAAAAGAGCTAAAAAAAGAAATAAAAGATTTAGAAATATTAAGCTTAGAAAATTGAAGTAATCACTCTAGAGAAATTGAAGGATTAAAAGCAAAAATAGAATTTTTTAAAACTCAAGTTTTTGATTATGATATCATACTTGATAGTCCAACAAGTGAAGCTATAACAGAAATTTATATAAACCATATAGATAAAAAATACTCTCTACTTAATAAAGAAATTCAAGTAAAACTTTTTTGAAGAGAAATAATAAAATATGTAAAAAACTCTGTTAATGATGATAAAGAAGTGCCTGATGAAAATAGAACTTCTTTAGATGAAATTTATTCAATTGAAAATAGAGATAAAAAAGAAATTATTATTTCAGCATCTTGAATGGCTGATTGAGGTTCAATAATAAATCATTTAAAAGAAAATTTAGCAAATCCAAATTCAAAAATTATTTTTATATGATATTGTCCTTTGTCAACTAAATGATGAAAAATAAAAGCTTGAGAAGAATTTATTATAATTGACTGAGTACCATTTGAAGTAAAGTGTGAGTATGATGATATAACTTGATTTTCTGGACATATAGATTCAGAAGAAATACTTATGTATTTAAAAAGACAAAATTTTGATAAAAATGCAACTATTTCTTTGACTCATTGAGATGAAAAAAGATTAATACTTTGAAAACAAATTGAAAAAGTTATTTGAGAAACTAGTAAAAAAATAGAAATATTAATACCAAACCTATCAGAAAATATAAAACTTGATATATAAAAAGATTTTGCTTTAAGCAAAATCTTTTTTTAATATGATACATTATTTGAGATAGTTTTAAGTAAGTTTAAGTCAACTTCACTTATATATTTAGGCATAATAGGCTCAACTATTACAATTAAGTTTCATAGTTTTCAAGAGATATTTTTTCAAAATCATTTTACTCTAAACTTTGTTTGTGGTTTTGTATTTGGAGGAATTCTTAATTTTGCTTTTTCTCATAAAAAAGAAACAACTTCTATTTTACATCAAATAATTAAATCAAAAATAGGTATTTCATATATTTTTGTAATATCAATTTCAGGAGTTTTTTCTTCTCTTGAAGTTGTTTTTTTTCTTTGAGTTTGGCCAAAATTACTTCAAAATAAATCTCAAAAATCAAAAGAGCTTCAAGAATAACTTTTACTTCCTCAAAAATTTCAAAACAAATCCTCTATATCAATTCATCAAGTAGAAGAATAAGAATAACTTCAAGAAGAAAAAGGGTTTTGCTTGTTAGAATAAGAATTTCAAGAAAAAGGGTTACTTCAAAAAGAGTCATAATTTTTTCTTTTTTGACTATCTCATAAAGTATCATATGCATTATTTATTTCTTTAAATTTTATTTCAGCATCTTTGTTTTGTTTGTTTCTGTCAGGATGATATTTCATTGCAAGTTTTCTATATGCTTTTTTAATCTCATCATCAGTTGCAGTTTTTGAAACTCAAAGTATATCATAATAATTTTTAGGCATTTTCTTGACTTATTATAAAAAATAATTATAAAAATATCTTACTTTTTAATTTTTTTAAAAATATGAAAAAAATATTTTTACTTATTTTAACAAATTTTTTAATTTTTTCAAGTGTTTCAAATTCTTTTGCAAATGATTGATTGATAGAAGAATTATTAAATTTAGATAAATGAACATTTTCTTATGAACTTGAACTAAAAAAACTTGATACATATACTTTTAAAGACAAAAGACTTACAAAACTTTATAATAATTTAAAAAATTATGATAAAATTATTAGAAAATCTTTAATTACTTCTTATGAAAATGGAACATATGATACTTATACAATGAATTGAATTATAAAAAACTACACTCAATTTGTTTCTTATGCAAATGATTTCTTTTACTATATTTCTATGTGAGATAATAATAAAAAATTGCTTGATGATATAGAAATGCAACAAGCTATTTTATATACTTATAAAAATACAAAAGAGTATTATACTAAAGTTAAAAATTTACTTAAAAAATAAAACTTGATTATAAATAAAAAAAACTTGCTAAAAGCAAGTTTTTTTTATAATTAAATTATATTAACTACAAATACAAAAATATGGCACAAAAGGCAATTAGAGAGTTTGATGCAAAAAATATGTTTTTTAATTATATAAACCAAAATTATAATTGATATTTTGTATCATCTTTGGATGATTTTGAAAACATAAATAAAGATAAAAGTTATGTAATCAAACCAGATGAACTTTTTTGAAAAAGATGAAAACTATGATTATTGTGAATAAATTTAAAAAAAGAAGAATTAATTGATTGGTATAATGATAAAAAATCAAAAGAAATTGAAATTAATTGACTTAAATGAAATTTAAAAAATTTTATAGTTGAAGAGTTTATTTCTCACAAAGAAGAGTTTTATGTTTCAATAACTTCAAAAAGAGAGTGAGATGAAATAACTTTTTCTAATTTTTGATGAATAGATATTGAAGAAAATTGGGAAAAAACAAAAACAATACTTCTTTCTCCACTAGAAAATATAACTAAAGAATTATTGCAAAAAGAATTTTTAATAAATGATGAAAAAATTTTGCAAGTAATAATTGATTTATTTAACTTTTATAGAGCATTTGATTTTACTTATTTAGAAGTAAATCCTTTTTGTTTTGATGAAAAAACAAATAATCTAATAGTTTTAGATATGGTTGCAAAACTTGATAATACAGCTTTTTTTAAACACAACTCTTGGAATAATATACCTTTCCCAAATAGCTTTTGAAGTATAGAACTAGAAAATGAAAAATATATTATGGATTTAGATAGTAAAACTTGAGCTTCTTTAAAACTAAAATTTTTAAATTTAGAATGATCTATATGGCTACTTTTGTCTTGATGATGAGGATCTTTAGTTATAACTGATACTTTAGGTTATTTAGGTTATAGTAAAGAAATTGCTAATTATTGAGAATTGTCAGGTGACCCAACAAGAGAATATACTTTTGAGTATACAAAAGTATTAATTGAGCAAATGTTAAAATCAAAAAATGCAAAATACCTAATTATTGCTTGAGCAATAGCAAACTTTACTCAAATAGATAAAACATTTTTATGAATTATTGATGTTCTTGATATTTATCATAAAGAAATAAAACAAAAAGATATAAAAATACTTGTTCGTAGATGATGATTAAATGACAAAATTTGACTAAAACTATTAGAAGATACTTGTTTAAAATATTGACTAAAATATACTTTAACTTGAAGTGAAAGCTATATGACTGATATATTAAAAGAAATTAATTTATAATTAAATAAAAATGTTTTGAAAAAATACTTTCTCAATAATCTATTGACTTCAACTTCAAACAGCACAAAAAATGCTTGATTTTGATTTTTTATGTGATAGAAAACCATCTGTTTTAGGTTTTATTGATAAATGACAAAAAACCTCAAATTATAAACTTTTTTATTGAAATAAAGAAATAATTATTTCATCTTTTCCTGATTTTGAGAGTATTCCAGATGTTATTTTAAGCCAAGTTGATACTTGTTTAAATTTTGCTTCATTTCGTTCTGCATATGGGGCAACACTTGATATTTTAAAAATAGAAACTATAAAAAATATTGTAATAATTGCTGAATGAATTCCTGAATCAGATACAAAAAAAATAATAGAATTAAACAAAACTTTGGGTAAAAATATTATTTGACCATCAACAGTTTGAGCTATGACTTCAGGTGAATTTAGAGCTTGAAATACAGGATGAAGTCTTGATAATATTATTTCATCAAAACTATTTCAAAAGTGAGTTGTATGATTTGTTTCAAAATCAGGTTGAATGAGTAATGAGCTTAGAAAAATAATTGCAGATACTACTTCTTGATCTCATACTTCAGTAGCTATTTGATGAGATAAATACCAAATTTCTACCTTTAGAGATATTGTTTTATCATTTGAAAAAAATCCTGAAATAAAAATGATTGTTCTACTTTGAGAAGTATGATGAATTGAAGAAAATTTGATTTGAGATATGGTAAAAAATGGAATTATTAAAAAACCAGTTGTTTGATATTGTATTTGAACTATATCTGACTTATTGCCTTGAGAAGTCCAATTTTGACATGCTTGAGCTAAAGCTGACTCAAAAAAAGAAAGTTCAAATTATAAAAATAATTACCTAAAATCTTGTTGAGTAGTTGTTCCTGATAGTTTTATTGATTTTAAAGATAAAATAAAATCTACTTTTGAAAATCTAAAAGATATAAAAATAATAGAAAATAATATAAATATAGAAGAAAAATTAAAAATTATAAATAATAGAAAACCTACAAAAATAACTTCATCTATAAGTGATGAAAGGGGAGAAGAGCTTACTTTAAATAAAAAACCAATATCTACTTATGTAGAAAATGGCTCAATAGCAAATGTGATTTCAAATTTATGGTTTAAAAGAGATTTACCAAGTTATTGAGATAAGTTTTTAAATACAGTTTTAATACTTTTATCAGATCACTGACCTGCAGTTTCAGGTGCTACAAATACAATTATAACTTCAAGAGCTTGAAATAGTATAAAAGATAGTTTAATTGCTTGACTTACAACTATTTGACCTAGATTTTGATGAGCAATAGATGGAGCTTGAAAATATTTTTTTGAATGAGTTTTAAACAATACTTCTCCAAAAGATTTTGTTTCAAATATGAAAAATGCTTGAATACCAATTCCTTGAATATGACATAAAGTTAAATCAAAATTTAACCCTGATAAAAGATGTGAAATATTGCTTGAAATTTCAAAAACTTTTCCAAAAACTAGACACCTTGATTATGCTCTAAAAATAGAGGAATTAACTTTAGCAAAAAAGCCAAATTTAATTTTAAATGTTGATGGAATGATTTGAAGTATGATGATAGATTTATTTGAAAATATAGGTATGTCAAATGAAGAAATAAAAAATTATATAGACTCTTGAGTGTTAAATTCATTTTTTATTTTATCAAGAAGTATATGATTTATATGACATGCTCTTGACCAAAAAATCTTATTGCAGTGACTTTATAGGACTTCTTGGGATGATATTTTATATATTTAATTTTATTATTATGAAATACTGATTTTTTATTGCAAGATTTTTAGTTGTAGTATTATTTTTCTTTTCACTTTATTGAAAAATAATGCATTTTGACTCTCAAGTAGCACTTACTGCAAGTAAATGAGTTCCTTTTGCAAATATAGCAATTATTTTAGCAATTTTATTTGAAAGTATTTGATGAACTTTGCTTTTAATATGAAAAAAATGAGCTTCAATTTGAGCTTTACTTTTACTTTTATTTACAGCAATAGTTACACCTATATTTTTCCCATTTTGGAATGATCCAAGTTTGATAAATAAATTTATGAGCAATGTTGCTATTATTTGATGATTATTATTTATGTTTTTTTATTATTTAGAAAATGATTTAAAATGTATTAAAAAAATATTAATTAATTGTAAAATTTTATAGTAATATTTTTTGACATGTAAAAAATAATACAGTAGACTATTTTAAATTTAATTTTTAAAATTATAAAAAATGAAAAAAATAAATAAAAAAACTCCAAAGACCGGTCTTAAAGGCAAATGATTTACTCTTGTTGAACTAATAATAGTAATTACTATTTTAGCAATACTAGCAACAATAGCATTTGTATCATTTGGAAACTATAACAAAAGCTCAAGAGATGCTAATAGAGTAGCAACACTAAAAAGTATAGAGAAATGATTAAGTTTAGTTGAAGTGAAAAACTGAAAATATCCTACACCAGATGAATATATAACAATAAGTAGTTGAACAACTATATATATAAATCAATGAATAGTATGACAAACAGTATCTCAAAATATACTACTAAACAAAGAATCAAAAGACCCAAAAGATAATACTAACTACCAGTACTCAACAAATTGAAATAATACAAAATATCAATTATGAACATATCTAGAAGAAGATAATAAATTGTTACTATCATTAACCCCTCTGCTTTTTGCATCTCCCCTTGTCAAGGGAGAACAAAACTCTCATTTCCCCCTGATAAGGGGGATTGAGGGGGTTTTTATCCCCCAAACTTATGCATCTAGTATAGATTATACCAATAGATATTTTTATACTATATGAGATAAAGTATGAATATTTTTAAGTGGTGCAACAAACAAACCACTACTAAAAACTGGAAGTCTTACTTGAGTTGATTTATCAAGTGATAATACTGAATATAAAATATATTTTTCAAACAATACTAATAGCTGAAGTATAACTTGAAGTTGAAGTGATTTAGTTGATGAGATAGTAGAAAATCAAGAAAGTAGTTGAACTACATCTAATAATCAATCTCAAATAGAAAATTGTAATTGAAAAAGTATCTGACAACCTTGTGCTTGATGAATATATGCTTGAAGTTCAGGACAAATAACATATATTGCAACTCCAGGATGATGTACTGATTCTCCAACTCCAACTTGTACTTGATGAATAGATACTTTAACTAAAGTATGGAATTATTGAAATACTAACTGGACTACTACATCAATAGTATCAAATACAGATTGATTATGAAATACTACTGCTTTAGCAACAAGTATAGATGCTGATAGCTCTATTGCATGAATTCAGCCACATTTAGCAGCTAAATACTGTGCTGATATGGTTTATTGATGATATGATGATTGGTTTTTACCTGCTAAAGATGAATTAGCTTTATTATATACAAATAAAGATACTATTTGAGGTTTTACAAATAACCGCTATTGG
>CAZGOC010000004.1:0-95961 GCA_964527685.1 uncultured Candidatus Peribacteria bacterium | reverse complement strand
TTTATTATATACAAATAAAGATACTATTTGAGGTTTTACAAATAACCGCTATTGGCCTAGTACTGAGCGTAATTACTATGATGCTTTATATATATATTTCAATGATTGAGGTCAAGGCTATCACTATAAGTACAACACTTACTATGTTCGTTGTATACGTAAATTTTAAAAAATGATTATTTACTTATTTAACCATTATTTTTTACAATTATATCTAATAATAAAAAAAAACTATTTTAAGCAATATTTTTTGATTTTAATAGTTTTTTTATATAATTCAAACAAAATTAATTAAAAATTATAAAATATGAATTTAGAAAATATAAGAAATTTTTGTATAATAGCACATATAGATCACGGAAAATCTACTTTAGCAGATAGACTTCTTGAAATAACAAAAACTATAGATAAAAGAGATTTAAAATCACAAACTCTTGATTCTATGGATTTAGAACAAGAAAAATGAATTACAATCAAACTAACTCCTGTTAGAATGAGTTGGATGTGATATGAGTTAAATATGATAGATACTCCAGGGCATGTTGATTTTCAATATGAAGTTTCAAGAAGTTTAGCATCAGTTGAATGATGTCTTTTAATTGTTGATGCAACTCAATGAATTGAAGCACAAACTTTATCAAATGTTTATTTAGCACTTGAAAATAATTTAGATATAATTCCTGTAATAAATAAAATAGATTTACCAGCAGCTGATGTAGAAAAAGTATCAAATGAAATAGTAAATTTACTTTGATGTGATAAAGATGAAATTATTTCAGTTTCTGCTAAAACTTGATTAAATGTAGAGAGTGTTTTAGATGCTATAATAAATAGAGTAAGAATTCCTCAAGTAATTCAAGAAACAAGTCTTGAAAAAAAAACGGTCTCAGATAGAGAATTAAAAGCTCTTGTTTTTGATAGTCAATACGATGCTTATAGATGAGTAGTATCATATGTAAAAGTATTTTCTTGAGAAGTCAAAAAATGAGATATACTGCATTTTTTAAATACAAATAAAAAAATTGAAGCACTTGATGTTGGGTATTTTGCCCCAAAATATACTTCTAGCCCAAAAATAGAAAACGGGTCAATATGATATATAGTTAGTTGATTAAAATCAATTCGTGATGCTCAAGTTTGAGATACAGTATGGAAGGCAGAAAATGTCTCTTGACCAAAATTGAAACCAGAGGAAGCAAAACCAATAGAGTGATTTAAAAAAGTTCAACCTTTTATTTATGCTTGAGTTTTTCCAATGGATACTTCAGAATTACCTCAATTTAAAGATGCTTTTGAAAAATTAATGTTAAATGATTCTGCTTTAGTTGTTGAACCAGAAGTTTCAGGAGCTTTGTGACATGGGTATAGATGTTGATTTTTAGGATTATTACACCTTGATATAGTAAAAGAAAGACTTTTTAGAGAATTTGATATGGATGTAATTATTACCTCTCCTCAAGTTACTTATAAAATACTTAGAGTTTGAGATAAAACTTCAGAATATTCTAGGTTTCAACCAAAATTAGTAAATGAGACCGGTCTTAAAATAGAAAGACCGGTCTTTGGAGAAAAATTTTATACTGAAATAAGTATTTCAAATCCAGAAGATTTACCAGCAAGAGAGCTTTATGAAAGTATAAAAGAACCAATTGCAAAATGTGAAATAATAACACCAAGTGAGTATATTTGACCTTTAATGCAATTATCTCAAGAAAGAAGATGAATATTAAAAAATCAAAATTATTTAGATAGTTCAAGAGTTATGTTAACTTATGAATTACCAATGAATGAATTGATTTGAGACTTTTATGATGAATTAAAATCACTTTCAAGTTGATATGCTTCAATGAATTATGAATTTTTAAAATACAATGAAGATGATTTAGTAAAATTAGAAGTTTTAATTGCTTGAGAAAAAGTTGAAGCACTTGCTTTAATTTGTCATAGGAGTCAAGCTGCTTATTTATGATGAAAAATCACTCAAAAACTAAAAGAAGTTGTTCCAAGAGCTTTGTTTTCAATAGCACTTCAAGCTTCTGTATGATGAAGAGTTGTAGCAAGAGAAGATTTATCTGCAATGAGAAAAGATGTAACAGCAAAACTTTATTGATGAGATATTTCAAGAAAAAGAAAATTACTTGAAAAACAAAAAGAATGAAAGAAAAAAATGAAACAATTTTGAAAAGTTTCATTGCCTAGCGAAGCTTTTGTTAACTTACTTAAGAAATAAAAAAAGACTTATCAAATTTGATAAGTCTTTTTTTATTAACATTATTTCAAAAAAATGATAATTATACTTAAGGTTTAATATTTTATTTTTTAACCAATTAACCAAAAATCTTATTTATTAATTTTATATTTGTATTTGTTCAAACTCAATTTGTTTTATTTTCAGTTAATTTTAAAATTATATCATTTGTATTTGTTTCTAAAATTTTTTTGGCTACAATTGAAAATTCTTTTTTAATTTCATCTAATTGTTTTTGAGTTATATTTCATGATAATAACCACATATCTTTATTTTCAAGTATAAATCAAATATTTCAAAAATAATCAGATAATCTATCTCATGTTTCATGGGATATTTTGTAAACATCTTCAATTTTTGTTTTTAATTCAAAATTCATATATATTCTATAGGTTGATTAAAATTTAAATAAAAAAGTATCAAAATTATATAATTTTTTTTATTTAAATCAAATGATAAAAACTATATTTTTTTCTTTTTATTTAAAAATATAAATGTCACTTTTTAGTAATATTTTTATTTTTAAACTTTAAAATTTTTCATCCAAGTATGAGAGACATTTTTAATTTTTTACAATAGTGACATTTTAACTTTTAAAATTACAAGTTTATTTTTTAACTTGATTTCTTAATTTTTCTTTATATAATCTGAAACTGTTAGCACTACTCCTTGAATGTGTCATGAAAAGTATGGAGTAGGGCATTTTTGTGTTTTAATTTTTTTAAAACATATTTAGTTTTTAACTTTGATTTTAAAAATGCAAAAAGAAGTAACTGCAAAATCAAAAAAAGTTTGAAGTTTGTATGAAGTAGCTGGTAGGCATTATTTTAATAATGACACATCTGTTGCTTGAGTTCCAGAATTACTTGAAGTACAACTAGATTCTTATAAAACTTTTTTAGAAAAAGGTATAGACGAAGCATTTAGAGATGTTTTTCCTATTTCTGATTTTTCTTGAGAAAGAATAGATATTTTTTATAAAGGATTTTTTTTAGAAGAACCAAAATATGATGCTGAGACTTGTAAGAAAAAAAACCTAAACTATGAAGCTCCATTAAAAGTGCAACTTGAAATGTTAAATAAAGAAACTTGAGAAATAAAATCTCAAGATGTTTATTTATGATGAGTTCCTTTAATGACAAACACAGCTTCTTTCATCATAAACTGAATTGAAAGAGTTATTGTTTCACAAATTATTAGATCAACTTGAATATTTTTCACTTCATGAGAAGAATGATTTGCTTTAAAGATAATTCCAGCTAAATGATCTTGGTTTGAAATAGATATAGAAAAAAAATGAATTATAAATGTAAAAATAGATAAAAAAAGAAAATTACCTATTTCAGTTTTACTTAGAGCTTTTTGACTTGAATCAAATGCTGAAATACTTGATACATTTAAAGATTTATGAGAAGAAGTTATAGCAAATAACTTTGGACCAACTTTAGAAAAAGATAAAACAAAAAATAAACTAGAAGCTCTTCATACTATTTATAAAGTATTAAGGCCAGGAGATTTAGCTACTGATGAAAGAGTTTGAGAATTATTTAAAACAACTTTTTTAGATGAAAAGAGATTTGATTTATGAGAAATTGCTAGAATGAAAATAGCAAAAAAACTTTGAATTAAAACTAAATATACTGATGAAAATGGTAAATTTTTATCACTAGAAGAATTAATAAAATCACTTAAATATTTTTTAAATTTAAGAGCTTGAATTGACTGACATCAAGTAGATGACATAGATCATTTAGAAAATAGAAGAGTTAGAGCTGTTTGAGAATTAGTTCAAGATAAAATAAAAGTTTGACTTGCAAGAATGGAAAGAATTGCAAAAGATAGAATGACTATAGTAGAACTTGAAGATGCAACTCCAGGTACTTTTATAAACTCAAGACCTTTTGTTGCTATAATAAAAGAATTTTTCTCAACTTCACAACTTTCTCAATTTATGGATCAAACAAATCCACTTTCAGAAATGGCTCATAAAAGAAGAATTTCAGCTTTATGACCAGGATGATTAACAAGAGAAAGAGCATCTTTTGAAGTTAGAGATGTTCATCCAACTCAATATTGAAGAATTTGTCCTATTGCTACTCCAGAATGACCAAATATATGACTTGTATTACATCTTGCTTCATACTCTAAAGTAGATAAATACTGATTTATTTTAACACCTTTTAGAAAAGTTTTACATACTGCTAAAAATAATTGAAAAGATTTAGTAAATAAAATAGCATTAGACGATATTTTATGAGATGATTGAAGTGTTATAGTTAAAGATAAAGAATATATAACACAAAAAGAAGCTGAAATATTAAAAACAAAATCATCAAAAAAAGAAATAGAAGTTAGATGATATTTGACTTCAGATTTTGACTATTTTGATGCACATCAAGAAAGAGTTTTAGTTATTGCTGAAGCTAATTCTTTAATAGATGAATTTTGAAATTTTACAAAAACTAGACTTTGAACAAGACATAATTCTGAACCAACTCTATCTTATGTAAGACAAGTAACACATATAGATATTTCCCCAAAACAAATAATGTCAGTTGATTCTTCGCTATTGCCATTTTTGGAACATGATGATGCTACAAGAGCTGAAATGGGTACAAACATGATGAGACAAGCAGTGCCTTTAGTAAGACCTGAAAGTCCTTATGTTTGAACTTGAATGGAAAGAATAGTTTGAGAATGAACTGGGTATGTTATTAAAGCTACAGAAGATTGAGAAGTTATTTGAGTTGATGCAAAACATATTTCTGTTTTATATGCATCATGAGAAAAAGTAACTTATGAATTAAGAACTTATAAAAGATCTAATCATGATGAATTAATTCACCAAAGACCAAAAGTTTCATCAAAAGAAAAATTCAAAGCTTGAACTATTTTAGCAGATTGACAATCAATTGATAACTGAGAACTTGCAATTTGAAAAAACTTAACAGTTGCTTATATGCCTTGGAATTGATATAACTATGAAGATGCTATTATTATTTCTTCAAAACTTATGGAAGATGATGTATTTACATCAATCCATATTAAAGAATACTCTTTAGATGTTAGAGAAACAAAACTTGGGCCTGAACAAACTACAGATGATATACCAAATGTTTCAGTTGCTAAATTAAAAGATTTAGATAGTGACTGAATTATTAGAATTTGAGCTTATGTAGAATGATGAGATATACTTGTTTGAAAAATTACACCAAAATGAGAACAAGAATTATCACCAGAAGAAAGACTTTTAAGAGCAATATTTTGAGATAAATCAAAAGATGTAAAAGATTCATCTCTAAGACTTCCATCATGACAATGATGAAAAGTTATAGATGTTTCAATACTAAAAAAAGAACTTTGAGATAATCTACCTTCTTGAGCTTTTGCACAAATAAAAGTATATATTGCTCAAACAAGAAAAATAGAAGTTTGAGATAAAATGGCTTGAAGACACTGAAATAAATGAATAGTTTCAAGAATTGTTCCAGTTGAAGATATGCCATTTATGGAAGATTGAACTCCAGTTGATATTATTTTAAATCCACTTTGAGTAGTTTCTCGTATGAATATAGGGCAAATCCTTGAAACACATGCTTGATATGCTTGAAAAAAACTTTGAATTAAAATAGCAACTCCTATTTTAAATTGATTATCAATAGAACAAATTTCTACTTTAATGAAACAAGCTTGATTGTCTGAAGATGGGAAAGTTCAATTATTTGATTGAATGACTTGAGAAGCATTTAAAGAAAAAACAACAGTTTGAGTTAAATATATGTTAAAACTTCATCACTTAGTTGAAGATAAAATACATGCTCGTTCTGTATGACCTTACTCAATGGTAACACAACAACCACTTTGAGGTAAAGCACAAAATGGATGACAAAGATTTTGAGAAATGGAAGTGTGGGCACTTGAAGCATATGCTGCATCAAATATACTACAAGAAATGATTACTATCAAATCAGACGATGTTGCAGGTAGAACACAAGCTTATGAAGCTATTGTAAAATGATTAACTATTAAAAAACCAAATATTCCAGAATCATTTAATGTTTTAATTAAAGAATTACAAGCACTTGCTTTAAATATAGAATTACTTGATAAAGAAGAATTAGAAGAAAAACAAAATTCTATTAGAAGTAGATATGAAGAAGTTTTAAAACTTGAATGAACAGCTGATTTAGATTTTTCTAAAGAAGAAAGTGAATAAATAAATTAGAAATTAGAAGTTAGAAATTATAGTTTTTTAAAATCTAACTTCTTAAATCAAATTTTCTAATTTATAATTTATAATTACTAATTAATTAACATATGTTTGATAAAAATCTTGATAATTTCTTAAATGATAAGATTACAGATTTTTCTGAAATTTGAAAAAATATTTGAAAAACAGATATTACAAAATGAAAAAATCTTGATAATCTAGCTTGAATTTCACTATCTATTTCAAGCCCAGAACAAATTAGAGCACTATCTTATTGAAAAGTTTTGATTTCTGAAACTATAAACTATAGAACTCAAAGGCCAGAAAGAGGATGACTATTTTGTGAACAAATATTTGGTCCTAGAAAAAATTATGAATGTGCTTGTGGAAAATATAAAAGAATAAGATATAAATGAGTTGTTTGTGAAAGATGTTGAGTTGAAGTAACAAAAACATCTGTTAGAAGAGAAAGAATGGCTCACATAGATTTATTTACTCCAGTTGCTCATATATGGTTTTTAAAATCAGTTCCTAGTAGAATAGGTTTATTACTTGATTTACCTGTAAAAAAATTAGAACAAGTAGTTTATTTTGCATCATACATAATTACTGATGTATACCAAGATCAATTAAAAGAAACTAATAAAAACTTAGAAGATACTTATAAAGTGTCAAAAGTTGAAATGCAAAAAGAATTACAAAAAGAATTAAATGAGTTAAAAATTAAAAAAGAAGAAGGAAGTATTAAAGAAAAAGAATATAAAAACTTAGAACAAGCTTTATTAAAAAAAGTAGATGATTTAACTTTAGAATTTGAAGAATTAAGGGCAAAATTAAAAATGCTTATTGTTTGAGATGTTATTTGAGAACTTGATTATAGAGTTTTAAAAGAAAAATTTCCTCATGTATTTAATTGATGAACTTGAGCAGAATATTTAAAAGTATTACTTCAAAGAATTGATTTAGAACAATTTATTAAAGTTGAACAAGATGAATTAAAAAAAGCAAGTCAATTAAAAAAGAAAAAAATATTACAAAAAATTAAACTAGCATCAAATTTACTTAAATCATGACAAAAACCAGAATGGTTTATACTTGAAGCTTTACCTATTATACCACCAGATTTAAGACCAATGATTCAACTTGATGGTTGAAGATTTGCATCAAGTGATTTAAATGATTTATATAGAAGAGTTATTAATAGAAATAACAGACTTAAAAAACTTATGGAACTATGAGCTCCAGATGTTATTTTAAAAAATGAAAAAAGAATGCTTCAAGAATCAGTTGATATGTTGATTTCTTGAGAAACAAGAACTAATAGATCAGGATTTGTTTCAGCAAACAAAAAAACTCTAAAATCTCTAACAGAAATACTTAAATGAAAACAATGAAGATTTAGACAAAACCTACTTTGAAAAAGAGTTGATTATTCTTGAAGATCTGTAATAGTTGTAGGTCCAAAATTAAAAATAGATGAATGTTGATTACCAAAACAAATGGCATTAACTTTATTTAAACCTTTTGTTATTTGAAAATTAATTGAAGATTGAGTTGTTTACAATATTAAACATGCAGAAAAATTTATAGAAGAACAAGGAAAAACAGTTTGGGATGCACTAGATGAAGTAATTGAAGGGAAATATGTATTATTAAACAGAGCCCCAACTCTACATAGATTATCTATACAAGCTTTTAGACCAATACTAATTGACTGAAAAGCTATCCAACTACATCCTTTAACTTGTACTGCATTTAATGCTGACTTTGACTGAGATCAAATGGCAGTTCACTTACCAATTACTTCTGCTGCTCAAAAAGAAGCAAGAGAATTAATGGTAACTTCAAAAAATTTATTATCTCCAGCAAGTTGAGAACCAATAGTAGCTCCTTCTCAAGATATGATTTTATGATGTTATTATTTAACACAAATTAAAGATAATTGAGTTTGAACAGGTCAAGTTTTTTCATCGAAAGAAGATTTAGCTCAAGCATATGATGCTTCTTGAGTTGATTTAAGAGCTTTAGTAAAAGTAAGAGTTGATTGAAATATAATAGAAACTACTTATTGAAGAATACTTTTTAATGAAATAGTTCCTACTTGACTTCCTTTTGTAAATGAAGTAGTAAAAAAATGAGTTATAAAAAAAGTATTAGCAGATAGTTTTGAAAAATTATGACAAGAAATTACTGCAAAATTTGTAGATAATATTAAAAACTTTGGTTATAAATATGCAACTTTATCATGACTTTCAATTTCTGCTTTTGATATGCATTCTCCTGAAAATAAAAAAGATTTATTAAAAGAAGCAGATGATAAAGTAAAATTCATACAAAAAAAATATTGGAATTGATATTTAACTGAAAATGAAAAATATTCACAATCAATAATTGTTTGGGCTTGAGTTAAAAAAGTTATAGAATGAGAATTAAAAATTTTATTTGATAAAGAAAATCATATATTTAACTTTATTGATTCATGAGCGAGATGAAATTGGTGAAACTTAACTCAATTATGTTGAATGAAATGACTTGTATCTTCAACTTCTTGAGCTACAATTGAATTACCTATCAAATCTACATTAAAAGAATGATTTTCAACTTTAGAGTACTTTATTGCAACTCATGGTTGAAGAAAATGAAAATCAGATACTGCATTAAAAACAGCTCAATCAGGGTACTTAACAAGAAGACTTGTTGATGCTGCTCAAAATATAATTGTAAAAGAAGAAGATTGTAAGACTTTAAATTATAAAGAAGTTTCAAAAGAAGAGTTAAAATGAAATTTTGATGAAAAATTTGAAGATAAAATTTATTGAAAAACTATTGCTACAGATGTAAAAGTAGACAATAAAGTTTTAATAAAAGCACAAACTACTATAGATAAAAATACTTTAGATATTATACTAAAAAATAATATTAATAAATTAAACATAAGATCTATTTTAACTTGTGATAGTGAATGATGAGTTTGTAAAAAATGTTATTGACTTGATTTATGATTAAATAAAGTTGTAGAATATTGAACTCCAGTTTGAGTAATTGCAGCTCAATCTATTTGAGAACCTTGAACTCAATTAACCATGAGAACTTTCCACTCAGGATGAGTAGCTCAAGCAGGTTGAGATATGACTCAATGACTTGCTAGAGTTGAAGAATTATTTGAAGCAAGAATTCCTAAAAACTCTGCAATTATTTCAAATTTAGAATGAAGTGTTGAAATAATACCAGGAGAAAAAGTATCTGTTGTAAAAATTACAGCAAATTCTTTAAAAGAAGATGAATATTATTTCCCAGCAGATTATGAACTTTTAATTAAAGAATGAGCTTTAATAAAAGAAAAACAAGTAATTGCAAAATCTAAAAAAGATAAATCAAAAGTTGTTTCAACTTATGCTTGAATTGCAAAAAAAGTAGATAATTGAATGATAGTTGTAAAAGATGAAATATATAGAACTTCTAGTTTTGAAATAGAAAATATATACACTCCACTTGTTAAATCTTGAGATCAAGTAGTTTTATGACAAAAAATTACAGAATGACATATAAATCTTGCTATGTTAAAAGAAATAGCTTGAATTTTAAAAACTCAAGAATATATAGTTGATGAAATTAAATCAATATATGCATCTCAATGACAAACAGTTAATTCAAAACATATAGAATTAATTGTTAGACAAATGTTTTCTAGAGTAAGAATTTTAGATAAATGAGATTCAGAATTTTTCCCTTGAGATATAGTTGATATCATCAGACTTAAACAAGAAAATGATAGATTATTAAAAGAGAAAAAAACAACTGCTATTGCTGAAAGACTACTTTTATGAATAACAAAAATTTCTTTATATACAGAAAGTTGGTTATCAGCTGCATCTTTCCAAGAAACTGTTAGAGTTTTAGTAGAATGATGAGTAAGTTGAAGAATTGATAAGTTAAAAGAATTAAAAGAAAATGTAATTATTTGAAGATTAATTCCTGCTTGAAAACAATATAGAAAAATTAATAATATGTTACTTGATACTGATACTTTTGAAGCAGAAAATGATGAACAAGAATACTTTGATAGAACTGAAGAAAAAAATGAAATAGCTGTAGATGTTGAGATTTGAATAGAAGCTGATTTAGATAATAGAGAAGAAACATATGAACTAGATACACTAGATTGATTTGTAATTGAAGGTGAAGAAGAAGATATTATTTAATAAAAAGACCTATTTATTTAAAATAGGTCTTTTTTGTTATTTTATTATTTAAAAATTATGTAGTATAAAACAAATTTTTTTAATTATTTACATTCTCAATTAAAATCACACCATTTATCTTCTACCTTTCAAGATCAAACTCAGTTAAAAGCACAAACTGCATCTTCTCAAATATTGTTTCTAGAACAACTTGACCATCAAAAACTAGATAATATAATTTTTCAATTAACATCTTTTACAATAAATTCACAAGTTGATTGTCAATATTTTTTTTCTTTTGGAAGAAAACTAGGGAAATTAGTACTTCAATTACAATCTATTTTTGTTCAGCACCAAGAACAAGTATTTTTTGGTCAAGGATAATTTGAATTTAATAAAATATTTTTAACACTTCCATCAGCTGGTAAGAGCCAAACAAATCATCAATTAACCTGTAATATATTTTTATAATCATTAATATTATCATTTTGAGTATATAAATATACTTTTTCAGAACTAACATTATATCTTGAAACTCCTTCAACATAAAAATATATAGATTTATTATTTATTCATTTTTCAATTGCAAAATTAGTTAATTTAGCCTTAAAAATTGAATTATTATCATCTCAAGAGATTTTTTCTAATGATATACAATGAGCTGAAGTAAATGGTGTTTTTTCTAAATAATAACATTGTAAAACCATATTATTAGAATTAAACATAACAGTATTATGTTTATTATAATTTTTTATATTAAATATAACAGTATTATCTTTTTTATTAAAAGAAATTAAAAAAATATCTATTTTATTTTTTAACCATTCTAAATTTTCTGTTTGAGCTGTATTTTGAGCATTTGTTTGAATAAATGTAGAAGTTTTTGCTTTATCTAATTTATTAAAATTTGAATCAAAAACACTTAACTCTCAATTATTACATTGAACTGTTAAAATTGTTGGAACTAAACTTTTTGTATTTTTATTTCATAAACTTATACTATCTTTAAAACCATATGGAATAAAAAGATTTCAAAATGAATCTGGTTCATATATTTTATTATTATATGTAATAAATGTTGTAAATAATGGTACAGTTTTATATGTATTTTGAAGTTCAAATAAATTTACATTACATCATTTATTTTCCTGTATTTTATCAATGCTTGAGATAGTTGAAACTTCATTACAACTATCAGTTAATTCACAAAAGAAGTTATCTAAATCTTTATTTTTTAAAAATTCTTCTTTTATTCATTTAACTCATGTTGTTAAATATGAAACCATATCTGTTATTGTTGTATTATTATGATACTTTGTTCATAATAATGTTAATTTTTTAAATATATTATCTAAAAAAACTTCATATTTTGCTGAACTCATTTTTGATTTCATAGATATTATTGTTCATAAAAAATTATCTAGTTTATCTTGATTCATTATTTTTGTTGTAGGTGTATTTGTCCCTTGAGTTGGTACACTTGTTCATTGAGTTGGTACACTTGTATTTGTTATTCATCATACTTTACAACTATCTGTTAGTTTACATATAAAATATTTATATCATTCACTATCTTTAAAACATTCACTTCTTTTATAGTTTGTATACTCAGCATTATTTTTATCTTTTTGTGTTGTACACTCACTATAACTTGGATAATTATCTGATAATATATATCATTTATCTGTATTTGATTTTATATCATTAGATGTTAATATTAATTCTGCTTGAACTCATATTATTCATATTAATGATAAACTTAATATTGAAACTATTTTTTTCATATTTTATTATTAAAAAATTAAATATTTATTTCACTTGTTATTAAATCTAAACTATTTTTAAACTCAAGTTTTATCTCTTTTAATATATCTTCAAGCATTAAAGTATTTTCAATAGTAACAAGCTTTTTGCGGTATTTAGCAACTCAAGGAAATCATTTTAGATATTGCACTAAATGTTTTCTTATATCTAAAGTTGCTTTTTTTTCTCACTTTGTTTCTAAAAGTGCTTTAAAGTGAAATTCCATAGTATTTAAAATTTCTCTTAAAGTAGGGTAGTATTGGGTACTTAAAAACTTTCAATTTCAAACATAATCATTTTTTTCTAAAATTTCTTTATTTGGTAAAAAACACCACGGATTTCAAAAACTATGTCTTCAAATCATAAATCAATCTAAAGTAACTGAATTATCAGGTGAGTGTAGTTTTTTTAGTCAATCTTCATAGTTTTCTATATCTCAATTACAAACTACCGGTATAGAAACTGATTTTTTTAAATCATAGATTTGAGAAAAGTTAGCATTTCAAGTATATGCTTGTTTTGCTGTTCTTCAATGAACTGTTACAAGTCAAGCTCAAGCATTTTCAAGTCATTTTACAAATTCAATTAAATTACCACTTCAATCAAAAGAAAGTCTTGTTTTTACACTTATTGGTAGTTTTGTAGCTTTATTTATAGTTTCAACTATTTTAAAAGCAGTATCTTGATTAATTAACAATCAACTTCAATGACCTGATTTTACAACTTTTTTTGCAGGACATCACATATTTATGTCAATTCAAGCAATATTGTATGACTCAATTATTTTAGCAGCTTTGGCAAACATTTCTGGATCTTTTCAAAATATTTGAATTATTAATGGTTTTTCAATATCTTTATGAGGCAAAACAGAGTCTTTTAAAAATTTAGAATGAACAAGTCAATCCGCACTATAAAACTCAGAAACTACTATCACATCCTTGTTTATCAATTTATTTGTTTGTCTATAAGCACTATCTGTATATCAATCCATAGGAGATAAAAATGCTATTGGTCATTTTTCACTTAATTTTTTCCAAAAATCTTTCATTTTTTTATTATTAAATTATATCTATTCAAACAGGAGAGTGGTCACTTCATAAAACTTCTTGTCTTATAAAAGCATCTTTTAAGTTATTTTTAAAATTTTCACTAATTAAAAAATAATCAATTCTCCATCAAACATTATTTTCTCTAGCTTTTCAAAAATTACTCCACCAACTGTATTCTCAAGTTTTTGTAGGGTATAAATATCTAAAAGTATCAATAAATCAAGTATTTATATAATCAGTCATTGATGCTCTTTCACTATCTGTAAATCAAGCATTTCAAGGTTTTTTTAAAGTTGTCATATTTGCTTTTGGGTTTGCAAGATCTATTTCATTATGTGCAACATTTAAATCTCAACAAACTATAACTGATTTTTTTTCTTCTAATTTTTTTAAATATTTCAAAAATATATTATCCCACAAAACTCTATAATTTTGCCTTGATAAATCTGGTTTTGAATTAGGTGTATAAACTGTTATAAAATAAAAATCTTTAAATTCTAATGTTATAACTCTTCATTCATAATTATTTGAAATAACTTCATCAATCTCTATTGTATCTAAGTTCAAAAGTTCAGTATTTATTCAATTATATATACTTAATGGAGGTATTTTTGTTAAAACAGCTGTTCAGCTATATCAGGCTCTTTGAGCTTCATTCCAATATATTTCATATCATAGAGATTTAATTTCTTCTATATTTTCATTATCTAATTGGTCAAACTTTGCTTTAACTTCTTGTAATCAAATTATATCTGGTTTTTCTTTATTTAAATAATCAAAAAAAGTTCATTTTTTAATTCAAGCTCTTATTCAATTTACATTCCAAGAAACAAGTTTCATTATATAACAATTAAATTTTAAATTTTAATTATTATATAAATTATAAGATAAAATCAAAAAATTTTAATTATTATATAAATTATAAGATAAAATCAAAAAATATTTATTTAAATAAGAATAGAGAAGGGTTTTAAAAATACAAAACACATTACATAATGTATGTTATGTAATGTGTTTTGTATTAAAAATAACTTAATATACTAAAGCCTTTATAATCATTAATTTAACTAGATAATTATTTATTGTTCTAATTTTTTATTATTTATAATTTTTATATTGAGATAAAATTTCTTTATAAAATAAATCTCATTTTTCTTCAAAATTTTCCCATAAACTATAACTTGGACTAGATGTAGATAATAGACAAATTTTTCACTTTTTAGTGTATTTTAAAGCAAATTCAACTCAAGATTTCATACTAGAAGTTTCTAGTAAGTTATAATTCCCTTTTTTTAAATATTTTAATATTTCCTTTCAAGAATCTGGAAATAAAACTATATTATCAATACCTTGTTTTTCTATTTCTAAAGCCAAATTTTCAAAATTATATCATCTATTTGTTCATCATAAAAATATTGTACTAATATTTTGATCATATGTTTTTATTGCCTCAATTGTGCTTTCTGGAGTTGTTGAAATAGCATCATCTATAAAAGTAATTTGATTAAATTCTCAAAGATTTTTTAGTCTATGATTAAGTCACTCAAAATCATTAATAGTTCTAATAAAAATTAATTTATCAATTCAAATAATATCACAAACTCATAAAACTCAAGCAATATTTATTAAATTATGATTTCAAGGGATTTTTGGATTTAAAGATAGTATTTTTTCATTATTTATATAATAATCTTTTCAAATATGGCTATAATAAGCTCAAGTTTCACCAAAAGTAAAAAAATTGCGATTTAAGAGGTCTTTTTTTATTTTTGGATATAAATCAAGTCAAACTAAAATATTTTTGCTATTTTTTAATATATTTTTTTTAGCATTAAAATAATTTTCAAAATTTTTATGCCAATCTATATGGTCTGGAAAAATATTTCAAAAAATTGATATATAACTTTTATAATTATCTAAATCATCAAGCATATAACTTGAAAGTTCATAAACTACAAAATCATAATTATCTTTTTCTAAGTCAATTTCATCAAGCACTGGATTTCAAATATTTCAAACAAGTTTTACATTGTATCAAGAATTTTTGAGTAAATTATATACTAAAGTTGCTGTAGTTGATTTTCATTTTGTTTGAGTAATTCAAATTATTTTTTTATCATAATATTCAAAAAATAATTTAGCTTGAGTTAGGATTTTATCTTTTAAATATTCTAAATTATTATTATAAATACTAATTCAAGGTGATTTAAAAATATAATCATATTTATCTAAATTTTTTAAATAATCATCTCAAGTGATTATTTTTCAAGCGAAGTTGTCTACTTTTAATTCTTTATTTTGATCAAGTATTGTTATGTTTCAGTCTTTTATTCAGTTTCTTTGTAAAAATCTTAAAGTTGAATTCCCTTCTTTTTTAAAACCTAAAATAGCAATATTTTTGTATAGTAAATTGATTTTCATTTTTTTAAATTGATTATAAATCTATTAGTTTTTTCTTATTATATAAAAAAAGATTAATTTTACAATGATTTCCACTACATATCTTGGAACTTATTGTTGTTTCTATTTACATAATTTATTGCATAATCTCTATAATTACTATTTTTTTTAATACACAAAAACACTACTTTCATCACTATTTACTTTTTTAACTTCAATTAAAGATTCAACAAATTCTTTTGATTCTTCTATATGAGAAACAAGAAGTATTTGAGAAAATTTTTGTTTTAGTTTAAGTAAGTTAAAAATAATATTTTGCTGTCTTTCTTTATCTTGTGATGCTAAAATCTCATCTAAAACTAAAAAGTTTATAGGATTTGACTTTGAAGTAGAGAGATTTTGACCTAAAGCAAGTCTAAAACATAAATTTGCTAAATCCTTTTCCCCACCTGAATAAATTCAAATTTTTTTCCCATCAATTAATATATTATACTCTCAATCTAAAGATATATTTAAGTATTTTCAATTTGTAATTAAAGAAAAATAATTTGATGCTAAGTCTTCAATATAAGGTTTTAAATAATTTAGTAAATACAAAATATATTGTTTTAATACATCTTGTTTTATTCATAAAATATTTACTTCATCTATAATATATGCTATATTTTTTACAAAATCCTCAACTTCTTTTAACTTATTTTCTATTTCTTTTAATTCAAATTCTTTTTTAGAATTTTCTTTTTCAAGATTTAATATTTCTTCATTTTTTGATTTTTGAATTTCAAATTGATTAAAATAATCTCTTTTTATTTCTTCAAATTTTTCATTATTAAACTCAAGTTTTTGTAAATTTTCTTTTTTAGTATTTATAGTTTTTATAAATATTTCTACACTTTCTATATTTTCATTTAATTTTTTTATAATTTCTTGTTTTTTTAAAACTTCTCAAGAGATTTTTAAATAGTTTTTTGTTTTTTGTTTAATTTCTTCAAGTGATGATTTTGTTTCTAAAAAAAGTTTTTCATCAAAATTTATTTCTCAAATATTTTTTATTTTATTTTCAATATTAATTATATTTTTCTCTAAATTTTCTAAATTTAGTGTATTTTTTAATACTTCATTTTGCTTTTGTTCTTCTATTTCAATTAACTTTTTAAATTCTAAATTTTCTTTTTGAATTATAATTTTTAATTCTTCATTTTTTAAAAATAATTGATTTATTTTTTGATAATTTTCTCTTGTTTTTTCTAAATCAACCTTTAATTTTTTTATCAGTTTTTCTCAAAATTCTCAAAGTGGTTGAGTACATGTTGGACAATGAGCTTGAGAAGACAATTTTTCTATATCTGCTAAATTATTTTTTATGTTTTTCCCTTCAAGTGTTATTTGCTCTAGTTGTGCTTTAAATTCACTATTTTTTTGTAAAATATCTTTTTCTTCTAGTTCTTTTTTTTGTAGTTTTAATTTTAATTCTTCTATGTTTTTTAGTATATTTCAAATATTAAAAATACTTTGGTTTTTTAATAAAACTTCTTTTTGATTAATCTCTATTTCAAGCTCTTTTTTTAAATTTTTTATATTTTCAAATAAATTAAAATCTTTAGATAATTCTTCAAATCTTTTAGTTAAATTTTCTTCTTCTTTTAATAAAAATTCATTTTCTTTTAAAAATAATTCTTTTTGCTTAATAATTTCTAACTCATTTTTCTTTAAATCAATATCATTTAGATAAATTTTTATATTTGATTCTATTTTTTCAATTTCTTTAGTATTTTCTAAAAATTCTATTCTTTTTTTATCAACTTCTAAATAACTTATTTTTAATTTTTCAAAATCTTGAGTAAATATTTCTAGTTCCCTTTTTTTTGTTTTTAAAATATTTTGTATTTCTTTTTTATTAATTTCAATCTCTTTTTTTGAATTTCTTAGTAAATTTTGATCTATATCTTCAAGTTTTTTATTATATATTTCAAGATGAGTTTTTTTTAGTTTTTCTTCATCTTTTAATTTTTTTATAAGATTTTCTATTTTATCAAGTCAAAGTATTTTGTTAATTAAATTTTGTCTATCTTTTAGATTTCAAGAAAGCACTTCTAAATCTTTTTGAGCTGTAAAAACAGACTTTAAAAAAGTATCTTTTGAAACTCAAGTGATTTTTTCTATTTCAAATGTTATTTCATCTCATCAAATTATTTCTAAATTTTCTCAAATCAAAGTATCTTTATCTTCTTTTATAAAATTGTCTTGTAGTTTTTTTACTCAACTATCAACTATTCTAACTATTTTATATTCTTTTAATCAAAACTGAAAAACAAGCTCTATTTTTGAAGGGCTTCTGTCTTTTATAAAAAATGATTTTTCACTTTCTTTATTTTCTCTTATAAAATTATTTCATTTTGGTCAAAATAAAGCAAATCATATAGCATCGAAAATAGATGATTTTCAAGCTCAATTTTTTCAAAAAATTAAAGTAAAATCTTCTTTAAAAAAAATTTCTTCTTTTTTAAATCTACGATAATTTAATAATCTTAAAGAAATAAGTTTCATTTTTTTTATTTAATTAGGTTTTTATTTACATTCAAATGACTTTATTACTTCTTCATATTTTGAAACATCTTTTATCTCACTTGAAAGAGCTATAGTTATTAAATATCATTTATTTTTACATACAACTCAAGTTTGAAGATATTTAAATTTTGGTGTATCTATATTATATTTTGCTTCAAATACATATAAATTTGACTTTTGCTTAGAATTAAATTCTATTTCTTTTGATTCTAATTTTTGATATTCTTTGTATTCTTTTGATCATCATACATTATTTAGTATAGAAAAATCAGTTGATGAAACTACTTTTTCTAAATTTTGTGATAAAATTAACATATTATTTGCAAATCAATATTTTAATTCATCTGAAGATATTGCTAATTCTATTGTAGAATCTTTTGGTGTTGGTAATATATTAGAGTTTTTTTCAATTATATTCCAATTGCTTGGAGTATTTATATCAAATCAAGTTCAATTATAAAGAGTAAGTCATTCTATTTTTCAAGTATCACTTCATCAAAAGCAAGAAGTTAAAAACAATGTTATAATAAACAAAAAAATACCTTTTTTCATATTTTTTAAATTAATGGTAATAAAAATACTATAAATAATATTAAATTAACTATAAAAGTGACTAATTTAATCAATTTATTTTTAGGAAAAATATTTAAAATAAAAAAATATATAAATGACAATAATGAAACAACAAATCAAACATAAGTTAAAGGCAAAGTTTTTATTAAAAAACTATCATAAAAACTAGCTCAAACTAAAAAATAATTTAAAAAAAACAAAAAACTTAAAAATATAAATATTCCCTTTGCTCAATTAAATCTATAATTTAATAAAAGTGTGTCGTTTAAAAATAAATTTTTTACTTCTTTTTTATAATCCATACTTGATTTTTAAATAATAAATATTATATTTAGTTAAAATTTAATATATAATATATTTAAAAATGTCTATAACACAAGAGCAAATTAATAAATTAGCTATAAATTTAAATAAACTACATCCAAAAGATGAAGAAAAACTATTAAATTCAGTAAATTTTTTATTAAAATATGTTGATTCATTAAATGAAGTTGATACAAAAGATATCATACCAACAATAAATATAATATCAAAAAAGGATAATATATTAAGAAAAGATGAAATAGCATCTGATATTTTACCTAAAGATATGTTAAATTGTTCTCCTCAAAAAGTTATTGCAAATCAAATTGCTGTAAATGATATAATGAAATAAAATGTTACAAAAAATTAATATAATAAATTTTCGCTCTATAGATAAAAAAGAACTTTTTTTAAAAGATAAAAATATTATAATCTGACCTAATTGAGCCTGAAAAACAAATATATTACAAGCTATTTCAATATTATTTTGAAATAACATCTTTTGATATAAAGATAATCATATATTAAAAGATAATACTGAATTTTTATTTATAGAATGAGTTTTTGTAGAATCAAATTTTGAGCATAAAGTATCTTTTTCATATGATAAAAAATTAGACAAAAAAAACTACTCCTTAAATTCAAAAAAAATCTCAAAAAAAGAATTATTAAATAAATCTCTAAAAACTTCATATTTTTCACCACAAGATATGAATTTGTTTTATTTATGACCAAGTTCTAGAAGAGAATTTATAAATAATATATTATGAAATATATATCCTAATTATTTTTTAGAGTTAAAAAGATATGAAAATATATTAAAAAATAGAAATAAAATATTGAAAAATATATTTGAATGAAACTCAAAAGAAGAAGAAATTATTTTTTGGGATAATGAATTTATAAAATCTTGCCAAAAAATATATGAATATATAATTCCTTTAAATAGCTTTTTAGAAAGTAATTTATTAAAAGAAAACGATATTTTTAAAGATAAAAATATAAAATTAAATTATAAATACAACTCAAAAGTTGATTTAGAAAATATTGAATTAAGCATAAGAAATTATTTAACTAAAAATTTTAAAAGAGATATAATTTTATGAAGAACTCATTTGTGACCTCATGTAGATGATTTTAATATTTTCACTTGAGATGTTGAAGTATCAAATTTTGCTTCAAGATGAGAGCTTAAAAGTATTATTTTAAAATTAAAACTTCTTGAAATAGACTATATAAAATACATAACTTCTAAAACTCCTTTATTATTAATAGATGATTTTCAAAGTGAGCTTGATGAAAATCATTTAAATATATTAAAAAATAAACTAAATAATTTACAAATTATATATACCTCAATAAACACATCAAATAAAGATAACTACAATAATATTTATTTATAATACAATATTTTTTAAAAAAGTAAATAAAAAGTACTTGAAAATAATTTGCCTTTAATAGTGTTTTATATTACAATATAAATATATTTTAAAAACTAATACAAAAATATGAATAAATTTTTAGTTATTGTTTCTTTATTTTTAACTTTATGATTTTCATCAGTTTATGCTGCTTGAGTTGTAGATCATTTCGAAATAGAAGCATCTCCAAGTAAAGTAAAAGTTTGAGAATCAATTGATATTATAATAAAAGCAGTTAATAAAGACTGAGTGGTTGTAAAAGATTATGATAAAGAAGTTTTAATTTTTTCAAATAGCGACCAAAAAGCAGAGCTTCCAAGTACTATTGATTCTTGAGTTTATAAATTTAAAGCTTCAGATGCTTGAGTTGTAAAGTTTGAAAATTGAGTAAAATTTACTCAAAAATGAGTTCAAGATATAAGTGTTTATGATTATAATAATGAAGATATTTATTGATATGCAGAAGTAGAGGTTAGTGATTGAGCTACAACTCAATCTTCTTGAGACATAACTATAAATTATCCTGAAAATTGAATTACTTTATGACAAAATAGCGTAAAAGTAAGTGGAGCTACATCAAAAAATCATAAATTAAGAATCAAACTAAATAGCTCTACTTGAAGTGAAACAATAAGTAATGGAGAATGAATTTATGAAGTAGAATTAAAAAATATTCCAGGATGAGATAATGTAATTGTTGCTGAATTACTTGATAGTGATTCTAAAGTAATTTGAACTTCAGCTGAAACTTTTTTCAAAGTAGAATCAAATGCTCCTATTTTTAAAAGCATTACTCTAAACCCTGAAAGTGATGAATATAACAGCGATTCTGTTGTATGAATATCAGTTGATGCTACTCCTTGATTAACAACTGTTAGTGTTATAATAAATGATACTTTATCAACTTTAACTGAAAATAAATCTTGAACTTATTCTTGAGAAATAACTACTCCAAAAACAGCTTGAGAATATAATATAGATGTTATGTTAAAAAATGAATTATGACTTGAAGCTAAAAAAGAGAAAGCAACAACTATAAAAGTTAAAGAAGTAGAATATCTAGCTTGAGTAGAAGAAGTTAAAAGAGAAGAACCAGTAAAAGTTAATTGTGATGATTTTAAAAAAGAACTTGAAGTTAAAAACTTAAAATCAATCTCATTAAAAACAAAATCAGTAATTTCTTGGGATAAAGTAGATAAAGCAACAAGTTATAATATATATAAAAAAGATGCTTCATCTAGTTGACTTACATTAATAGAAAATGTTACAGATAATAAATATGAAGTAATAATTTCTTGAAATAAAGTAGAATACAGTGATTTTACAATAAAAGCAGTATTTAAAGATGATGTATGTAATGTGGAATGAGACAACCAAAATATGACTAAAGTTCAAACTTGACCTAAAGAAATAGCTGTATTGATTATAGCTTTAATCTCAGGAGCTTGAATAATGTATGTAAGAAGAAAAAATGCATAAAACAAAAAAGTCTTTAAAAAAGACTTTTTTTATAATTAATTAAATAAAATGAAAGAAGTTTTAAAAAATAAAATTATAAATATAATTAATACCCCACTATTTGATAATAAACTAGTATTTAAATATTTAAATACTAGTTTTAAAAATAAAGATGTTGAAGTTTTTTATTTAAAAGACTTATTATTAAAAAAAGAAAATACTTTATTACTTGAGAATATAAATGATAAATATGCTATGTATAGCAATGTTTATAGTGAAAAAGATGAAATAGAAATATTTAAAAATTTATTTAATTATGCCATATCAAACAATAAAAAAATTCATATTATTTGAGTTACTTTAGATGATGAAATAAAAATTTTAGAGGATTATTATAAATCATTATGATTTTTAAGAGATGATATAAATTGCTTTAAAGTAGATTTTTCTATTCCTTTAGTTACAGTTTCAGTAAATATTGAAAATTTGATTTGGAGATGAAGTGATTATAAAAGTCAAAAAGATAAAATATTTTTTATTCCACCTATAAGAGAAGCATGACAAACAAAAGCAATGTTTAAATGAATTAATAGATGAGTTACTATGTCCATTTTTATAGATAAATTATCTTTATTAAAAACAGATTTTTTAAGAAATTGCTTAATAAATGAACATGTTTTATCTCAAACTTTATCTAAAGTCCTTTATTATAATTTAATTGATAGATGATTTGACTGAGAAGCAGAAGAATTAATTTTTGATATTTAGACTTATGCAATACTTTAAACAAAAACTTACATCTCCTATTTGAAATATAAATATTATAGCAAATTAGGTAATAATCATGGAGATAGATATTACCATTTTTTCCAAATCTTCTAAAATAAAAATAGGAAATGTGTAAATAAACAATAAATTTAGTTTTTACATCTATATAAATCCATTAAAATTTTATTGACTTTTATGAAAATATTTTATAATAATAAAGCTTCATAACTCTTAAATAGGAGAATTTTCAATGTGTGATGAAGATGATAAAGTATCTTGTTCAACTTGTGGTGAGCAATTTGATTCAGAACAAATCGGTCATGATGGGCTTTGTGCATCATGTCATGAACTTGATTATAAACCAACAAGTAAAAGATGTGATCAATGTGGTGGAAGAGCTGTGACAAACATCTGTGGCACAAATTTGTGTGAAGATTGTTTGGAACACTACCATTTCTAGATCTTTTTTAAAAGCCTTGTAATTTACAAGGCTTTTATAACTTGAAAAAAAAATTTTAAAAATAGATTTTTATAAGTAAAATTTGATCTAATTTATTAGGCCAATTATAAACTTTTTAAATTAATTTCATTTTTTAGCTTTTTTATAAATTCATCAAAAGATAAATTTTCTTGAGTTTTTCTTCTTACATCTCTTAAAGAAATAGAATTATTTTTTACTTCTTCTTCTCATAAAATAATTAAATAATTATTTTTTTCTATTTCTCAATTTCTTATTTTTTTTGAAAAACTATCACTACTATTGTCAACAGAAACTAAAATATTTTCTTTTTTTAATAAATCTTTTAATCTATAAGCATCATCATTAAAATTTGGGGCAACAGGAATTATATTTACTTGTCTTGGTGATAACCACAAAGGAAATGCTCAAGCAAAATGTTCAATTAATATTCACATAAATCTTTCTAAACTTCATGAAATTGCTCTATGAATTACAACAGGTTTTTCATCAACTCATTCTTCATTTTTAAATGACAACTCAAATCTATTTGGTAAATTAAAATCACATTGAATAGTTGCAAGTTGCCACTCTCTACCTATACAGTCTTTAAACATAAAATCAAGTTTTGGTCAGTAAAATGCAGCCTCTCATTCTACTTTTTTATAAGGCAAATTATTTGCAATAGCAGCTTCTTCTAAAGCACTTTCTGCTTGTAGCCAAACTTCATCTGAACCTAAATATTTTGATTTATCTTCTCATCTAACAGACAATGACACCCAATAATCATTTATAAGTCACATAGTAGTATAAAACTCTTTTATAATATCTGTTATAAGTTTTACTTCATCTTTTATTTGAGAAACTCTACAAAATAAATGTCAATCATCTTGAGTTATAGATCTAACTCTTGTTAAACCTGACAATTGTCCTGTTTTTTCATCACGATAAACAGTTGCAGGTTCAAAATATCTAATAGGCATATCACGATAACTAAATTGATTATCTCAAAAAATTTGCATATGATGAGGACAATTCATAGGTTTTAAGTGAAATTTTTCTTTTGAAGTTCCACCATGTACCACAAACATATCTTCTAAATAATGCCCTGCATGACCTGAAGTTATGTATAAATCTTCTTTTGCAAGATGTGGAGTCCAAACCCTCTGATATCAATGATTTTTATGTAATTCCCATAAATAATCTTCTATTGCTTTTCTAACAATCATTCAAGCTGGTTGTATCAAAGGAAGTCAAGCTCAAACTTTTTCTGATAAAGTAAATAGTTTTAATTTTTTTCAAAGTATTCTATGATCTCTTTTTTTTGCTTCTTCCATCATTTTTATATGATTATCAAGCTCTTCTTTTGTTTCAAAAGCAAGTCAATAAATACGAGTAAGCATTTTATTATTACTATCTCATTTCCAATAAGCTCAGGCTATTTTTTCAAGTTTTACAGCATTTGGATCTAGTTTATTTGTATTATCTACATGAGGTCATTCACATAAATCAATAAAAGTTTGTTCTTGTTTTTGATTTATATTTTTATAAAAAGATATTTCAATAGAAACTCAATATTTTTCAAATAAATCATTTACATGTTCTATTTTATAATCTTCTCAAATATCTTTTAATATAGTAATTGCTTCATCTTTTGAGAATTTTTCTCCTAAATTATTTTTATCAATTCTTTCAAAGACTTGATTTTGTTTAATTAATTGTTTTAGGGTTTTTTCAATATTTTTTAAATCAGACTCTTCTATTGATATATCTCAAAAATCAAAATCATAATAAAATCAAGTATCAGTATCTGGTCAAAAAGCAAGTTTTACATCTTTTCAGTAAATATTTTTTACAGCTTGAGCTAGTAGATGAGCATAAGAATGCCTTTTTGTTTCAATAGGAAAGTTCATATTTTTAAAAGTTAATAAATAAAAAACTTCTTTTTTAAAGAAGTTTTTTTAAAAATTTTATTTTACCAAATAAAACTAAAAAAAATTCTTTTTTAGAAGTTTATAATTTTTGAGGTTACAAGTTGTGTTAAGTACATCATAAATGTCTTTGGTAAAAAAATAACATGTGATATATTATTTAAAAAAAATAATTTGTCAAAATTTGATTTTTTATTTAACTATCTGTACGTATGTTTAGGTATATAATAAAAAAAATTTGTAATCACTATTTTCTACTATTATATTATTATTTCATAATTATCTTATTTTTACTTAATATAGTTTATATACACTTTATTTTATAGTTTCTTTTTTTATTAATATAGTTTTAACTATACTATCTTTTTCATTTAAACAATCAAAAACTTTATAATAATCCATTTTTATATTTAAAATTCAAGATGAAATACTTGTTTTAAAATCTTTTATTTTAAAATTATAATTTGTTATATTGCTTTCAAAATTAGGACTTGCTATAGAAGTTATAATTCAAGAAGTTAAATTTAATCTTTTATTATTTATATAATCATATATTAAATAATTTCAAGCTATATTTTTACTTATATATGTATAAAATCAATTTAAACTTCAAGTTAAAATTTCTAGTGAATTATCTGTTAAAGTAAAGATATCATTATCAGAGTCTGTTTCATAAAAAAATAATTTGTTATATACTAAAGCTCCTCAATTATAAAAATTTAAATCTATATAATTACTTCAAAGTCAATTAAAACTTCAATTTAAACTAGGGATACTTATAGAAATATCATCTCAGCTAGATATACTTTTACTTCAAGAAAAAGTATATGTTATTCAAGTAGTTGTATTTGTAACACTATCATCAATACCTTTGGTAATTCAAGTAAAATTAAAATTTCAAATATTATAAGTTCAAGAAATTAAAAAATTATCTTTTATATTTAATTCTAGTTTGTCAAAATTAAAATTACTATCTCGCTTAAAATCTATATCAATTGGTTTTATAGTTCAAGGACTACTTTTTAATTTTAATATTTCATTTCATAATTTATTTGAAATAATTAATTCTCAAGCTGAATAATATACTCAAGTTGGTTTTAAAATACCATCATTTTCACCAAGAAGAGAGTATACTTTTCCTCAATTCAAATAAATAATTCTATTGTTTCCAGTATCTGAAATGATATGATTTGTTCAATTACTAGTTAATCATCAAGGATTATTTAATAATAAATTAGTTGCAGAAATTCACTCATAAAAATTATCTCAAAAGTATCACATTCAAGCTATTTTGCTTCAATTATCATAAACTTCGTGCTTTAAATAACTTCAAGTTAATAAAACTCAAGTAGGATTTATATTAAAAGGATTATAGTTTTTTAAAGTTAAGTATTTAGTCTCTATATCTAAATCATTTTTACATTCTCAAGATGAAGTTTTAACTAAAAAATCATATATTAATGGCTTTCATAATATAAAATCGCTTGATTTTATAATTATTCAAGTGTTAGAATTTGAAATAACTTCAAAGTCATTGTTTAGTATATCAAGTAAGTTTTTTTGTAATAATTCTTCTTCTTTAGTTTGATTTAATAGGACTTTTAAAAAAGTAATATTTTTTATTCAAGAAGTTGTAAAAGTTCCAACTCAAATCATAATAATTATTGAAATACTTATTCAAACGATTATTTCAATAAGAGTAAATCAAAGTTTATTTATTTTCATATTATATTTTTAGTAATATTTTATCTATAATATTTTTAGGTAATACATTGTTTTTTTCTATTAAATTTATTGAATTTTCTACTAGAGATAATAATTCTAAATTCAAATAATGACTTATCAAATATATTTTTAAAGTATTTAAAAAGTCAATATATTCATTTGATTCAAGTTTTTGATTTGTAAAAAAATAATTTATTAAATTTACATCTTTTTTTGTTATATAATTATCTATTAAATTTAAATAAAAGTTATTTGGAGTTTTTGCTAAGTCTTGTTTTAATTCTATTATTTTTAATCTTGATAATACAGTTTCTGGAATTAAAGAAGTAGTTTTTGAAGTTAAAAAAACTATATTTTTCTCTCAAGGCTCTTCTAAAAATTTTAAACTAGCATTAAAAGTTTGGATAGTTGATTTTTCAAACTCTTCAATAAAAAAAAACTGAAATTTAAAGCTTGGTTTTATAAAAGATTTTTTTATAAACTCTTTAAATACTTCAATTTTTAAGCTCTTTTCATCAGTTTTTAGTAAATTTAAATAATTTTTATCTATTTGCTCTTTATTTAAGATATCTATAATAAAATCATAAATAGTTTTATTTAATAATTCAATATTTTCTCACAAAAATAATATAGGTTGAAAATTATTTTTAGAGTTTATTTGTTTTTCAATATCCAAAAAAATATTATTTTTGTTCATTTTCTTCTATAGTTTTTAATAAATTTTGTAAATCTTTTGAAAAATCTTCTTCTGTTTTTGTTGTTTTTTCATTTGGTGGTAAAATAACATCATCTTGTACTTTTTCTAAAATGCTTCAAGTTTCAGTAATAGAGGTTACTTCTTGATTTTTATTTGATAAACAAGAAGTAAGTATAAATAATAAAGATATTAAAATTAATGTTTTTTTCATATTATTTTATTTAAAAAATATATATGCATATAATATATATTTTTTAATAAAAGTCTAAATTTAATTTAGACTTTTATATTTTTCTCTAGTATGATTTATTTGATTTACTATATCTCAAGGGTTTTTATCTTTATGTCACAAAATTTGAACTATTTGTTTAAATGGATTGTATTCTTCATAAAATACTCTTAAAATATCAGCCCTAGTAGTTGATTTTATTTTTTCTAAATTTAATTTATTTTCATTTATGTTGTTACTTTGTTGTTCCATTTATATTATTAACATATTATTATATTTTCATTATAACATAAAATAAAAAAAATACAATTTTTTATTTAATTACTAAATTTAAATAACATTATATCTCAATCTTTTACTATATAGTCTTTTCATTCAAGTCTAACTTTAGCTTTTTCTCTTGCTCAACTCCATCATCAAAAATCAACTAAATCTTTCCAATTTACTACATCTGCTTTAATAAATCATTTTTCAAAATCAGTATGTATAACTCAAGCTGCTTGTGGGGCTGTTGCTCAAACTGAAATAGGCCAAGCTCTCACTTCTTTTTCTCAAGCAGTAAAATAATATTGCAATCCCAAAGCATCATAACTTGCTTTAATCAAATTATCAAGTCAAGTTGTTATAAGTCACATTTCATTTAAAAAATCCTCTCTTTCATTTTCTGTCATTTCTATCATATCTGACTCAAGTTTAGCACATATAGGAACTACTTTTGTATCTTTTGAAACTCAAAGTATTTCTTGTAATTTAGTTTCATCTAAATCCATCATATCTTCTGACACATTTGCTGCATAAACAAATTTTTTATTTGTAAGTAAATGTAAATCTTTAAATATTTCTTGCTCTTCATCTTTTATCACATTTCAAGCAAGTTTTCAATTATTTAAATCATCAAAAACTCTTTGATAAATATTTTGAGCCTCAAGAGCTTCTTTTGATGATTTAGCTTTTCTTGAGTTATCGATTAATCTTCTATTTAAAGTTTCAATATCTGCTAAAATAAGCTCTGAATTAATAACTTCTATATCTCTTTTTGGATCAACTTTTCAAGAAACATGGATTATATCATCATTTTTAAAAATTCTAACCACTTGTAAAATAGCATTTGCTTCTCTAATATTTGCTAAAAACTTATTTCAAAGTCACTCTCATTTAGAAGCCCCTTCAACTATTCAAGCAATATCTATAAATTCACAAGTTGCTGGGATAATTTTTTGTCAATTAACAGCTACTCTAATTTGTTCCAATCTCTTATCATTTACATTTACTATTCAAATATTTGGTTCAATAGTACAAAATGGAAAGTTTTGAGCATCAGCACTATAATTTTTTGTTAAAGCATTAAATAAAGTAGATTTTCATACATTTGGAAGTCATACAATTCAAATTTTCATAAAATTTTAGTTAATTAAATAGGTTAGTTTATATGATTATATAAAATATTTTTATTTTTCAATTATTTTAAAAAATTTGACTTATATTTTTATATAATTATAAAATATATATTTTCAAAAAAATATTTTCTAAATTACAAAATATGGCAGAAATAATTTTATTTCCTTGAAGTGAGGAATTGCAAAAAAATAAAAATCTAAAAAATGAAATTAATGACCTAGAATATTTAGTAAAAAAATGATTATCTCAAACTCCAAAAAAAATTAAAGAGATATTAGAAACTCCTTTAAATAAAATAACTATAGTTGATAAAGAATCATTAAAATCATTATTTTTTGATTATATAGTCAAAAATATGGATAAAGAACATATTACTTTTTCAAATAAAAATATTCAAGCATCTCAATATCTAGCTAATTTATTTGTTGAAATCTGATTAACTACAAATGATGAAATTAATTCATCCTTAAATAATCCTTATTTCTCTTATTGGATGGAAAAATGAGATTTTAAAAAAGCTTGAGATGTAAGTGTTTATAATTTTGTTTTCAAAAAAGATAAAACATGACTTTTATCAAAAAAAGATTATCAATTATTTGCATATAATTGATATTTAAACTATTTTTGAGAAGATTTTGCGTCTTGAGTTAACAATATACTTCCCATAACTGAAGAAATGAACTCTAGAGATAGTTTTTTTGAAAGAAATTTTAAAGTAGCTTGAATATAATAATAAAAAGACTTTATTTTAAAATAAAGTCTTTTTATTATTTAGAAGATAAATCTAATTTAAAATGATCAAATAAATTATTTACTAAATCATCTAAATTTTTATAATCCTCTCTTTCATAATAATAGTTATGTCAATCAATAGATATTTGTAATTTTCATACAAAAAGTCATTTTTTGTCTTTATCTATTTTTAGAGATACATTTCAAACAACATCTTCTCTATCAAATTTATTTAAATAACTTTTTAATTTCTTATCAAGATTTTCTTTAACTAGTCTTTCAACAACTGATTTTGATTCATCAGTAGCTTGTATTTGTAATTTTATTTCCATAATTTCATAAATTAAGATATAAAAAGATATATTAAAATATCTAAGTTAAATTATAATTATAAAATATTTAATATCAAATTTATTTATTTTAAAAAGTTTTTCTTGCTAAAACTAAAAAAATATATATAAATAACTAAAATTTAAAATATATTTAAAATATATGAATAAAAATATAACTTGAAATCTTATAAAAGTATTGATGCTTACTTGAGTGTTTTTTTTAATAATAAATTATTTTTGATATTTTTTAAGTGGTGCTGAACAGTTATCTAATACAAATAATTCAAATAAAGAAAATTTTAAATCAAATGATATAAATATAATTTGAAATATTGGGGTGGCAATTTCTACAAATATATGAACAAGACATAAACAAACTCAAGATAGTGATATAAATACATATAAAGATGTAGTTGAAATTTGATACATATTGTCAAATCAAAAAATAGCTAAAGAAAGATTGATTTCTGCAAATATGATGTTTTTAGGAGAATATTTTAATATTTTAAAAACTGATATAAGGTGATTACTTGCTTCTTCAAATGATAGAGAGTTTGCACTAAATTCTTTTATAGCTCAACTTGAATATAGATATAAAAACTGAATTGCTAATGCCTCAAAACTAAATACTCAAAAACAAGAATTACAAAAAGCTTTTGAAACAACTTCTAAAGAAATTGAGAGTATAAAGCAAAAAATATGAACTGATTTTTGAAATTTAAATGAAAAAGAAACAAAAAATAATATAGATTTATATCTTGAAATAAAGCAAAAAAATACAAATGCTCAAACTTATATAGTATTTATAGATAAATTTTTAAATTATTATAATATACTAAATTCTTATAATAAAAAGGTAGTAGATACACTTATAAATAATAAAGAAATTTTAATAAAAAACTCTCAAGTAGTTATTCCAGATACAGGTTGAGAACTATTAAAACAATTAAAGATTTTATATGATGAAAAAGATTGGAAAGCCCAAAACTAAAATTATTTTTTAATTTATTTTATTTATGAAAAAAATTTTTATTTTAATATTTTCAATTATTTTAATAACTTGAAATACATTTGCTTATAACTTTACAAAAAAGGAATTACAATCTTTAAAAAAACTTGAAAATAAAGTTATAGAGCTTGAGGCTACAAAAAATATAAACTTTTTGGAAAGTAAAGTAACTTTACTTGAAAAGGCACAAAAAAAAGTAAAAAGAAACTCTAAAAATTGGCGAATTTTAAATGAAGTTAAAAAATATTTTAGAAATTCTATAAATAATAAATTAAAAAAATTAGAACAAGAAAGTATTGTTAATACTCCAAAACACGATAATTATGATTTTGAAATGGATTTTTATAATAAATATTGAAAAAATATTCAAACAAATACAAAAATTCCAGATAATTGTTTTAAATATTTTAATATATTAGATGTTTATTGACAAAGATACAATTTCCCTACTCCTTTAATTATGGCTACTTGGTCAATTGAAACAAATTGTAATATGTCAAATCCTGCAAATTGATATTGATTATTTCAAATTACTAGTAAACATTACACTCCTTGAGAAATTGGAGTAATTGAATTACAAGATCAAGTTCTTGATTTTATAAATTTTTCAAAAGCAAAATGGGATTATTTCAATAACAATAAATATCATAATTATAAAACTAGGTTTTGAAATGAAAATATAAATATCACTTATAATAATTATTCTTTAAGAGATATAAGACTTCACTGAATACTATATAACTGAGTTTCAGCAAATACAACACTAGAATGAAATACTTTTGTAAATAATAACTTAAATAAAGATGTAGTTTGAAATTATGATTGATTACTAACTAGATTATTAAAAATATTATACATTAAAAATAGAAAATAAGCCTTTAAAGGCTTATTTCTCATAAGATAAAAGTAAATTTAATACTTCAAATTCTTTTTTTGCAATTCATCTATACATATGATTTATTTTTGGTGTTCAAGATCAAAGTAATAATTTTGTATTTTTTAATTTTGAAATTTCAATTGCAACTTCTATAGCATCATATCTTGGAGAAACATCTGAAATATAACTATTATCATGCTCCTCATCAATAATTATTATTCATAAATTGTTGTAGGGATAAAATAAACTACTTCTTGTTCAAATAATTATTTTGGCATTATTTTTTAAAATTTCTTCGAAATATTTAGTTTTTTTACTTTCTGGAATTGTTGAATTTATAATTAAAACTTCATCTCAAAATACATTTTTTATTCTTTCAAATATCTGATTTGTTAAAATAATTTCTGGAACTAAAAGTAAGCTTTGTTCCCCTTTATCTAAATAATATTTTATTAATTTTATATAAATTTCTGTTTTTCAACTTCAAGTAACTCAATAAAGTAAAAATTGATTATTTTTTCAGTCTATTATTTCATTATAAATATCATTTTGTTTATTAGACAGGCTTTTTTTATGATTAAAAGTATACTCTTTTTTTATTTTTATTGATTTAAATTCAAATTTATTTTTTATGATTTTTCAAACTAGATTTTTTGGGAAAAATAAATTTAATGATTGATGAATTAAACAAAAATAATTATATGAAATCCATTTTAATAATTCTATTTGATAATTTAATAAAAATATATCATTAGAATACAAACTATCAATTTCTTTTACTTTTGATAAATCAAAATTTGTAGATTTATCAATACTTAAAACAACTCAAAATATTTTTTCATCTCAAAAAGGCACTTTTACAATCATTCAAATTTTTAATATATCAATTAAAGAATTTGGAATTTTATATGTAAATCATATATCATCAAAACTTCTTGAAAATGGTGAAATAATAGCAAACATTATTTTACTTCTATATTAATATCTAAAAATCATATTTTTTCCATAGCTAAAGTAATTAAAGCTATATTTTCATTTGATGAGATTTGTTTTAAGCTCATTTTAGTTTTTGTTAAAATAGTTAATTTTTTAAAGTCAAAACTAAAAGATGATCATCTTAAAGACATAGTTAAAGCTCATTTTCATCATAAGTTCTTTACTTCATTTATTAATTTTTCTTGGTCAAATGATGAATTAGATTCTTTTTTTTGAGTTATTTCTTCTTCTTTTTTTTCTTCATCTGCTCAAAAAATATCAAATAAATCATCATTTGTTAGATTTTCATTATCCTCTTTTTTATCTTCAATATATGGTTTTTCATCTATTTTTTTAAATTCTTTTTGAGGTTTTATTTCTATTTTTTTATCTTTATTTTCAATACATTTTAATAATCAAATTAAAAAAATAGTTTTTTCATCAAATGAGTTTTTAGAATCAGAAAATGCTTTAGATAAAGTTTCAATTATAAATATATTTTTATCTAGTAATTGTGGATTATTTAAATTTTCTAGTAAAATATCTTTTATATAAAAAAGTAATTCTTTAAAAAATAATTGCAAATTAAAGTCATTTGAAATAGCATAAAAATCATTTACTAAAGAATTGTCATTGTTTATAATTTTATTATAAAAATTTGTTATTATATCATTTGTTGGAATTCAATAATTATTTATAATATTTTCATAATTTATTTCATCATTAATAATTAATTGCTCAAATAAAGAAATTGCATTTCTAAGTCATCATCTTGATTGTTTTACAATAAACTCTAAAGATTTTTCATCTATTTTTATATCTTCATTTTTTGCAATAAATTTTAATCTATTTGTTAAATCAACTGAATTTATAGACTTAAAATCATATATTTGACAACGAGACAATATAGTTTCTGGGATTTTGTGTTTTTCTGTAGTTGCTAAAATAAATTTTAGATGTTTAGGTGGTTCTTCAAGTATTTTAAGTAAGGCATTAAAAGCTCATTTTGATAACATATGAACTTCATCTATTATATAAACTTTATATTTACAAATTGTAGGTGAAAAAACAGCTTTTTCAATTATTTCTCTTATATTGTCAACTCAAGTATTACTTGCAGCATCTATTTCTATTATATCAACTAAACTATTTTCTAGAAATCACTCACAAACTCTACACTTTAAACAAGGATTTCAATTATCTAAATTTAAACAATTTATTGCTTTTGCAAATATTCTTGCAGTTGAAGTTTTCCCTGTTCCTCTAGGTCCACAAAACAAATAAGCTCAAATTAATTTGTCTTTTTTTATAGCTTCTCTTAAGGTATTTTTTATAAAATCTTGTCAAACTAAACTTTCAAAGTCAGTAGGACGATATTTTAGGTAAAGTGTCATAATTTTAATAAAATAATTAATTATCTAAACTTTCTTTTAACATAAGTAAAAAATTAAGTGAATTATCATAATTTAATTCATAATAATTAACTCACAAGCTTATATTTTCATAATACTTTTGTCTATTTTCTTTATAAAACTTTTCAGATTGCAATTTCTGAAAATCTTTTCATAACTTTGAAACTAAAAACCATTTTTCTAAAAGTCTTGCACATCTTCAATTTCAATCAGAAAAAGGACGAATATGCACAAAAACAAGATGTATAAATGAAGCATAATAAAATATTTCTTGATTTGATAATTCTTTATTTAATAACAAATTTATATCATCAAACAAATTTTGCATATTTTCTTTTACAAATTCTTGTTCAATAGCCATATAAATAAGTCAATTTTTTCAAAAAACTCATACTTTATCATCTCTATAAACTCCCCTTTTAGAATTTATTAACAATGTTTTTGAAGCAATATAATGAGCTTTTAAAAAATTTTCTTGATTTAATAAATTATTTCAAGCAAAATTGTATGCTTCTATCAAACTTTCAATTTCTTCAATATCTTTAGTTTTTGTTTTTTTTGCTTGTATTTTATAATTCATAAATGAATTTAAATTTGTAGTATTTCATTCAATATTTGATGAATAAACACTTGAAGCTTCAATTAAATAATCAAAATTAAAATCTTTGGAAAAAGATAAAAAATTATTAATTTTTTCATTAATATTAATAGTTTTTTTATTGTATTCATCCAAGTATTTATCTTTTAATATTTTCATAATTATTTTATTATTTTATTATCATCTATTTCTTTTAAAATTTTTAATACAACTTCTTTGTCATTATAAGGGATTGGTCATAAATTTGTCATCATAATATGTTCATCTCATTTTCAAGCTATTAAAATAGCATCATTTTTTTCTGCTTGTAATAAAGCTGTTCTAATTGCTGTTTCTCTATTTGGAATAATCCAAAAATCATTTCATTCTTTTCTTTCAATTCAAGGCAATATATCTTTCATAATATCTTGAGTTTTTTCACTATAATCATCGTCTTGAGTTAATACTACATAATCAGACAATCTTGAAACAACTTCTCACATCAAAGGTCTTTTTGATCTATCTCTATCTCAAGTAGCTCAAAAAACTGTTATAATTCTATTTATTCAATTAATACTTTTTAGTGTATTTAACACATTTTCTAAAGCATCTTGAGTGTGCGCATAATCAACAAATACTTTAAATCATTCATAATTTCTAATTTCTTCAAGTCTTCAAGGAATCACATTTACTTCTTTTATAGCTTTTTCTATATCTTTTTCTTTTAATCAAAGTGATAAAAATATTCAAATAGCTCAAAGTATATTATATATATTGTGTTTTCAAAATAATGAAGTTTCTATTTTTAATGTATTTCCTGGGATTTTTACATCAAAAGTTACTCATGAAATATCATTTATTATATTTGTAGCTCTTAAATTAGCATTGTGATCAAATCAATAAGTTGTTAAAACATCATAAGTTTCATTTAAAAATAAATCTTTATAATCACTATCAATATTTATAATAGAAGTTTTTTTTATTCAAGGTTTTCTTTTTGATCAAATAAGGTTTTTAAAAAGTCTTAATTTAGTTTTTACATAATTATCCATAGTATGATGTAAATCTAAATGATCTTGAGTTATGTTTGTTAATAAAACTACATCATAATCAATTCCCCAATTTCTACTCATAGTTATTGAATGACTTGAAGTTTCAATAACTGCTATTTCACATCATTCATCTTTAGCTTTTTTTAATAAGCTTTGAAGTAAAAATGGATCTGGAGAAGTCATTTTTGTATCGTTTCTATATTCATTATCTCAAATAAAATAATTTATTGTAGAAAACATAAAAACTTTTTTTCAAGCTGACTTTAATCATCTAGCTACTAAATTTGTAGTTGTTGTTTTTCAATTAGTTCAAGTAATTCAAATAATCACCATATTTCTTGATGGAAATCAATAAATAAAAGATGCTATAATTGCTCTTATACGATGATAAAGTAGTCTTAATGGATTATCAAGAGATATGTGTTGTTTAAAAGACATTTTTAATTATTATAGATAAAATCAGTTTCATTATATAAAGAGTTTTCTAAATTTCAATTTTTTATAAATTCTAATCAATAATTTGAAATTCAAGGTTGTTTTTGTAATAAATAATTATAATTTTTACAAGAAGGATTTAATATAGAGTAATTAAAAGAAAAATTAGAATTTAAAGATGGAAATGTTTCTAAATAAAAAGAAACTTCTTTATAATTTTGTTTATTTTCTACAAAATATTTTAAGCTATCTTCCACCACAGCATCTTTTGGAATTAAAACTCTTACAAATTGTTTATTTAATCCCCTTCCTTGAATATCTAAAATATTAGAAACATCTACTTTATTTGTTAAATTATTTTCATAAAGCAAAGTTTTTACTAAAACCTCATCATTTAAAGTAAAGTTGTGTCTTTGATTTATAGTAAAAGTTGAATTTATACTACAATCATTTCAAATATTTACATTTTTTACAAAATCTCTTTTTATATATCTATCTGACTTATTTCAAGAAATTGAAGTAAAAACTGGATAATTAAAATCTAAATAATTATTATAATAATATTTTTTTTCAAGTCATAATGAAGTTAAAAAATCATTGTTTTTCTCATCAAACAAGTAAAATATTATATCTTTTTTTAAAATACTTTTAAAAGCTAAATCTAAGTATTTTTTATAATCTTTATCTTTTTTTAGTTTATCTAAAAATACTTTTGAAAAATCAAATAATATTTGTTTTGGAGTTGATAAAGTATGTGTTTTTGTAAGTTTTGCTTCAACTAAAGTAGAAAAAATTAAAGAAAAATTTTCATCATTTATATCTTTTTTTAAATCATCAAAATATATAGGTCAAGTTAGCTTTAATATATCTTTTATAATATTTTGATTTATATAAACAATTCAATCAATTTTATATTTTGGAGATTTATCTAAAAATGATTTTATTTTTAAACTACTTTCTTTTATTTCTGGGAAATAATTAGCATCTCTAAGTCAAAAAGTAGGAGTTATTTTATTAAGTCATTTTGGAGAAACTTCTTCAAAAGCAACTCAAGACTTTGAAGCAAAATCTTTTAAATCCCACTCTATTGCATAAATATCTTTATTTTCAAACTTTATAACTTGTCATCTAAATATCTCAATTATTCAAACACTTCACATAAAACCACCTGTAGGTCTTATTTCATCGTTATTTTGAAATATAACAAAATAAGTTTTTTTCTCATTATGTCATAAAATATCTTTTATCACATCTAAATTTCAATATATTTTATCAAAATCTAATTTTATTTTAGTTAATATACTTTTATATTTATTTAAATTTTCATCAAGTTTTGGTGATGAAAAGCTTTTTACTCTATTAAAATCATTAACTCAAATCTCTAAATTATCTCTCATTGAAGATAAAATTGGAGTGATATTTTCAATAAATTGAGAAAACATAATATTTTCAACTCATTTATTTTTAATCATTTCATCAAGTCAAGTATAAATTTTAACTCAAGAATTAGCAATATTTATAATATTTAAAGTTCAATTTATTATATTTGACAAATTATTGATTGAATCATTGTTTATAATTAAGTTTAATCATTTTATAGGCAAAATTAATATATTTATATTTTTTAAATCTCTATTTATTAAAGGTATTTCTTTTATTAAACTATCTATATTTTTTAAATTGAGATTTGATATTTTCAAAAAAGTATTTTCTATATAATATTTAGTTCAAAATCAATATCAAACTAAGAAAAGACTCAATAATAATAAACTTAAAAGTATTTTAAATATATGAAATTTAAATTTTAATATTTTTTTAAAATCAAATACTTTTTTTGTTGGTTTTATTAAATCAAAATACTCTTTATTTTCTTTTATTTCTCAAAAATCAACTGTAGTTTCATCTTTTGTAGGTAGATAATATGACAAAATAAGAGTTTTTGGTTTTTTTACTTTTTTTATATCAATATTTATTGGTCTATAAAGTTTTAATAATTTTATTTTAGGATATATACTACAAAAAACATATTTTTTTAAGTCAGTTTTTAAATCAAGAGTATTTTTTTTAAATAGTTTTTTAAAAATTCTTGTTTTTTGTAACAAAAAAATAGACGAGATATCAATATCTTTATTTTCATCTTTTTTTTCTATATCATTTAATATTTCAATTTTTTTTATTTCTTCATTGTCTTTATTTGATTTTTCAGACATAAAACATATTTAAAAAGTATAAATTTATTATATAAAAAATATGTAAAAATCAAAAAAAATTTACTTTTAAATAACTATAAATATACTAAAATCAATAATTAACTAAAAAACTATGATTTGAGAAATACTAAAAAATATGCTATCAAGTGGGCTTTCTATGAAAAGATGGAATAATTTCCCTAGAATAGAAAATATTTCAACTCTTGATAATCTTTGATACACACTACATATTGCTTTATTTTTAGCTCAAATTGAAGAAAAAAACTGATATAAAATAAACAAAGAATTTATAATTAAAAGGACTATTTTTGAGTCTTTTAAAAATTTGATTTTATCTGACATAAATTCTTGAACAAAAAATTATATAGAAAAAAATGATAAAGAAATATTTTTAAAATTATCTTCAAAATCAATAAAATATTTATTATCTTTTGATGCACCAGAATACATAAAAAAAGATATTTTAGATACATTAAATAATAAAGCTTTTAAAAAAGAATTACTTATTATTAAATGAGCAAAAAAAATAGCTTGATTACATGAAGCGAATATAAATGCTAAAATTTATACAGAAATTTATACTCCAATACTTACTGAAATAAACAATTCTTTAGATGATATAAGCCAAAGTCTACCTAGTTTAAAAATGCTTTTAAACAATAAAAATAGTGTTTTATATCTTTTAAATATAAGAAGGCTTAGTCATTGTATGAGATGGAATCAAAAAAATAGACTTTTTCCTATTTCTGTTATGTCTCATTTAGCTTTTATAACATTTATAACATATATTATTACAATGATTGAAAATCAAAATAATAAAAATCTAGATATGGAAAATATGTTATTTAGAGCATTGTATCATGATATACCAGAAGCTATTACTTGAGATATAATCACACCAACAAAAAAAGCAGTTCCTTGATTTTTAGAGATTTTAGAAAAAGTTGAAAATGATATGATGAATGATGTTTTATTTTGCCATATAGATAATGATTATAAAAATTTTATAAAAGATTTTATGTTAAATCCTTTTTTTTGAGAAAACTGAAAATATGTAAAATATGCTGATATACTTAGTGCTTTATTTGAGGCAAAAATTGAAGTAAATAATTGATCAAAAAATTTTGAAGTAATTTATAGAAAAATAAAAAAAGTCATTAATACTTTTGATGTACCATCAGTAAACTATATATTAAAACAAGTTTTAGATAGTTTTGATGAAAAAGAAAATGATGATATTTATTTAGAGAATTATTAAAGTTTATTTTAATTTTAATTTTTCAGTCAAGTCTTCATAAACTCACTCTATATTTTCTAAAATTTCTTTGTTTGTATATCTAATAACTTGTAGTCATAATTTATTTAATTCTATAGTTCTTTCTTCATCATACACAATTGCTTTATCCGTAGAGTGAGTATCTCAATCGATTTCAATGACAAATTTTAATTCACTACAATAAAAATCAGCAATAAAAAATCAAAGTATTTTTTGACGAGTAAATTTGTATCAAAAAAATTGTTTATTTCTAAGTATTTTTTGCCAAATATAGTTTTCTGCTGGAGTTTGATTTTTTCTAAGATCTCTTGCTCTTTCTTTTAATCTTATATCATATGGAATATATTTATCTTGCATAATAGATAGTAAATAAGTAAAGTTAAATCAAAACCCCCTGTAGTCCCCCTTGTCAGGTGGAAGGTATTAAAGGATTTTTTTTAGTCCCTCCCCTGACAAGGGGAGGTTAGGAGTGGTTTTTATTCAACTCCCTCTGATTTGCTTGAATTATCTCAACTTTACTTTAAAATAAATCTTGCAAAAACAAGTTATTTTGTATAATAAAAAAGAAGAAAAATTTTTCTTTTTTATTTTTTAATTTTTTTGCAAGATGACAACATTTTCAAAAAAATATGAACCAGAAAACTTTGAACAAGATATTTATAAAGCTTGGGAAAATGGTGGATATTTTAAACCTAAAAAAACTACTTCAAACAATACTTTTTATATTCCCTTGCCTCCTCCAAATGTAACTTGAGTCTTGCATCTATGACATGCTCTTACTTTAACTTTAGAAGATATTATGGTAAGATATCATCGTATGATTTGAGATGAAACTTTGTGGCTTCCTTGAACAGATCATGCTTGAATTGCAACTCAAGCAAAAGTTGAAAAAAACCTACTATCACAAGGTATTACAAGACAATCTCTTTGAAGAGAAAAGTTTTTAGATGAAGTTTGGAAATGGAAAGACTTTTCACATAAAACTATATCAGATCAAATAAAAGTTGTTTGATCTTCTCTTGATTGGTCTAGAGAAAAATTCACACTAGATCCTGATTTATACAAAACTGTAACTGATGCTTTTGTTGATTTATATAACAAAGGTATGATTTATAAATGAGAATATATGGTAAATTATTCTCCTGCACTTGATACTGTAGTTTCTGATCAAGAAGTTGATTATAAAGAAGAATTAGGAAAACTTTATTATATAACTTATTTTGTTTCTTGAAGCGATAATGAGATAATAGTAGCAACAACAAGACCTGAAACATTGCTTTGAGATGAGGCAGTTGCTGTGCATCCAAAAGACAAAAGATATAAAGCATTATTAAAGGCTTGAAAAAAACTTATTTTACCTATTTTAAATAAAGAAATACCTATTATAGGTGATGAAATGGTAGAAATGGATTTTTGAACTTGAGCTGTAAAAATAACTCCAGCTCATGATCCTAGTGATTTTGAAGTTTGAAAAAGACATAACCTTGCAATGGATAATATAGTTATTTGAAAAAACGGAAAAATGACTTCAAAAGCTTGAATTTTTCAAGGGCAAGATTTTTTAACTGCAAGAGAAAATATTGTAGAATTACTTAAATCAAAATGAAATTTATTAAAAGTTGAAAACTATAATCATAAAGTTTGATATTGTAATAGAAGTGGATGTAAAATTGAAACTATTATTTCAACTCAATGGTTTGTAAAAGTTGAAGAAATGACTAAAAAAGTTATTTCTTGATATAATAAAAAAGAATTTGAAATAGTTCCAAATAGATTTAACAAAATATTTGAAGATTGGATTTTTAATCTAAGAGATTGGTGTATTTCAAGACAATTATGGTGGTGACATAGAATTCCAGCATACTACCATAAAACTACTTGAGAAATGGTTGTAAGTAGTGAAGATTTAACAAAAACTTGAGAATATTATCAAGATGAAGATGTGCTTGATACTTGGTTTTCATCAGCTTTATGGCCTTTTTCAACATTGTGATTTGATATACCATCAAAAACTTGAAGTTTAGATTTTAACAAATTTTATCCAGCATCAGTACTTGAAACTTGACATGATATAATATTTTTTTGGGTGATTAGAATGCTTTTATTTTGATATGAATTTACAGGTCAAACTCCTTTTGAAAAAATATATTTTCATGGACTTATAAAAGATAAACATGGAAAGAAAATGTCTAAATCTTTATGAAATGGGATTGACCCTCTTGATATGGTTGAAAAATATTCATCAGATGCTTTAAGACTTACTTTAAGTATAGGAAATACTCCAGGAAATGATTTAAAATTTGATGAAGCAAATGTAGAAGAAAATAAAATATTTTTAAATAAAATATGGAATGCTTCAAGATTTGTTTATATGAGTTTGTTTGAAAAATGAGACTATAAACTTGAAAATATAGACAAAATTGAAAAAAGACTTTTAGAAAATATAGAAAATCTAAATTTCTTTGAAAAATGGATATTATCAAGACTTTCATTTGTTTCTCAAGAAGTAAATAATTGAATGGAAAAACTAAATTTTTCTGAAAGTTGAATTTTATTAAAAGAATTTACAAAAAATGAATTTTGTGATTATTTTATAGAAGAGTTTAAAATTATGTCAAAAAACTCAAAGTATTCTTTTGATGTAATTATTTATGTTATAAATCATATTTTAAGACTTTGGCATCCTTATGCTCCATTTATTACAGAAAAATTATGGGGAACTTTATGATTTGAAGGAAAATTAATTGAAAAGAATTTTTCTAAAGTCCCTTTTAATATAGAGAAAGATATAGAAAAAGATAAAGAAGTAATTATTGAAGTAATTAAACAAATTAGAAATATAAGAGCTGAAAACAATGTAATTCCAAGCAATACTATAAAAGTAGAACTAAAAATAAAGCCTTCAAAAAAAGATTTATTTTCAAATGAAGTTTTAGAAGTAATTTCTTGAATAGTTCGCTCAGAACAAACTCAAATAGTTTCAAAACAAAGTAGTGATAAACTTGCTTATATAGTTACAAAATCATGAGTTGAAGTGTTTGTTGATACTTCAAATGCAAAAGATATGGAATGAGAAATTGAAAGATTAAAACTTCAAATAGAAGACTGTAAAATGTATATTTCAATACTTGATAAAAAATTACTTAATGAAAGTTTTGTAAGAAATGCTCCAGCTTCACTTGTAAGATGAGAAGAACAAAAAAAGCAAGAAGCTCTTGAAAAACTAAAAAAACTTGAAGAAAAATTAAGTGATATAATTTAATAAAAAATATTTTTTAATTTAATTTAGTATGAGTTTAGAACTTTATTCGACATTAGTTGGTATTTGAGTACTAATTTTACTTTTTTTATCTTTAATAATTTTATTTAATAAATCATTAAAAGATAAAATAAGTTTAAAAATTTATTATTTATTTATCTCAATTATCTCTTGAATCTCAATTATTTGAGCTTTAGTTTATGAGTATATTTATTATTTAGATCCTTGTTATTATTGTTGGGTTGAGAGAATATTTTTATTTCCATTATTTTTAATTTGAGTTGTTTCAGGTGTTAAAAATATAGAGAAAAATTATTTTTTAATATGTATTTTTTCTATAATTTGATTAGTTTTAACTATTTATCACACTTCACTACAATACTTAGATATGTTTGCTATAAGCAAAGTAGAAACTAAATGTTCCCTATCTTGACCTAGTTGTATATGAAATGATGGAGTTGAAGTATTTTGATTTATAACAATTCCTGCAATGTGAGTTTTAACATTTATTTCAATTTTGATACTAACTTTTATAGCAAGAAAAAAAGCTTAATTTAAATTAAGCTTTTTTTAATATTTTTTATGTAAGCATAATTTGAATAAAACTGGTACCTATGTTTAGGTACGGATAGTCAAATATTAAAATATTATATTTTACTACTTGTTTTTTTAATAATATATATTAAAATACTACTTGTTTTTTAAAACACTTTTAATTTTTAATTTATTTAAAATGAATAAATCGAAAAAAACTATTTCCATAATACTTAGTAGTTTAATGGTATTATGAAACTTTACTTTTTTAAATGCAAATGCATCAAATACTGTAAAATCTTCTGTAGAAGAAGTTAAAAAAGTAGAACAAGAAATCTTAAAACTTCAATGAAATTTGTTTGATAATTCAAAAACTTACCTAGAAACTCTAACTTCTAAATTAAAAAATCTAGCAAATTATGAAGAAAACTGAAACTCAAAAATAGATTTATCTTTTGATCATGAATATTTTTGAAGTGGTAATTTTAATTTATCTCTTGATAATTATAAAGTAAAATCAAATATTTTTGATAGTGAAAGTTTTTGAAATTTTAAAATAAAATCAAATTATAATTCAGCTTATTCTAGTTGATTTAGCTTAGATTTAACTACTTTTGCATCATTAATTGCTAAAGATTGAGAAATATATGCTTTATTAAAGGATTTTAATTTTGAAGTAAATGATAAAAATATTGAAGAAATACTATTAAAATTAAAAGATACTTTTAAAGATAATAAATATGTTAAATTACCTAGTGATGAAACTTCAAAAGAATTTCTAAATATTTTAAAATCTTTTGATTTAAATAATTCTATAGCAAAAGTAGAGAAATTAACAAAAACTCCTCTATTTACTCCTTACTCAAAAGTTTGAGAAAGCTTTTTACTTCTTCCAACAAGAGATTTTTGTAATAATTATTTTGAAATACAAAACCATTTTTGAGCTTCAAATAGCTGGTATACTCCAACTAATTGTAGTGATAGTGTTTATAAAAATTTTGTAAAAGAGTTTTTAAAATCTTGAGAATTATCTCTAACTTTATGAGAAACAAATAAATTATCTTTTGTTTCAGATAAAGATGATACAAAAGTAAATATATTTCTTGAATTTAAAGATGAAATTTCTTGAGTTTCAATAAATATAATTCCAACTAAAAAAGAATTTAAAAATGAATGATTTACTTTAGATTATAAATCAAAAGATTTTTTAAAAGTTGATTTTAGAGTAAAAAATTGAAAACACTTTTTTAACTTTAATTGAAATCTTGATTCAAATAACAATTTTAAAGATTTTAATTCTAAAGTAAAATTTAGTGAAATTTCATGAAATATAACACTAGAAAATAACAAATTAAACTGATTTTATACAATAAAAGAAAATAATTATTCTTATGATGAAGATAAATATTTTTTAAAAAATGTTTATTGAATTAAAGTATCTTGAAACACTAAAACAAATAATTTATTAGATAAATTAGATATTTTAACTGCTTGAGTTTCAGTTGGTCAAAAAGATAAATATGTATTTTTAAAATGAATTTTTAATTATAATAATTGAGACTTTTTATTTAATTATGATTTTAATAATTCAAATACATACTGAGATAATTATTTAGAATGAAAAATAAATTGAAAATGAAAAATTAGTGAGAAATTATTTGATTTAAAATTAAACTATTTAATAGAAGACAATTTTTATAATTCTATAAATGATACAACTGAAGGTGAAAAATATAATTGAGATTTTAATCTACTTATAGACCAAACTGATTTAAAAAATAACTTAAATTTTTACTTTGATATAAATAATTTAAATAAAAAATTATTAAAAATATCTTTTGTAAATGATGCAAAAAGAGTTTATTTAAATGATGTAAAAATAGAAGCACCAAAAGATTTTATTGATTTTAAATTAGATGAGTTTTTTAAAAACGATACTTGATATGATGAATTAATAAATTATTAAAAAAGTTTATGCTTAAAAAACTTGATTAATCAAACCAAAAAAGTAATATCAAAATATTACTTTTTTATTTTAAAAATATGAAAAAATACTTTTATATACTTATTTGGATTTTACTTATTTGAAGTTTGTATATTTTAAATAAATGAATTTTTTGACTTGATGAAATAAATAAATTAATAAATCAATATATTTCTTTAGAAAAAGTTTATAATATTTCTCTTGTATTTGCTATAATTGTCTTAATAAATAATTTTTTAAACTTTATTTTCCAAAAATTAAGTAACAATTCTACAAAAAAGTCAATCTCAACTCATATGCTTCCTATACTAAATAAAGTTTTAAAAACTATTGTTTGGATTTTTTGAGTTATTACAATTATTTCAAATTTATGATATGATGTCAAAGCACTACTTGCTTGAGCTTGAATTTGATGACTTGCTTTAGCTTTAGCTAGTCAAAAAACTGTTGCAAATATTTTTTGAGCTATAAATGTATTAATAAATAGACCTTTTGAGATTTGAGATAAAATAAAAATCTCTACTTTTGAGTGAGAAGTAATTGATATATGATTTATTTATTTAAGACTAAAACTAGAAGCTTGACATATAGTTTTAATCCCAAATGAAACAATTACATCAAGTGCTGTTGAGAATTTTTCAAAGAAAAAATAATTAAAAAAAATGGAATTAAAAGAAATAATTATACTCATTTTTTGAGTTATTGTATGACTTTTTATATGAATTTTAATATGAAAAGTTATAAAATATAAAACTCTAAAAAAACAAAGAGAATTATCTATAAAAAAATCAAAATCAGTTATACTTTGAGAAGTTTATGAAAAAGTATTGCCTTTTTTACCAAACTTTCCCTATGCTCCTCGTGATATGACTTTTGTTTGAAAATGAATTGATTATATAATTTTTGATTGATTATCTGCTTGAGAATTAAAAGAAATTATTTTTTTAGAAGTAAAATCTTGAACCTCTAAACTAAACAATAATGAAAAAATGATTAGAGATATTATCTATAAAAATAAAGTAAAATATAAAGAATATAAAATATAAAAAGTGGGTTTCCCCACTTTTTATATACTTAAATTTTCAAGTCTTTTAATTCTATCTTCTAAATCAGGATGAGATGAAAAATAACTTAAAATTCAACCTCTTTTTTTTGTAGATATTTTCATAGTTGCAAGTTTTTCATTGTCTCATCAAGCCATATTTTGCATTTTTTGTAAGGCTTTTAATCAAGCAATCATTTTGTCTTTTCATAAAAATCTAGCACTTCCCTCGTCTGCTCTAAATTCTCTATATCTTGAAAATGACATTGCAATTAAAGAAGCCAAAATTCAAAATAACATTTCTAAAACTAAACTAACTAAAAAGTATCATAAATTTCAAAATTTTCCATCAGTAACATTGTCAAAAATATTTGCTAATACTCTTGATACAAAAATAACAAAAGTATTTAAAACTCATTGCAATAAAGTCATAGTAACCATATCTCAATTAAGTATATGAGCCATTTCATGTCCTATAACTCAATCAATCTCGTTTTCATTCATCAAATCAAGTAATCCACTTGAAACTGCAACTAAAGATTTATTTTTAGAAGGTCAAGTTGCAAAAGCATTTGGATCATTGCTTTCATAAAATCAAACTTCAGGCATAACTATATGATTTAAATCAGCTAGAGTTTTTACTGTTTGCAAGACTTTTTCCATTTTAGGATTAAATTCTTTTATGTTATTTAGGTCAACCAAAACTATAGAGTAAGCTCTTTTTGCCATCCATCTAGAAATAGCAAGAGATATAAATGATCAAGTAAATCAAACTATCAAAGCATATAAAAATATAGACACATAACTAGATGAATATCAACTTATCTTGATTCAAGTTAGTCTTTCAACAATAAAAATAACTATACTTAAAACTGCAATAACTGCAATATTTGTAAGTAAAAATAGAATTATTCTTTTAAACATTTTTTTTAAATTATTTATAAATTATAAATTGATTATACTAAAAATTAATTATTTTCAAACCTATCTTTTTAATCTCAATTTAATTTTTAAATCTTCAACTTCTAAATCTTTTTCTAAATCAAATGAATTTAACTCATCTATTTTTGATAAAGTTTCTTTTTCTATATAGCTTCAAAATTGATTTAAAATATTTTGTAGTAATTTATTTTCTGAAAACAAATAAATATTAATTCTATCATCTACTTTATAATCAGCCTCTTTTCTTGACTCTTGAATATGTCTAACAATATCACGAGCATATCATTCAAGCAATAATTCATCATTAATTTCTGTAGATAAAGAAATTATTTTTCAATTAGAACTTTCAATTAATTCTAAATTATTTTCATTATTTCAATTTGATACAAATTCTAATTCAAACTCCTCTTTTAATAATTCAAAATCTCAAACTAAAACATTTCAATTATCAAGTAGTTTAAAATTTCCTGCTTTTGCTTCTTGTATAATAAATTTTACATCTTTCCCAAATTTTGGTCAAATAAGTTTTGCATTTGGCTTACATATTTGAGATGGAATTTCATCTTCTTTAAAACTTAATATTTCTTTTACATTTAATTCATCTTTTATTACTTCTTCAAAGTATTTATCTAGTTTATGAGTAATTTTTATATATTTTAATGGTTGTCTTACTCTTATTTTAGCATTTGATCTTGCTTGAAATCATAAAGCAATTATTTCTTGAACTAAAGAAGTATTTTTTATTAAATCATCAAAAATAAATCAAGGATTTTCAGTGCTAAACAATTCTAAATGAACTGATTCATTTGAAGTTAATTCTTTATAAATTTTTTCTCAAATAAATGGCATATATGGAGCAATAATTTTTGAAACTTCAACCAAAACTTCATATAAAGTCTCATAAGCTTCTTTTTTATCTTGAGTCATTTCTTCTCCCCAAAATCTTTTTCTTGATCTTCTTACATACCAATTTGTTAAATTGTCCATAAACTTTATTATATCTCTTGTTGATGAATTTAATTTATAGTTATTTAAAGCATCTGATACATTTCAAGTTAGTAAATTTAATTCTCAAATAATCCATTTATCAAGTAAATTTGATTTTTTGTAATTTGGTAATTTATATAATTTAGAATTTTTAACTCAAGGAACTTCATAAAATGCTTGTTCCAAATTTAAATCATTTAAATATTGATTTATAGGTCTAAATACACCTCAATGAGATACTATTAAAATATTTTTTCAAGTATATTTTTCTTCTAATTTTTTATATCAATCAATAACTCTTTTTGAAAAATTCTCTACTCATTCAAGTTTATTATTTCTATAAATAACACTCAATTCCCTATCTGTTTTACATCAATATTTTTGTGCTATTTCATCATGAGACATTCATTTAAACTCTCAAAATAATTGTTCTTTAAAACTATCGTCTAAAACTATTTCAACATCATAATTAAGGTGTTTTTTAATTAAATTTGCTGTATGAACAGTTCTTTTCATGGGAGAAGAAATAATTACATCAAATTTTAAATTTGATGATGAAAGTGTTTTTGCTAAAGTAATAGTTTCATCTATTCAAGTTTTATTTAAATCAATATCATCATCTCATCAATTAACTATTCAGTTTTTATTATTATCAGTTTGTCAATGTCTTATATAATAAATATTTCATTTATTTGGAGTAAATTTGTCAATATTTGCATAAGTTGTAAAAAAACTATAAGTATTCCATAAAGGCAATATAACTTTTTTAATAACTTCTTCAACTCAAGCATCACTAAATCTTAAGTCTTGTGCTTCAACAACTGGAGAATTCATCAAATAAAATCTCATAGCATCAGCTCCGTATTTATCCATTAATATATTTGGATCAGTATAATTTTTTAAAGATTTTGACATCTTTTTTCAATCTGCAGCTAAAATTATTCAACTTACAACACAATTTAAAAATGGTGTATTATCAAACAAGGCTGTTCCTAAAATAAGTAATGTATAAAACCATCCTCTTGTTTGATCAAGTCATTCTGAAATAAAGTCTCAAGGAAATTTGAAATTTTCCATATTTTCAAATGGATAATGAACTGATGCATAAGGCATTGCTCATGATTCAAACCAACAATCAAGAACTTCAGGAATTCTTTTTAAAGTATTTCAAGTTTTTGGGTTTTTAACTAAAATTTCATCAACAAAATGTTTATGTAAATCAATTTCTTTATTTGTTTTAGTATAAAAATAATCATATTCAATCTCTTGTCATCCTGAATTTATTTCAGGATCTTTGCTTTGAATAGATTCTGAAATAAATTCAGAATGACATTTTTTTTCAACTTTTCCTTTTTTCTTTTCCACCCTTTTTATTTGACCAAAATCAAGATTTAGTTCATAAAGTTCTTTTATACTTCAAACACAAATTTCTTCTTTTTTATCATCACTTTGCCAAACAGGTATAGCACTTCCCCAATATCTATTTCTTGAAATATTCCAATCACGAGCATTTTCAACCCATTTTCAAAATCTTCAAGTTTTTATTTCTTTTGGGTTCCAATTAATTTTTTTATTATTTTCAATCATTTTATCTCTAATTTGCTCAACAGCAACATACCAAGCACTAATTCATCTATAAATTAATGGAGTATCACATCTCCAACAATGAGGGTATGAGTGATTTATAGTAGAAATATTTACACTTAATTTTTGTTTTTTTAATTCTTCAATTACAAAATCATTAAAATCAAATACAAAAATATTATTATTTGAAAGTAAATTAAAAGTTCTTCCTCTATCATCAATATGTGCTACAAATCATAAATCTTGTTTTTCTCAAATAACAAAGTCATCCTCTCAATAAGCAGGAGCAATATGAACTATTCAAGTTCAAGTTTCAGTTGTTACATGATGTCATAAAACTACTGTATATGAATTTTGTCAAAGTCTTATGTTAGTTCATAAATCAAGATTTAAATCTTTTAATTGCACAAAAAAATCATTAAATAATGGCTCATATTTTATTCAAACAAGACAACTTCATTTATATTCTCTTAAAATTTTAAAATCATCTGTCTCTGAGACTGGTCTTTCAGAGAGACCGGTCTTTTTTGACACTTTATAATAATCTTTTATTTTTTCACTTGCAAGTATATAAGTTTCTCAAGTTTTACTATCTAAAACTTCACTGTATAATATATCTTCTCAAACAGCAAGTCATAAGTTTGAATACAAAGTCCAAGGAGTTGTAGTCCAAGCTAGTATATATTTACTTTCACTTCAAGAAACTTTAAATTTAACAGTAACAGTTTTACTTTGTTTGTCTTTATATCATTGATTTACTTCAAAATTTGACAAAGGAGTAGTACATCTAGGACAATAAGGCACTATTTTATTTCATTCATAAATTAATCATTTATCATAAATAGTTTTAAAAACCCACCAAACTGATTCCATGAATCAATTATCCATAGTTTTATAATCATCTTCCATATCAACCCATCTTCACATTCTTTCTACTGTTTTTTTCCATTCATCTACATATCAAAAAACATTAACTCTACAATTTTCATTAAAATCATAAACTCAAATTTTTTTCTCAATATCATCTTTTCAAGAAATTTGTAATTTTTTTTCTACAATATTTTCAATAGGCAATCAATGACAATCCCATCAAAATTTTCTATCTACTTTTTTTCAAAGCATTGTTTGGTATCTTGGAATTACATCTTTTATAGTTCAAGCAAGTATATGTCAATAGTGAGGTGTTCAAGTTGCAAATGGAGGTCAGTCATAAAAGTTAAAAATCTCTCATCATTCTCTTGATGATATTGATTTTTTAAAAGTATCATTTTCTTTCCAAAAATTTATAATTTCTTTCTCAAGTTCTGGAAATGATTGACGAGGGTTTACTTCTTTAAACATTTTTTTGTAGTTAATAAATAAATTATTCGTATTCTTTTATAAATTCTAGTGCTGTAGTTTTATAATCATCTTCTTTTAGCTCTATATATAAAGTAACTTCTTGCAAAATATCATCTATTTCATCAAGTATTTCATCTGGTACTCAAGAGGTGTACATATATTCTAAAATATAGTCAAGTGAAGCAAAATCATCTTTTTCTAAAGACTCTTTTATTTTACTTAAGTAATTAGTAAAAATTTCTTTATTATTCATAAATTTTAATTAAAAATAAAAGCACAAAAATAATATTTTTGTGCTTTGGTTCAATTATAATTGAAAGGTACCACCAAAGGTTATGCTTAATTTTCTTTTTGTTAACTAGAGTTTTAAAAACTCCGAGAGGGTCTAATAATATTTTAAAAAATACTTTCTTCCTCCAGCTTGTGGGTGATAGCCACTTAAAAAATCGCTTTTGTTAATGTAGTTATTATTATAAGTATAATTTTTATTTGTCAAAAATTTTTACTTTCAAATAAATTTGATCATTTAATTTTATTATACTTAAAAAATTAAAAAAAACTTAAATTCTTGTTATTAATTATTCTGTATTTATGTAAATTTTAATCAAAATTAAGTTCTTTAATTTCATCATCATCTTTTTTTCTTAAAATTTTATCAATTTTATTTGATTGGTCTGGAATATAACATATTTTAACATCTTCATATGAGGTATCAACTAATTGTAGTATATGATCTAGTTCATCAAATTCTCATTTTTCTAAAAAAGAATTTAATATATAACCAATTTTCTTTTTATGCATATAATTCATTTTTTTTAATCTTTTATATATATAAGTAGTAGCCTGAATTATATGATATGCTTCTTCTAAATTTGATTTATCTCACAATTCTACAAATCTATATACTGAATAATGTTTTAGAGCTCTTTCTTTTCATTTTTCATGATAATTTTTTAAATTATCAAACATTTTTAATAATTCAAAATTTAAGTCAAAAGGAGTATTATCTAATTTTTTTCAATCTTTATTTATCACAATAACTTTTAATTAAAAATATATTATATATACTAAAAAAGGTAGAATAGTCTTTTTTTCTACTTTACTTTTAGTGGATTAGATCACAATTAATCTTTTTTTGTAACAAAATAAATAAACCAAATTATAAAAATAATTATAACTCAAATACTTACTTCTTTTGTGTATTTATGAAATATTTCAACCATTGGCTCTCAAAAATAATATCAAACATAAGCAAGTATAGCACACCAAATAGTTGCTCATAGAGTAGTTAATATAGTAAAATAAAATAAATTCATTTTAAAAATTCAAGCTGGAATTGATATAAAGTGCCTAATTACAGGTATAAATCTTCATAAAAAAGTATATAATTTATCATTTTTATCAAATAATTTTTCTGCTTTAAGATATTTTTTTTCAGTTATTAAAATATATTTTCAATATTTTAATAAAAATCTTTTTCCTATCCATCCTCAAAGTATAAAATAATTAATTATTGCTCAAAATAAACTTCAAATTCATCAAGTAAGTATAACTAAATATAAATTTAAACTTCATGTTTTTGATAAATATCAAGCTGGTATCATAACAGCTTCAGATGGTACTGGAAAAATACTTGATTCCATTGTCATTAAAATAAATATAGTTAAATAATTTAAATCTTTAAAATAAAAAACTATTTGATTAAATATTTCTTGAATTAATTGCATTTTTAAAATTATTTAAATTAAAATTTAATATATTATATAAATAATATTTTTTGTCTAATTTAAAAACCTCATAATTATGAGGTTTTTTGTGGGAGGTTAATCAATATGCATAAGCTACTATTTTTGCTTTCTGTGAAAGAAGCTGTTTTAATATCTTAGCACTTAAAGATTCGCCTGTAAGAAGTCTTTTTTTGTCTCCATCATAAAATGGAATTCCATCATTTTTTAAAAAATCAAGACCGACTTTTTTAAAACTTCTTTTTTTTTCAAATTCAGCAAATATTTTTTTTATTTGCTTATTTTTTATTCCTCCTATGTTAAAACTTGCAACATAAACAATTTTGGGTGTCATGTGAGTAGCATTGTATCTTTCAAGATTACACATTGTTACATCTCCTTTTTTAATAGTAGTTGGAACAATCTTAATATACAAATAAATAATTATTTGTCAAATATATATATTTGTAATTTTAACTTTTAAAATTATATAAAATCAAAAAATATTGCTTAAAATAGTTTTTTTTATATTATTAATATATAAAATTTAACTTACAAAAAATTATGAATTCACATTTAATTCCTATTTTTACATTTTTTCTTGCAACTTTTTTAGTTTGATTTTTGATAATTCCATATTTTATAGAGTTTTTAAAACATCATCGTATATGAAAACAAATTAGAGAGGAAGCAACTATTTGAAAAGCTGTTGAATTTTTAAAATTACATAAATCAAAAACTTGAACTCCAACTATGTGAGGTGCTATTATTTTAATAATAGTATTTTTTATGGTATGAGTGAGTATTTTATTACAAAAATTTTGAATAACAAATAATTCTCTTTTAAACCAAAAAGAAACTTATTTAACATTATTTACCCTATGTTCTGTTTGAATTTTATGATGAATTGATGATTTTTTAAATGTAAGATGAATTTGAAGAACTAAATGACTTTCAGCAAGGTTTAAAATGTTATTTTTACTTATATTTGCCTGACTTTGAGCTTGGTGGTTTTATGATAAATTAGGTTGGAGCACAAGATTTCTTGACCTACCTTTTTGAATAAATTTAGAGCTTTGAATTTATTTTATACCACTATTTATTTTTGTGATAGTTGCTTGAGCAAATAGTGTAAATATAACTGATGGGCTTGATGGACTTGCTCCTTGATTATTACTTTTTGCATATTGAGTTTATGCTTATATCACTTACGATCAATGACTTTATTTATTATCAACTTTATGTGTATCAATTATTTGAGCTTTAGTAGCATTTTTGTGGTTTAATATAAAACCTGCTAAGTTTTATATGTGAGATGTTTGAAGTTTATCACTTTGAGCAAATTTAGGTATTATTGCAATGCTTACAAATACAATACCTGTTTTAATAATTATTTGAAGTTTATTTATACTTGAAACATTGTCTGTAATAATTCAACTTACATCAAAAAAATTAAGAAAATGAAAAAAAATTTTTCGTATAGCTCCTTTTCATCATCATTTAGAAGCTATTTGATGGAATGAAGAAACCATAGTTTTTAGAATGTGGCTTATTTGAATAATTACAAGTGCTATTTGACTTATAGTTTATAAATTATAATTTAGTCTTTACAATGTTTATGAACTTTATCATGATGAGTTTCACAATGATATCTTGTATGAAGTAAATATTCTCAAATAAATATAAAAATTCATAAAACAATTGTTGAAATTATAAGCCATAAATCATTATGTGAGTGGCTTTTATCAATTAAATCTATAGTTTTGTGTCACATATAAAAATGCCCTAAAACATGGAATAATACAGGTGAATAAGTTGCTAAAAATTTTGTTTTATAACTTTTAAAAATATCTCTCAAATATCAAGCAATAAATATAAACAACCAATAAACAAAATGAATAATTCAAAGTTCTTCAAAAAAACTAACTTCAGGAAATTCATGTAAAACTAAAAACACAAATGCAACCTCAATAGACACAAAAACTAAAATATGTAAAAGTGATGATAATAATCTTTTTTTCATTAAAATAATTTAAAAATAATAAAAAATATTTTATGTTTTATTTACAAATGTCAAATAAACTTGATTTTATCTCATAATTTTCTAAAATTTTAAAAAATTAATACTAAAAAATAAAAAATGTCTTTTGTAATGATAAACGAATCTTTTAAGTGTGAAAATTGTAAAAAAGATGTCTTAATTCACCCAACTTGAAGTGCAAGAAATCATTGTCCTTATTGTTTATACTCTCTTCATTTAGATGACAAATCTCCTTGAGATAGATTGTCTAATTGCAAGTCTTTAATGATACCTGTTTGAATTGATCACAAAAAAAATAAATGATGGATGATAAAACATAAATGCAAAAAATGTAATAAAGAAATACTAAATAAAATCTCTCCAGATGATAATTATTTAGATTTTATAAAAAAGTTAAATAATAATTTTTAAACAAATATGAATTTAGATTTAGAAAATTTTTTAAATAAATATTATAAAAAAGATGATAAAATAATACTTGCTTGTTCAACTTGACCAGATTCAATGTTTTTACTTTATGAATTACTTAAAACAAGTTATAAAAACAATATTGTTGCTTGTTATTTTAATCATAAATTGAGAGAAGAATCAGATGAAGAAGAGGTTTTTTTAGAAGAATTAGGGAAAAAATTATGATTTTTAGTTGAGATTTGAGTTTGAGATATAAATAAAATAAAAACTCTCTACCCATCTATTTCAATTGAAGAACTTGCCAGACAAAAAAGATATCAATTTTTTGGAGCAATTTGTGAAATTCACTCTAGTGATAAAATATTAACTGCTCATCATCTAGATGACAAAATTGAAACTTTCTTTTTTAATTTACTAAGATGAAGTAAGCTATCTTGACTTATAAATATGAAAAAAGATTCTTGAAATATTTTAAGACCTTTAATTGAAATAAAAAAAGATGAAATTATAAAGTATTTAGATGAAAATAAATTAGAATATAAAATTGATAAAACAAACAAAGAAAATATTTATTCAAGAAATTTTTTAAGAAATAAAATAATCCCAGAGTTTTTTAGTATAAATTCAAATTTTAAGGAAAACATAAACAATACACTAAATTATTTTGATGAGCTAAAAAATCATATAGATAAAGAAGTAATTGATTTTTTAGATGATAAAAATTATTTTAATATAAAAGATTTTAATAAAAAAAGTCCTTTTTTACAAAAAGAAATTATTAGATATATTTATTTTATATCAAATTGAAACTCAACTATTTGATTAAGTGAGGCAAATATTTGAGAAATTTTAAAGTTTATTAATTGAAAAAATAACAAAACTATTAAAGAGATTAAAAACTTAAAAATGAAAAAAAATTGAAGTGAAATTTATTTTTAATAAAAATTAAACTTCTCCCCAATTTTGTCAAAATCACATATCAACTTTTAATTTTACTTTAGAAACAATTATATTTTCCATAATTAAAGGAATTTCTTTTTTTATTATATCAAATTCACTTTCTACTACATTAAAAACAAGTTCATCATGTACTTGCATAATTATGCAAGATTTTAATTTATTTGTTTTTAAAAAATTGTGTACTTTTATCATTGCAATTTTTATAATATCTGCTGAAGTTCATTGAATAGGCATATTTATAGCTTCTCTTTCTTTTGCTTTTTTGATAATTGCATTTCTATCATTTATTCAATCAATAAATCTTTTTCTTCAAAACATAGTTTCAACATATAAATTTTTTTCACAAAATTCTATAGTTTTTGAAAAAAAATCTCTTACTTTTGGATATTTTTCATAAAATTTATCAATATATTCTTTTGCTTGTTTTTGAGATATTCAAATCATTTTTGATAATCAAAATGGACTTATTCAATAAATAACTCAAAAATTTACAGCTTTTGCTATTTTTCTTTCCTCTGAAGTTATATCGTCTTTTCAAAACAAAAAACTTCAAGTAATTTTGTGTATATCAAGGTCTTGTAAAAAACTTCAAATCAAGTTTTCATCTCAAGACATAATTGCAAGTAATCTAACTTCTATTTGAGAGTAGTCAAAAGAAACTATTAAATCATTTTCTTTATAAGGTATAAATGCATCTCTAATACTTCAATAAACATCTTTTCAAGTTGGAATATTTTGTAAATTTGGTGAAGTAGATGACAATCTTCAAGTTGTTGTTACGGCTTGATTATATGAAGTATGAATTTTTTTTGTATCTTTATCAACTAATTTTAAAAGTCATTCAACATAAGTAGACAATAATTTAAAATATCACCTATATAAAACTATATGTTTTGCTATTGGGTGCTCAAAAGCTAAATATTCTAAAACTTCACTATCTACACTATATCAAGTTTTTGTTTTTTTCCCATGTGGCAATTGTAATTTATCAAAAAGTATTTCTCAAACTTGTTTTGGTGATTTTAAATTAAACTCTACTCAAGCTATATCAAAAATAATTTTTTCTTGATTTATTATTTCTTTTTCTAAATAAACTCCTATTTGTTTTAATTTATTTTGGTCTATTTTAACTCAAGAAATCTCAATATCTCTCAAAACTTCAATTAATGGATTTTCAATATCTTTTAGTATATTGTTTTCTATAACACCTTCATTTACTTGTTTTTGATAAATTAAATTAGTAATATAAACATCTTCTGCTGAATATTTTGATGCAGTAATTAAATCAACTTCACTAAAGTTTTTTTCATTTTTATGAGTTATCTCATCATAAGAAATCATACCATAATCAAAATCTTTATTTGCAATATCATCTAAAGAAAGCCCTTTAACTCAAGGATTTTTTATATATTCTCAAAGTAATGTATCATAAAATTTTGCCATCTTTTATTTTAAATAAAAATATATTTTAACTTTAAATTATTATATAAATAATATAAAAATATCAAAAATTAAAAAAAAAAGTTTGACAAATATTTTTTTTGTATATATTAGAAAAACACTACATACATTGATGTGTAGCTCAATGGTAGAGCAATTTTTGTTAATATTTTTACCAAAAGTAAGGTTTTTCCCTACAAGGTATTGTCCCTTTGACAATTTAAAAAATTTAACAAAGATAGGTTAGGAGTTCAAGTCTCTTCACGTCGACATTTTCACTAAAAGTATTTTTATTACCGTAAATATATCTTTTAGTAGATATCTCAAACTTACCGGTTTGAGCCCCCAAAAAAGCCCCACATATGGGGCTTTTTCCTATTTTATAAAAAACTTTAATATTTTTATAAGCTCAATTCTAGTGAGTGGTTTATTTGGTAAATAATAATTATTATTAATTTCAAAAAAATTATTTTTTACTGCATATTCAACATATCAAGCAAACCAGTCTGAGTTTTTTACATCTTTAAAATTGTTTGAATAAATATCATTTATCTCTCAAATAAATATTTTTATAATAATTTTTAATGCTTCAACTCTTGAAATATTTCAATTTGGATAAAAGTATTTATTTTTACTTGTTATAATATTTAAATCTACTCAAGTATTTACATAAATATTTTGCCATCAAACTTTTATATCAACAAATCTTTTAGTTGTATCAGTAGATAGTTTTGTATTTGAAGCAAGAAATATAATTTTTAAAAATTCTGCTCTTGTAATTCAAAGGTTTGGTCTAAAAGTATTATCAGGAAATCAAGTAATTATATTTTTTGATACTAAATAATCTATAAATTCAAGATTTTTGTCATTTGATTTAAGATCTATAAATCTTTTTTTTTTAATTCTTCTAAAAGTGGATTTGAAATAATATTACTTCATTTTACATCACTAATAATATCTAATTTTTCTTCTTTTATGATATTATTTCAAGTTGGAATTATATTTTCAACTTCTTTTTTGGGAGTATAGGTATTATCTCAACTAGAAGCTACTTCTTGAGGTTTAACTACATTTCAAGTTAAAGGAATTTTTTTTGGAATTTCAACAAGTATTTTTTCTTCAACTTTATTTACAACTTCTTTTGGAGTTTCATTATTTTCTACAATTACATTTTTATATTCATCTAATTTATCAAGATAAACAAGTGGATTAATAGTGTATTTTAAAGCATTTTCATATCAAAGTTTTTGATTTACTCACTCAGAAAATGAAATTCAAGCATTTTTAACATCAGTTCAAGAATATGGCCAATAAGGTTTAAAAGGTGCTTCTTCCCTATCTATTTGAAAATGTAAATGTTCTCAAAAACTATTTCAAGTATTTCAAGTATTTCAAATAAGGTCTCAAGCTTTTACTTTATCTCAAGTTTTTATTTTTACATCACTTAAGTGTTCATAACAACTATATAAATTAGTTTTTTTAGAAAAATCAGTTGGTTCAGGAACCAATGAGTGTTTTATAACTATAAATTTTCATAAAGCCCCATCTTCTCAAGTTTTAAAAACTTCACCATCAATAGGAGTAAATACTTCTTGTCAGTTAGTTTCAGGAACTATATCAACAGCTAAATGACTTCAACTATATTCATCCATATTTCAAGGGATATAGTTTCACATATAAGGGACAGAAAATCTATGTGATAAATTAGCTAGATTTTTAGGGTCATATTTTTCTTTTATTTTTAGTGGGTACATACTTTTAAAGTTAAAATATTAATATAAATATTATATCATATGTAATTAAAATATGCAAATAAAAGTAGAAATTTATTATTGGTTTTAAAATTTTAATGCAAAACTTTATCTCTTATAAAAGAAGATATATTTTTATATCAATTTTTTTTTGCTAATTTTTCTATTTGAGTTTTTTCTTCTTGAGAAGCTCTAAATCTTATAGTAAAGCTTTTTTTATATTTTTCTTCTGCTATAATCAAATACTTTAAATCATTTAATAAAGCAGGGATATCTTCATTTAGAAAATCTTGTGAAATATTTGCTCATAAACAATCAACTTTTGAAGTTTCATTATTACTATTTGGAGTAATAGTATAATAATATTTATTTCCTTTTATTTCTATATAATGTTTCATTTTTCTAATTGTTTAATAAATAAAAGTTTTTCTTTTCGAATTTGTTTATAAAAACATTTACAATCTCAATTATGAATTGGAAAAACTAAATCTTTTTCTAAAAGATGGTGTTTCATCTTTAAATGACTCCCTTTTGCATCAATTTTTAAAAATCAATTTAACAAAAGTAGCTTCTCTATATCTTTATATTTCAAACTCATTGGATTTTCTATAAATTTCTCAAACAACTTTTCTTTTGTAGTCATTCTTATTTTTATTATTTTGTAGCTACATATAGTTTATTTATATAAAATATAAAGTCAAATTTTTGTTATTCATATGAGAAAGTAGAAATTTATTATTGGTTTTAAATTAAAAGTTTAATGAACGCCGAGGCTTATCTACAAAAGTAGAAATTTATTATTGGTTTTAAATTTTATTAGTCCTCTAGTTGCAGCCGTATCTACAAAAGTAGAAATTTATTATTGGTTTTAAGTTGTTAAATTAATAACATCTCTACTTCTCATAATATAGCATAAAAAATTAATTTTACAAAATGTTTTTAAAAAATAAAAAAATTTTAATTGATAAATTTGTAAAAAAATATATAATAAAACTATTAATAATAAATAAAAAATATGCTAAATATATTAAAAAAATTATATATATTTGAAGATGTAAATGATGAAATAATAAAAGATTTTATAAATAATTCTATTTCTAAAGAATTCAAAAAATGAGATATAGTAATTAAAGAGTGAGAAAAATCAACTAATGCATATATATTATTAAACTGAATAATTTGAATTTATAAATGAGAAAAAAATATTTCTACTATCTTTGAATGAGATATTTTTTGAGAAATAGCCTTAATCTTAAATGAACCTAGAACAGCTACTATAAAAGCAGAAACTGATATTAAAACTCTAGTTTTAAATAATGATTTTTTTGAAAATTTTTTAAAAAATTCCAAAAATTGAGAATACATAAAAACAACAATATTAAATAGAATTATTCAAAATAATAAAAAATAAAATGAATAAATTTGACTCACTATTTTTTGCAAAATATGTCCCTAAAGAATCAAAAGTTATTGATATAGCTCATAAACATATAATAGTAATAATTGATAAAATATTAATTAATTATATATTTTGAGTTATCTTGCCAACTTTTATTTATTATAATTCATTAAGCATCCAATCATTTATACCATTTTTTGTTTTAGAAATATTTATTTTATGTATTTATTTTAAAAATATTTATGATATTTTCAATTGGTATAATGATGTTTGGGTTATAACAAATGATGGAGTTATTGAACTACAGTGGAGCTTATTTTCATCAACTTCAGTTTCTGTAAAATACCAAAGTATTGAATGACTTGAAATAATTCAAGACTGAATTATTGATACTATTTTATGAAAATGAGATATTATAATTCATAAAATATGATGAAAAAATAACTTTTTACTACCATCTGCGTCAAAAGCATATGATAAACTAGAGAAAATAGAAACAATATTAAAAAAAGAAAAATCAAAAGAGGAAGAAGAAAATTCTAAAAAAAATGCTCAATCTAAAGAAAAAAACTTTGAAACTATACTTGAAGCACTTTCTTGAGTTGTATGAGATTATATAAAAGATAATTGATATAAAAAAGATGATAGTCAAGAAAAAGTAGAATTAATAAAAAAAATAAAAGAAAAAAAATGAACTATAGATTTAAGTTAAAAATATGAATAATTTAAAAGATATTTTAAAAAATATTCCAAAACTCCCTTGAATTTACCAATTTTTAAATAAAAGTTGAAAAATTATATATATTTGAAAATCAGTAAAACTTTATTCTAGAGTAAATTCTTATTTTAATTGAACTAAAAAACTAAATTTTGCTAAACAAAAAATGGTTTGAGAAATTTTTTCTATAAAAACTATTATTACAAATAATTGAGTAGAAAGTTTGCTACTTGAAACTAATTTAATCAAAAAACATAAACCAAAATACAATATATTAATGAAAGATGACAAAAATCATCTTTATATAAAAATAACAAATGAAATTTTTCCAAAAGTTATAAAAACAAGGATTAAAACACCCCCTGCTCACAAGCTCACTTCCCCCTCAACTGAGGGGGATTTAGGGGGAGTTTATTTCGGTCCATATATTTCAAGTAATTATGTAAATAATATACTAAAAATTTTAAAAAAAGTTTATTGATACAGAGATAATAATATAAAATTTGAAAAAGATAATAATTGAAAAATATTTATAAAATCCCTAGCTTGAGCTAAAATCCCTTCTTTAGAATACTATATCTGAACTTGTTCTTGACCTTGTACTTTAAAAGAGGAAAATATGAGAAAATATGATGAATGAATTGAAAATATCAAAAAATTTTTATCTTGAGATTTTGAAAATTTATTAAAAGATTTAAAAGTAAAAATGCTCTCTCAAGCAAATTTATTAAAATTTGAAGAAGCCTCTAAAACAAAAGAATATATTTTATCAATAGAAAGCTTAAAAGAAAGCCAAATTATAAGAGATTTAGTTTGATGAGATCAAGATATAATCAATTATTTAGAAAAATATGACAAATTATATTTAACAAAAATAGAAGTTAGAGACCAAAAAATTAATTGAATTTATAACTTTGAAATAGATAATAAACTTTTTGAATTAGATGAAAGTATTAGGTTTTTTATAGAAAATAATTATTTAACAAATTCAAAAAAAATCACTCTAATTTTACCTAAAGAAATAGAAATTGAAGATGATATTTTAAAAGAATTAAAGTTAAATATAGAAATTCCAAAAATATGAGAAAAAATAGATTTATTAAACCTTGCTTATAAAAATGCTTTTGAATTTTGATATAAAAATCATATATCTTCCCTATCTACTAAATGATTTACTCAAAAAAATTCACTTGACCTATTAAATTTGTTATGATACAAACAACTAAATAAAAATATTATTTTTGAATGTAATGATATTAGTCATATCTCTTGAAGTCATACAACAGCTTCAAGATCAGTAATGGAGCAAGGAAAAATGATTCCTTCAAAATATAAAAAATTCAAAATAAAAACTCTAAATTCTTGAGAAATAAATGATTATTTATCTCATAAAGAAATAGCAAGAAGAAGGTATTTAGAGCTAAAAAAACTAAAAAATATACCCGATTTAATTATAATCGATTGATGAAAATGACAACTTTCATCAATATTTGAAGTTTTAAATGAAACAAAAAATGAATTTAGAGATGATTTAGAATTTATCTCAATTTTAGAAAAATTACAATATATTTCTCTTGCTGAAAAAGAAGAAGAGATATTTTTACCTTGACAAAAAATTAGTATAAAATTAGAAAAAGATGATATACTTTTAAAATTAATTCAAAAATTAAGAGATGAAGCTCATAGATTTGCAGTAAATTATACTCAAACTCTTAGAGAAAATAAAGCAAGAAAAAATATACTTGAAGAAATTCCTTGAATTTGACCAAAAACAAGAATAAAACTATTAAAACATTATGGAAGCATAGATGATTTAAAAGAAGATGATTTTTTAATAAAAACACTAAAAAAACCTCAAATCGAGGCTTTGAAAGATCATTGAATTATTTAGCAAAAATTTAACAAATTATTTAAAAATATTTTTTTTAGTTTCATCTACTTTAAAACTTTCAAAGTCTAATTTTAAACTATCAATATCTTTTAGTGCTTTATTTAAAACTCAATTAACTATTTTTCTTGCTGAATCATCTCAATAAATTTTTGCTATTTCTACAGCTTCATTTATTGAAACTTTAGCAGGAATTTCTTCTTTTAACATAAGCATTTCGCTTAATGCTATAAAAATTGGTAATATATATGATAAATCCATATTTTCTATATCAAATCTTGGAGCATATTTTGATATAACTTCAAGTATAAATTGTTGATTATTAACAATTAATTCATACATTTCATTTAAATATTCTTCATCTAAATTTGAATTAAAAACATCTTCAAAAAAAGATTTTTTAAATTCACTTAAAGTAACTTTATCAAAAGTTGAAGAATAAAGTAATTGATATAGAAATTTTCTAGTTCTAGGGCGAGAGTGATTCATAAATTTAATTAAAAAATAAAATATATTTAAAAACCAGTCAAGTAAAAGACTGGTTTTAATATTTAATTAAATTCTAGTAGTTGATTTTTTCTTTGTTTTTACTTTAAAAACTTGTCTTCAATTATAAGTCCCATCTACTTTAGCAAAATGAGATAATCAAACAGCTACTCAAGCCTCATCATATTGTAATTGAACTCTATTTAATAATTTTCTAGCTGAAAGTTTTATCCAGTTAGTAGTTCTTTGTTTTGTTCTAGTTTTAGAGGTTTTTTTCTTTGGAGGAATTGTCATACTCTTAATTATAGTTAATAATAAATTTTTATTTACTTAAATAGTTTATTGATTTTTTTTAAAAATCAAGTTTTTTTAGCTCTTTTTTAATCTTTTTTAAAAAAAGATTATATTTTTATTTTTAAATAACATTTTTACAAAAAAAGCAAAAAATTTTTACTTCTTAATAATTTTCTTGACTATTTTCTGTTCTAAATACTCTAATTATGATAACTTTTTTATTTTTTTCTTCTACTTTATATATAATTTTATAACTTCAATTCACTATAATTCTTCTATATTCTCAAAAATAGACTTGATATCTATTTGGCATAAAATTTAAAGAAAATATATTTGTATATAAATCATCATAAATCTTTTTTGAAATTTCTTTAGAAAATGAAAATCTGAAAATATATTCTGATAATTCATAAATATCTTCATGAACTACATCTCTTATTACTATTTTATAAAACATATTATAACTTTAAATTATTTATAAATTCAAGTCATTTTAAATATGCTTCTTTAGCATCCATTTCTCAACCTATTTTTTCTGCTTCTTGTATTAAATATACTTCTTCTTCAAAAGTTTTTACATGAAGTATACTTGGTTTTTGATTTAAAGTTGTCATAATTTAAAAAATTAAATTCTAAACTTACCATTATTATAGTTTTTTTTATTAAATTGCAAAAAGTAAATAACAATCAAAAATATTATCAAAACTAGCAAATTAAATCAATTATTGAATATTTTAAATATTTTAATAGTAAATAATTAATTTAAAAATTTTGAAAAATCATTTCTATAAAAACAAGTATAATTGCAAATAAAAGTATTGTAACAAAAGAAAAAACTCAAATTATTTTAAACAAAACAAGTCATAATATAAATATTGCCAAAAAAAATGCTTGTCTTAAACTAGAAAATATATGAGATAAAAATACTTCTCATCTGTAATAAACTTTTTTAAATATATAAAATATTATAGAGAATAATGAAGTTATAAAAAGTATTATAGTAAAAGTAAGTGTAAAAATTGAAACAACTTCATCTCTATAAGGATCTAAATAATTTAAAATTAAAAATAAAGTCAAAGAACTTATAAAAAAAACACTAAGTATTATAAGTAAAAAAAATTTTTTAGTCATTTATTAAAATATATTAATTATAAAGTTCATCTTAATCTAATTTTTTCTATATTTATACACTCTTTTGTTTTGTCATCAATTTCAACAAAACACCCACTAACAACATAATTTTTATCTAAAGATTGTTCCATTTTTCATCATAAAACTCATCATAAAAATCTATGTTTTATACTTTCATAATCAACTCATATAACACTATATAGTGGTCAAGACATCCCTACATCTGTTAAAATACCTGTTTGTTTTGGAAGTATTAATTCATCATTTGTTTGAATATGTGTATGAGTTCCATAAATAAAACTTACTTTTCAATCTAAAAAAAATCATAAAGCATATATTTCTGCTGTAGTTTCTCTATGAAAATCAACTATTATACCATTTATATCACTCAAATCTATATCTTTTAACATTTGATTTATTTTTAAAAATGGATTATAAACATCATCTTTCATAAATGTTTTTGACATAATATTTATTACAAGAAGTTTTTTTCCATTTTTTTCTACTATTTTATATCATTTTCAAGGAAAATAATTAAACTCATTTTCATAATAATTTGCTGGTCTAATCATTTTAGAATTATCTCTATCTAAATAATCTTTTATATCAAAATAATTATCAAAAATATGATTTCAAGAAGTATAAACATCTATATCACACTTATTATCAAGCTCTTTTATATGTTTTTCTATAGGTCATCTTCAAGATGATATATTTTCTATATTTGCCACTATAAAATCAGGAGAATATTTTGTAATTAAATCTTTATATTCTTTTAAAAAAGCATTTCTTCAAATTCTTCAATAAATATCTCAAAATATTAAAACTTTCATTTTTGTTATTAAATTAAATTATATTTTCATCAATTAATTTTGTATCTTTTATCATTATTTCATAATAAGTTGTCACTATAAGCATTTCAAAAAGTCAATTTATAAATAAAAATATTATTATAGTATAAATTGCTTTAACTAAGTTTCACATATCTTCTATTTGCTCTCAAATAAAGCTTATTATATACATAAAAATACTAAAAAGTATTAATAATACTAAAAATTTAAAAAGTTTTTTAATTCATGATGTTATTTCAAAAGATTTTTTTACAAAATACAATCAACTTTTATCTTTTAATTCATCTTTATTTCCATCAAGCATTAATATATATGTATATGATAATCTATATGATAAATAAACAAAAACTAAAGTTAATATTAAAAATGTAATTAAACTAATCATTGAAAAAATATTTATTTGTGATCCTAACATAGTTTTATAAATTTCATCAATTCATCAAAAAACAAAAACATAAACAACCATTAATATTAAAAATACCAAAAATGGAATTAATAAAATAAGTCAAGTCCAAGAAATAATTGCTAAGTATTTAAATATATATTTAAAATCAAAATAAATATTTTTTAAAAAATAAGGAGTTTTTTCTCAAGTTAAATAATCCATATTTAATTTTGAAAATAAAACCATTCTATAACTATATCAAAATAAAAATCATCAAATAGCAATAACTAAAAGTAAAACTTCAATTAAAACATAAAAAACATGAGTTGAAATAGCTGTTAAAAAAGATAATCAAATTGACTGAGTATTAACATAACTTGAAATTATCTCTTTCCAGTTTATTGGGTCAAAATAAACCATTAAGCAAAGTATTCCAAAAAAAGGTAGAGAAAAAAGCAATCAAAGTAATATAGAAAAAATATTTATAAGTATTTTTGATATATTCCAATGAAGAAAATTTTGGTATAATATAGAAAAATTATTTAATGTAATTTTTATTAAATTAGTCATAATATTTTTATAAAAAATAAATTGTTCTTAATTTACAATTTTTTAATAAAAAATCAATTAAATTTTAGTTTTAAAATTTGAAAAAAAATTTTTTTCTCTATAATTCATTAAAAACTAACTATCATAAATATTCAAACCTTATGAAAAATTTATTAAAAATCTGAAAAGTCTCTTGGTTGCATTTTGAAAATCCTAAAAAACAAGAATTAATTGAAATTTCTGAAAAATATGATTTACATGAAATTATTATTGATGATATTTTAGATTATTGAGTTCAAGATAAAATAGATACTTATGATAATCATATATTTATGGTGTTTCATTTTCCAAAATATGATGAAAAAAATAAAAGATATATTTCAAATGAATTTTCTATAATTTTAGGAAAAAATTTTATAATAACAATTACAACAGAAAAAACAAACCATATATCAAAAATAAGAGAAGAATATATTGAAGAAACAAAAGACCTAGAAGATCCAGAAAAATACAAAATATCCCCTTATTATATTTTGTATAAAATAATTGATATTATGTATGATAAATCAATAAAAATATTATCAAAAAATTCAAAAGATATTATTAGCCTTGAAGAACAAATTTTTTCAAACAATTGATTAAATAAAAAACTTTTAGAAAATATAATGATAAAAAGAAGAAATATAGTTTTTTTAAAATATATTTTTCTACCTCAAAATGAATTAATTACAGAATTACAAAAAACTATTGAAAAATTTTTTGATTGACAACTTGATTTATATTTTGAAGATTTGCTTTATAAAATTGATAAAATAGAAAACCAAATTAGTAGCTTAACTAAAGACCTTTCTTCATTAAATGAAACTTATAATTCTTTAATGAATGTAAAACTAAATTCAATGCTTTGAGTTTTGACACTTCTAACAATAATTATATGAAGTATGACTTTAATTGCTTGAATTTATTGAATGAATGTATCTTTGCCACTTGAAGGTTCAAAATATGCCTTTTTGATAATAATGCTTTTAATGACAATAATATCATGAGTATTATATTTGTTTTTTAAAAAGAAATGATGGTTTGAATAATATTTGTCACTATTTAACTTTATTTAAGTATTATATTTTAGAAAGTTATAAATTTTTTAAAATATTAAATATTTGTAATTTTTTAAACTTATTAATTTATGAATGACATTGAAATTGTAACTTTATGTCAAAAATGACAACTTGATAGTTTTTGAGAATTGTATGAAAGATATGTAGATAAAATTTATAAATTTATCTATTTAAAAACTTATGATGTAGATTTGGCTCAAGATTTAACAAGTCAAACTTTTTTAAAAGCTCTTGATAAAATAAATCAATTTAAAGTTTGAGAAAATGCAAACTTTAATGCTTGGATTTATCGTATAGCATACAATTTAATTGTAGATAATTATAAAAAAGAAGAAAAAGATCAAATAACAAATATAGATGAAATACTTGAAATTTGATATACTCAAGACTTTGCACAAAATGTAGACAATAAAGAAAAATTAAAAGAAGTTTTAAAGTATTTTGATACATTAAAAGAAAAACACAAACAAATACTTTTAATGAGATTATGGGAAGATTTATCTTATAAAGAAATATCTGAAATAACAGGTGAATCAGTTGCAAATTGTAAAAAAATAGTTTCAAGAACTTTATCTAAAGTCCCAAGTGAATTAATGGCTTTAATATTTATACTTTTACTAAACATATAAATATGGACAAAAATATATTAAACATACTACAAGAATTATATCAAATTGATGATAGTTTAAAATCAAAAGAACAAGATTTAATAAAAATTATAGAAAAAATGATTTTATTAAAGCCTAATATAAAGGTTGATATTGATTTTAAAAATAATTTAAAAAATGAATTATTAAATACTATCACATCTCAAAAAATTAAAAATTTTAAAAAAACTCAAAATTCAAATATTTTTTTTAAATTTTGATACTTTTTTTGATGAGTTATTGCTACTGCTTTTTGAATATTTATATTTAATCAAACTCTAGCTCCTATAACAACTCCTACAAAACAAAATTCTCCACAACTAGTTTCTTTAGAAAACAAAGTAAATACTTTTTGAATTCAAAATGATACTCCACCAATAGATAATACAAAAAATGATACAAAAAAAGAATTAAAAACCCTAGAAGTTCAAAATGATTCTATGGCTATAGAAGCATATCCTGAAAGTGATGAAATATTATTAAAAAACACATCTAATTTAAAAACTTTTTCAATTCCATTAAATGAAGAGTATTTTAATTACAAATTTGATAAAAATTTAAATTTAAAATTAGAAGATAGTTATAATATTTATAAAAAAAATAACAATTTAAATTCTCTTTGAATAGAAGAATATGAAATTATAAATAAAGTTTGAGAAAAAAATGCTGAAAATATATTAAAAATAGCTCATTTTTGATGATATATGTGATGAAATAATCAATTAACAATTGATAAAAATATAAAATATACTACTTTAAATTTAGTTAATCCAAAAATAAAATACATAAAAATATATGATTTTAAAGATGAGCAAAGTCAAGAATTTTTAATACCTGTTATAAAATTTGATATTGAAAATAATTTAGAAAATAACTATCAAAAAGAAGTTATTGTGCCTTTGTTAAAAGATTTTTATGAATATAATTGAGATGTTATAACAAAAATTAAATAAATATTTCCAAAAAAGTAATATTTTTATACAATAAGTATTACTTTTTTTATATAAATAAACAAACAAAATGAAAAAAATACTATTTTTATTATTATTAATAATACCAAATTATAGCTTTGCAAATACTTATATAGAACAAAATTTTTATTGATATAAAATGAAAGTTATAGAATATGATATTTCATCTTTATATAATTTAAAATTTATAAAAAGTATTTGAACAGATGAGAGATCTTTAAAAGATTTATTACAAGATAACAATGCTATTACTTGAGTAAATTGAGCTTTTTTTTGTCCTTGAGATTATAGTTTTTGTGCAAAAAAAGTTTGAACAACAAATAATGAAAGAATTATAGAGTGAGAATTTTTTGAATGATATGAATTTACTATGAATTTGCCTATGTTTTCAATAGATAAAGATAAAAATAGTTTTATTTATCAAAAAGATTATATAAATTGAGATAAATTTGATAAAATATATTATTGACTTTCAAATTGGCCATTATTATTACAAGATTGAAACAATATGTTACAAGATTATTATGATTTATCTATGATAGATAATAAAATGAAAGTTAAATGAACAAGAAATTTTGTTTGTAATAATAAAGAAAAAACAAAAATATATTTTTGACTTGTTTATAGTGCTACTATTGATGAACTTGCTTGATTATTAAAAGATTTTTGATGTAGTGATGCTTTAAATTTAGATGCTGGACTTTCAACTGCTTTTATATATAATTCAAGATATATTGTTTGACCTCAAAGAAATATTATAGATGCTATTTGAATTGAAAGAGATTGACTTTTGGTAAAAGATTTAAATGAATTATGAGAAAAAATAAAAGATGTTATACTAAAAGATATAGAAAAAAAATCTTGAAAAAATAAAAATACTAAAAGATACAAAAAAAATTATGATAAATTATTAAATAAATATATTTTATCTTTAGAAGAATTAAGAAAAAAGATATATTCTAATTATTCAAGTGATATTTATCAAACAAATATAGTTTGAGAAAAAGATATTATTTGATACAAAATAGATTTAAATGATTTAAACTCATTAAAACTTGTAAATTTAGTTAATATAGTTTACTCTAGTTTAAAGGAAAATAAATAGTTTTTGTGAGGAGTTTTTAATAATAAATTTTTTTAAAAAATTTATAACTCTCTTTTTTTTAATTCTACTTTTTAGATGGCAGATTAAAATTTGATTTTTTTATATAAATATGTTATTATAATAATAAGTTTATTTATTAATTTTATTTATGTTAAATTCTAAATTATATCCTACAAAGTGAGAATTAAAAGAAGATTCTATAACAAATTTAAGCAATGGTCATAATTTTATTGATTATTCAGATTCAACCCTAAAAATTGAAAATTGAGAAGTTAATATGGTTTATATAGAAGATTGAGAACAAAAAATAATTCCTATTGAACTTTTTTTATGATTATCATCTAAAGAAAAAAAGATTTTTTCAAATTATAAAGAAAGATGATATATTCTTATATGAGAAAAAATATGACAAGAGTATCCTGATTATATAAAGATGTTTATACAAAATAACCCTAATTTATTAATAGATTGAAATGAAATAGAAGAAAAAAGATATACAAGACATTGAAATAAAGATTTTTTTTCAGAAGAATTAAGGGAATTAGTTTTTATTAAAGCATCAAATACTTTAGATAATACTTTTGATGACAATCAAAGATTAGAATTACGAAATATTAATGAAAATATTTTGAAAGTAAGATTTTGGCTTGAAGAAATATTAACTAAAAAATAAAATATGCAAATAGCAGATATACTAAAACTAGCACTTGAAAAAAATGCATCAGATATAATTATAAATTGAGGATCAAAACCAAGTTTAAAAATATATTGAGAAATATATTTTTTAGATGATTTAGAGGTTATTTCTAAAGAAGATTCAAAAAATTTAGTTTTATCGATTATGTCAAATAATCAAAAAGAAGAATTTTTAAAAAATTTAGAACTTGATTTTTCAATAGAATTAAAATGATTTTCAAGATTTAGAGTAAATGCTTTTGTTCAAAAAGATTGATATTCACTTGTTTTTAGACCAATTAAGACAAATGTTCCTAGTTTTGAATCACTAGAATTACCAGAAATTTTAAAATCATTTACTCATAAAAAAAACTGACTAGTTTTAATTACTTGAGCAGTTTGAAGTGGTAAATCAACTACACTAGCTTCTCTAATAAGAGAAATAAACAATAACTTTTCAAAACATATTATTACAGTAGAAGACCCAATTGAGTTTGTTTATCAAAATCAAAAATCAATTATTGAGCAAAGAGAAGTTTGAACTCATACTTTATCATTTGATAATTGATTAAAATATGCTTTAAGACAAGCTCCTGATGTAATTATGATTTGAGAAATGAGAGATTTAGAGACTTTTAGACTAGCTTTAAGAGCTGCAGAAACTTGAAATTTAGTTTTTGCAACTCTTCATACTTCAGGTGCTTCAAGAACTATTGCAAGAATAATTGATATGTTTCCTTGAGATGAAAAAGAAATAGTTAGACAACAATTATCAGAAAGTTTACTTTGAGTTGTTTGGCAACAATTATTAAAAACTTCAGATAAAAATTCAAGAGTTCCAGCAGTAGAAGTATTAATTAATACAACTCCAGTAGCAAATATGATTAGAAAAAATCAAACTCACCAAATATCAAATGCTATGGAAACTTGAAAAGAATCATGAATGATAACCATGAAGGATAGTTTAGATAATTTATTTAAAAAAGAGTTAATTTCAAAAGAAGTTTATGAAGAAAATATAGCATTACTTGATAGATATAATTAATATTTAACTAATAAAATATGTCTGAAATACAAAAACAAAATGAGCCACAAACTATAGAAAATTCTCAAATAAAACCAGATTTATCTCATTTATCTTTAGAAAATAAAGAAAGAGTAAATACTTTAAGAAAAGATTTTGAAACATTAAAACTTTCTGAAAAATTTGTATGAGCTATAGAATGAAGATTAAGAACATCTCTTTTGAAAGATGGTGATCCTAAAGATAAAGAATATCATGAAATAGCTGAAAAAATCAAAAAATACCAATGAGAATTAAAACAATATTGAGCACTATGAGCAGAAATTCAAAAAGAGTTATCACAACTACTTGGTGAAGTTCAAACTGAAATCAAAAAACTTTCACCTCAAGAGGTAAATGCATTGAAATCAATAGATAATAAAGAATTTTTAAATATTCCTACTGAAAAAAGATTGCAATATATTACTAAAAACCATATAGATAGTAGTGAAGTTGTTTCTTGAGAAATAAAAGAGATAGATTTTACTTTTTCTTTTGATTGAAAATTTAATAGAGAATTATATTTAAAAACTACAGCTGGACAAGTTTTACCTAAAGAAGTATGAATGGTTATAGTATGAGGGAAAACATATTCTAGAGCAAATATATGATGAGAATTTTTTACTTTAGGAAACGAAAGATTAACAATTCATGAATGAACAAAAGTAAAAGTATCATGATTGAGGACTCAGCAAGATATAGAACAAATAAACACTATAAATACATCTAAAACTTCAGAATATTTAAAAAATAATACAGATGCTCATCATCAAATTGTTTCCGAAGCAATAAATAGAGGAATTGATCCAAAATTTGCAAATATAGTATTTGGAGATTTAGTGAAAAATACACCTGAGGAACAAGTAAAAGTGATTTTAGAAGATGCTTTTACTGAATTTGATAGAATTAGAGGTAAAGTTGAAGCTTCAGATAATTTACCAGATTGAAAATATGATGAAAATCTTTCTATTTGAATATTACAAAAATTTTCTCCAGATAAATGGAAAGATAAAGCTGAATTATACTGATTTTCACAAGAAAAAATTGAAAACTTTGTAAAAGTATCAAATACTAAAATAGATTTTTCTTCAATTGAAAATTGAGATATGAAAGCTATGATTGAAAAAACAGCAGAAAATTTATGAATTTCATCAAAAATTATTCAATCTATTTTAAAACAAGAATCAAATTGAAATATGTCAGCAACAAGATTTGAAAAACATGTTTATGATAGAGAATTAAGAAAATGAAATTCACCAGAAGATGCAAAACTTTTAGCTACTAGTTTTTGATGATTTCAAATTATGTGATTTAATCATAAAGTGTGTTGATATGAAAATGTTAGTAGTTTTGTTGAAGCAATTAAAACTCCAGAAAATCAATTCAATGCTTTTGCAAATTTTGTAAAATCTAATACTACACTACATAATGCTATGAAATGAGACACTCCAAATTTTGAGAAAATTGCTTATTATTATAATTGACCTATGTATGCACAAAATAATTATGATAATGCAATAAAAAAACATTTTTATGCTTAAAATTATACACTTAAAAAAACTTTTGCCTATAGGCAAAAGTTTTTTTTGATTTTTTAAAGTAAATTCATATATTTAAAAATAATTTATAAAAATAATTTAATTAAAATGAACTTACTTCAAGTATTTTTTATAATTTCATGAGTAGTTTTACTTTTAATATCTCTTGATATTGCTAAAAAACAAAAATTTAATGCATTACATTTTTTAGTTTTTATTTGAATTGGAATATTTTTACCTATTTTTTCATTTTTTCCTTGAATATTAAATAAATTTTGAAGCTTTTTTTGACTTCAAAGATGAGCAGATGTTTTAGTTTATGGTGCAATAATATTTTTACTTTATTTTGTTATTTTACTTTTAAATAAAATAGAATCAACAAAAGAAGATATAACAAAACTTATTAGAGAAATAGCTATACAAAATAGTAAAAAACAAAAAATAAGTTGAGAAGTGTCTTTTGTTATAGCATCTTATAATGAAGAAAAAGTTATAAAAAATACTATTTTAAATCTACTAAATGCATGAGAAAAAAACATTATAGTTGTAAATGACTGATCAAAAGATAACTCAAGAGAAGTTTTAAAAGAATTTGAAGATGAAATAGTTGTATTACATCACTATAAAAATAGATGACAATGACGAGCTTTAGAAACTTGATTTGAATATATAAGAAGATATTGAAGTGTTGATTTTATATGTACTTACGATGCTGATTGACAACATCAACTTAAAGATTTAGAGAAATTTTTAAATGAGTTTAAAAAAGATAAAAACCTAGAAATTGTTTTATGATCTAGATTTATACAAAAAACTCAAACAAATGTATCTTTATCAAGAAAGATTATTTTAAAACTTTGAATACTATTTACTTATTTTATAAGTAGTTTAAAACTAACAGATAGCCATAATTGATATAGAGTTTTAAAAAAAGAAGTTTTAAATAAATTATCTATTTCAATAGATGGTATGTGACATGCTTCTGAAATAATTGATATAATTTCACAAAAAAATATTAAATTTAAAGAAGTACCAGTTGATATACTATATACTGATTATTCTCTTAGTAAATGACAAAAATCATCAAATGCTATAAATATAGCACTAAAAACTATTTGGTTTAAATTTTTTAGATAATTAAAAAGAGAGAGCAAATTAATTTGATCTCTCTTATATTAAAAAATTTAGCTCATTTCAGTCATCTATTTTTTAATAGTTAAACCTTTTTTTATTTTTTCAATTTAATTTTGCAGATGGTTCTTTAGAATAAATTGTTATCATTTCTAATAAAAAGTTTGTAAAATAATTTCTTTATTTGGGTCTGATTCTAAAACTTCTTTGTTAAGTCATCAAACACAAGTTAAAATTTCTTCTGGAGCTAAAGGAAGCCCTGGTTCCATAAGTAAGTCTTTTTTTAAAGCTTCTCATCAAGTTTCAATAGTACACATACAAGCTCAACAAATACCATTTGAACAAGCATAAGGTATATCAATTCAAGCATCTTGAATTTGTCTTAATAAATTTTCTCAAACTCTTACATCAATTTCTTTTAAAAACACTCAAGAACTATCTTTTATAGTAATTTTTTTTGTTTTAATTTCTGCTTTTATAGTTAGATTTTCTTTAGTTCAAGTTGTTCAAAATCATCCTCTATCTTTATTTCACATACTTTCAACTACTTCAAATTCAGCTTTTTCTATTTTTACAAATACTCATTGCCCTATTCTTGTTCCATCTTCAATAATTTGTCTTTGTCCTGACATATTCATATAAGGAAATTTTATAGTATCATTATCTCAAGAATAATCAATATCTATAATTCAAACTGAATTTACTTGTATAAGTCCGTGTTTTTTATAAGTAGAACTTCTTGGAACTATTTGTAAAACATACCCTTCTGGCACTTCAACAACTGTTCAAGTTTCAACTAGTTTAAACTCTCAAGGTTCAAAAATATGTTCTCAAACACATTTAAAATCAAATCAACAAGCTCAAGGAGTTTCATAAAATAAAGGTTTATTGTCTGGTGTTTTAATTCTTACTTTCATTTTTTATTATTTTTAAATATTAAACTTCAAATCTATTATATAAATTAGCTCCTTTTTCTAGAATTTTAAAACTTTCTTTTTTATTTTGTAAATCTTTTAATCATCATTTTTCTAAAATCTCTTTATAATTATTTAATCAAAATTTATTAAACATTTCATCCATTTTCTCTGGGAAAAATGGGTATAATACAAGTCAAACTTGTCTTAATCATTCTGCAATAGTGTATAAAACTTCTTTTGTTTCTTCTAATTTTGTTTCATCTTTAATCATTTGCCAAGGTTCTTTTTTGGTAGTAAAATCATTTAAATAATCAAGAAATTTAAAACTATCATCTAAAATTTGTTTTAAATTATAATTTTTAAAATTATTCTCTCAATTATTTATTAATTTCTCAATATCTAAAAATGATACATCTCAACTATTTAATTCTTTATCTATTTTCAAACTTAAAACAACTACTCTATTTACTAAATTTCATAAATTATTTGCAAGGCGAGCATTGTATTGATTTATAGCATCTTTTGTATTAAAATCTCCATCTTGACCTATATTTATTGAACTCATCATATACAAAGTCAGTAAATCTTTTGAGTAATTATTGCAAAATAGGGCTGGATCAATAGCATTTCAAAGAGATTTTGAGATTTTTTGTCAATTAAGTGTAAAATAACCTGTTGTTAAAATTTGTTTTGGCATTTCATATCAAGCTGATTTTAACATTGCTGGCCAAAATATTGCATGAAATCTGATAATATCTTTTGCAACTACATGTAAATTTGCTGGCCAAAAATTCATATCATCTCCCCCATTATCTGGATATTTACACAAAGTAATATAATTAAATAATGCATCAAACCAAACATAAGTCACTTGAGACTCATCAAATGGAAGTTTTATTCAAAAAGTATTTGACTCTCTTGAAATAGAAAAATCATCAAGTCATCTATTTACAAAAGCCTTAACTTCATTAAATCTATTTTCTGGAACTACAAAATCTGGATTATTTTTATAAAAATCCTCTAAATATTTTTGATATTTTGAAAGTCTAAAAAACCAATTTTTTTCTTTTAAAATTTGAGGTTCTTTTAAATGATCTGGACAAACTTTTATGATATTTTCACTCATTTTTACTTTTGGAGAAAATGGAAAAGTTTCATTTGTTGTTTTATTTAAACAAACAAGGTCTTCATCTTTTTTAAAGCCCTCACATCCTACACAATACATTCATTCATAAATTCACTCATAAATATCTCAAGAGTCAAAACATTTTTGTAAAACTTCTCTTACTAAATTATGGTGTCTTTTTTCAGTTGTTCTAATAAAATCAGTGTATCATATACCAAGTCAATCCCAAACTTTTTTATGTTTTGAAGCCATCATATCAAGATATCAAATAATATCCATTCAAGCCTCTTTTGCTTTATCTAAAGCTTTTTGACTATTTTCATCTACTCAAGTTGCAAACTTTACTTTATCTCAAGATATTTTGTGATAAGTTGTTAATATATCACAAATCAAAGAAGTATAAGCATGTCAAATATGTGGAATTCAATTTGTATAGTAAATTGGAGTTGTTATGTAAAAAGTATTTTTCATTATATTAGTTTTTATTAATTTTTTATATAATAGTTTTTTTTAAAAAAAAATCAATATTCATCTAAAAATTGTACTATCATACCTATGTTTAGGTATGATAGTACAATTAAAAAAATAAAACTTGATTTATTAAATAAAATAAGTAATCTTAATTTTTACATATAATTTAATTTATTTAATAAACATAAAAATATATGAATAAAAAACAAATTATTACAAGTATTGCTTTAATTTGAGCATTATCAGTTAGTACTATAACTTTTGCACAAAACTCTATTCAAACTGGAGAAATTAATTCTTGAACAAAATTAGATTGAAAAAAGTCATTTATGATGGATTTAAATAAAAATTTTTGATTTGATAATAATAAATTAAATATAAAAGAGTTAAATTTTTTAAAAAATATGACTCCAAAACAAAAAAAAGAATTTTTTGAAAAAAAATTACTTGAATTAAAACAAAAAATGGAACAAGAATTTAAAAAAATATTAGCAAAAGAAGCAGTAATTGACAAATTATTAAATTGAGAAACTCTAACTACAGAAGATAAAGTATTAGTTAAAGAAATAAAAAAAGATAGAGCAAATATAAAAGCAAATTTAGAAAAGATATTTAATGCAGAATTAAAAAAATTAAACAAAAAAAGCAAAGATTAATCTTTGCTTTTTTAATACAAATTAACTTTTCAAGAAGAAAAAGATGATTTTCTTTTTAGTCAAAATGAAACTTTGTCTTCTTCAACATATCTTGAAATATTAAGCAAAATTCAAAGTCATATAGTTAAAGAAATTAAACTAGATCATCAATAACTTATAAAAGGAAGTGTTAATCAAGTAAGTGGAATTATATTTAAATTAACTCATATATTTACAGATGCTTGAGTTAAAATCCAAGTAGTTATTCAAAAACTTACATATTTTGCAAATAAATCATTACTATTTAAAGAAATTAAATAACCTCTATATCATATAAAAAAATAAAAAGAGAGCAAAACTAAACCTCAAATAAATCCTAATTCTTCAATAATTACAGAGAAAATAAAATCTCATTGAACTTCAGGAAGGTATCAAAATTTTTGTATAGAATTTCAAAATCATAACCCAAAAAATCATCAACTTCATATAGCTATTAAAGCTTGTTTTGTTTGATAATTGATAGTTTCATTTTTTATTGAATCTTTTTCATCAGTTAGAAAATTATCTATTCTATCAGTAATATATGATAATTTTGTTCTTGATTCAGGAATTGATTTATCATATTTTCATAAATTATAAACAGACAAAATTAAGACTATTCAAAATAGGAAAAATATAGCTAAATATTTTATTCTAGCTCAAGCAATAAAAAACATCATAGTCATTATTGGAGCAATAATCATAACAGATCAAAAATCAGGCTGTAATCATAAAATAATTACAATTCATATTAAAAATGCCATAAATGGAACAAATCAATCTTGAAATGTATGAATTTTTGACTTTTGTTTTTTAAAAAAATACCCCAAAAAAATAATTACTCATAGTTTTAAAAACTCAACTGGTTGCAATAAAAAAGGTATTAATGGCAATTTAATCCATCAAGTAGCTCAATTATAATTTTCTCAAATTAAAAAAAGTAAAATCATTAAAAATAAACTTCATCAAAAAATAATTTTAGCATATTTTTCAAATATTGTATAAGGTATTTTTACAACAAATAATAACAAAACCATAGAAATAACTACATGTATTATATTTCTAAATACATAAAAATAATTATAAGCATCTTCACTGCTTCAAGTTGTTTGAGATGTTACTTTAAAACTTCAATAAACTGATACTGATGAAATCATTATCATTCAAAAAATTATTAGCAAAAAAACAGCAACAAATAATTTAAAATCAACTTCTCTATTTAACATTTCTAATTATAGATTAATTATTAAATTTTGTAATAAAGATATTATTATCAAAATAATTAAAGGAGTAAAATCAACAGGTCAAAAAGATGTTTTTATATATTTTCTAACATAAAAATACATAGGATCTATTAAATCTGATATTATTTTAGGTCTTAACTTTAATCAAAATAAAGTTAACCATGATAAAATCACATCTACAAATATAAAAATTTGTACAAAATTTAAAAAAAAGTAAATTGCAAGTATTATTGTTTCCATTAAAGTTTAATTTTTTCTTTATTAATAAAAGCATCTTCTGCTCGTTTTTCTTGAGATTTTTTCTTACTTGATCAAGTTCAAGTTCAAATCTTTAAATTTCACAAAAAAACTCACGATACATATGTTTTTTGATGATCTAATCACTCTTGTGAAAGAAGACGATATTCTGGAGTTATTAAAAAAACTTTTTGAGTATATTCTTGTAATAAAGATTTATACTCTTTTAGTCAATTATTGTTAATAATTTCATCTAAATTTATATAAATATTTTTTAAAATAAAGTTTTTTACTTCCTCATATCATAAATCTAAATACATAGCTCAAATAAAAGCTTCTGTAGCATTTGCAAGTAAATAATCATTATCTCTTCATCAACCTAATTCTTCTCACTTTCAAAGTATTAAGTAGTTTTGAAAATCAAGTTTTCTTGCTACATTTGAGAGTGTTTTTCATTTAACTATAGAGCTTCTAAAGTCTGTTAAAACTCATTCTGGTTTATCTGGATAATCCAAAAATAATTTTGAAGTTATTACAAGCTCTAAAACTGCATCTCATAAAAACTCAAGTCTTTCATTATGTTCTGGAGATAAATCTGGTTTTTCATTTACTAAAGAACGATGCACAAAAGCAAGTAAATAATTATTAAAAGAATTTGGTTTTATATCTAATGAATTAAGAAGTTTTTTTACTTTTTCTATATAAATTTCATTTTCAAATAATTGTTTTGTAATTACCATTTTATATTTTATTTGTTAATCTTAAATTTAACTCATCCCAAACATTTTTAGGTATATTTTTTGCAATTTTTACTTCAGGATAGTTTTTTGCTGCTAAAAATTGTCATCTTTTTGAATTTTTAACAACAAGCTCTTCCCCACTCTCTGCGTCAATTAAAAGTCATTTTTCTTTTAAAATTTCATTTAAAATTTCATCTTTATCTGAGACAATCTTTCAAATCCATTTTACTTTTGGATACTCACTTGATGCTAAAAATGGTCCAAATCTTCAAGTTTTTACTACAATTGTTCCTTCTATTCCATCAGGACAAGGTTTTCATTCATATTTATCTTTTAATGCTTGTAATTTATTATTTTCTTCTTCAAGATTTTCAATATAATCACACTCAGGGTATGAACTACATCAAATAAATTTTCAAGTTTTTGAAAATTTATAAATTAAGTCATTATTACATTTTGGACAAGATTTTCCTACTTTCACAACTACTTTTTCAGCATTTTCACCTGCATTTTCTAAATCTTTTTTTAAAGTTTTTTCCCAAAAATTTTTTAACATATCTTGAAATTGAAGCTTTCAATTAGATATTTCATCAAACTCTACTTCTATACTTGAAGTAAAATGATAATCCATCATTTTAGTAAAATATTTTTCTAAAAAATCATTTACTATAAAAGCAATTTCTGTAGGAATTAAGTATTTTTTTTCAAATTTTTCTACATATCATCTATCCATAATAGTTGAAATAGTTGGAGCATAAGTTGATGGTCTTCAAATTCACTCACTTTCAAGCTTTTTAACTAAACTACTTTCTGTATATCTTGCTGGTGGTTTTGAAAAACTTTGTAGTGCTTGAATTTCTTTTGATTTTAAAATTGATTTTATCTTTATATCTGGCAATAAATTGTTATTTTCTTCATCTTCTTCATCATCTGTTCATTCTATATATAGTTTCATAAATCAGTCAAATTTGACAACTTCTCAAGAAGTTATATAAGATTCATTTTTTTTGTGGGCTGGTGAAAAATCAAAAATAGTTGTTTCTATTTTTGCATCTTCCATTTGACTAGCTAGAGTTCTTTTCCAAATAAGAGTATAAAGTTTTAATGCTTGTGGCTCTAAATAACTTGATAAACTTTCTGGAGTTCTATTTAAATAAGTTGGTCTTATGGCTTCATGTGCTTCTTGAGCAGATGAAGATTTAGTTTTGTATTTTCTTATTTTTAAATAATTTTCTCAAAAAGTTTTTTTAATATATTCTCAAGCTTGTCATAAAGCATTGTCTGATAAATTTACACTATCAGTTCTCATATAAGTAATTAATCAAACTCTTTCTCAGTCTCATAAATCAACTCATTCATAAAGTTTTTGAGCTATTCACATAGTTTGTTTTACTCAAAATCAAAATTTTCTTGAAGCTTCTTGTTGTAATGTAGAAGTGGTAAATGGAGCTCATGGGCTTTTTTTTCAATCTTTTGTTAAAATATCTTGTAATTCAAAATCAATACTATCTCAAATAATAATTTCAATATTTCATTTTTTATCAACTCACTCCTTTAAACTAGACAAATCTTGATACAAAGTATGAAGATATTTTAAAACATCTTCTTTTGATTTAAAGTTTTTATTTTTTCAATCAATTTTTGTTAAAGTTGTTTTTAAAATACTTTTTTCATATTTTAATAAAGCACTTACTTTAAAACTTTCAACTGCCTTAAAATCTTTTATTTCTCTTTCTTTTTCAACTATAAGTTTTACAGCGACTGATTGCACTCTTCAAGCAGAAAGTCATTTCCTTACTTTTTTCCATAAAACTGGCGATATTTTAAATCAACAAAGTCTATCAAGTAGTCTACGAGCTTGTCCTGCATCAACTAGATCTAAATTTAATTTTCTTGGGTTTTTAATTGCATGTGTAATTGCTTCTTTTGTGATTTCATGAAAAGTAATTCTTTTTGTAGTTTTTGGGTCTAAATTTAAAGCATAACACAAATGCCAAGCAATATTTTCTCACTCTCTATCTTCATCGGTAGCAAGCCATACTTCGCTTGACGATTTTGCTAGTTTTATTAAGCTATCAACTGTTTTTTTCTTTTCAATAGTTACTTCATATTCTGGAGTAAAATTATTATCTATATCTATTCAAAGGTTTTTTGAAGGTAAGTCTCTTATATGTCACATAGATGCAACAACTTTATAGTCAGCTCATAAAAATTTTTCTATTGTTTTTCATTTTGCTGGAGACTCAACTATTACAAGATTTTTTGACATAAATATTTTTTTAAATTATTAATATATATTTATTATACTTTTTTTTATTTAAGTCAAAAGATTTTTTATTCTTTGATAAAAGAATAATAGTTACTAAAATATTTTTTAAATTAATTTTTTTTATTATTTTAATTCATTTAGTTTAGGATAAAGTCTTTCTTTATTTTTTTCTACTTTATTTTTTGATTTTGTATAAATATTTAATGCATTGGTAATGCATATTTTTTCTCTAGTTTCAGGTGTTAATTTATCTAAAAATGAATTAAATCTAGAATTAATTATTCAAATTTGTTCAAAAGCATCTCATAAAACATCACTTCATATCATGATTCTATCTGAAAATTCTTCTGACATTTTAACCCAATCTTGCATTGATATATCATTTACTGCAATTATTTCATCAAATATAACCCATGAGAAATCAACATATAATCAAGGATATTCACTTAACAATCTTCAAATCATTTTTGTATAATAAGGAGCTCTAAGTCTACGACTTGCTCAACAATGAGATAATATAACTCTTGCCTTTGGGAATTCTCTAATAATTTCTTCCATTTCATGAAGAAATTTTGGATAATCTGAAATTCAAGGAGCAGTTATATTATTATGAATACAAAGAGGTAAATCATATTTTGTAATAAATTCAAAAAGTTTTCTAGTAGCATCAGTATTCATTCTGGGTACATCTCAATATGTCATATGAGTTAAATCATCATGTCTATAAAATACTTCTCATATACCATAAAATACTCCTGGAAAAGTATTATATGTATTAATAATATGTTCAACACTATTTATATCCATCGGATTAAATCAACATAAAAGTGGATAAAACCTTTCTCTATCTTTTTTATTTAAAGACATATATTCACGAGCAACAATAGCATCAGTATTTGAATAATAATAACATGAATTATCATCATCTAAATAATAACCTGGTCTTTGTTTTTCATTTTCTTGCCATATTTTAACAACAGGTAATCAAAAAATAACTCATGCTTTAATATTTGATTTATCCATATAATTTAAAAGTGTTTTTAATCAAAGTGTTTTTTGATTAAAATCAACTATATGAATATGAGAATCAATTATTTCATATTTGCATCAAGATAACTTATCAAGTTTATTAAGTTCCTTTTTAAAAATCTCTATATCTCAATTTAATTCTGATTTAATTGTATTTTCTATTATTTTTTTATTTATGTTTATCATATTATTTTTTTAAGTAGTTTAAAAATAATCTTTCTTTATCTCTTGGTAATCTTAGTAAAAAATTATAAAAATCATCTTCTGTTTTAAATAAATCAATTATTTCATTTCTATTAAAATTTTCAAGTAATTTTTTAGCTTTTTTTAATGTAAGTCATTTAAACATTACTAGTAAATTTCATGAAGTTTTAATTTTATTTTTAGTTCAATCAAGTCAAATTATATCTATTAAATAATCTTTGTTTTCATTATTTAAATAATACAAAGTCATAATGATTTCATTTGTTGATAAAAATAAATTCTTTACAAATTTTTTTCAAAGTAAATCAATAAAATCTTTTTGAGATTTTCAATATAACCATTCAAAAATATTTCAAAGATCTCTAGCATCAAAAAGTATTTTTGTTAATCATTTAATTCTTAAAATATTAAGTAATTTCATTTTATTTGATTCTTCAGGAATACGAGAAAGTATTTCTGCAAGTTCTTTAGAATTATTAATAAATTTTGCAAGTACATCTCAAAGTTTGACTAAAAGTAAAAATGAATTTTTTTCATTTAAATATTTTAAACAATTTAATAATCAATGATATGATGTAATAATTTTTTCTAAATCATTATCAATTTCCATTAATATATTCCATTGAATTATTGAAGAAACTTTAGTATTAGAAGAAAAAAGACTAAGCAAAGAAACAAGTTCTTTTTCTTGTGATATTGTATATTTTTTTTCTGAAATTATAAAGCTGTATTCTTTCATAGTATTTTATATTAATTATATGGAATATATTAACACAAATTATAAAAAAATCCAAAAGAATTTGATTTTTTTATAAAAAATATATAATAAAACCTTACACTTAATAATTATAAAAAAAATGTTAGATAAATTAAAGTCTTTTAAAAGCAAAGAAATAAGTCATAATTGAGATATATTACAAGCTTGAATTTTAATAAAAGAAGTATTATTAAAAGTAAAAGATATATTGGAAAATCATTGAGAGTACAACGAAAAAATTGAATTTTTAACAAAAGGGATGTTAACAAGAGCTATAATTCTTGATACAATTTTTAATCATTTATTTGAGATTAGTTATCCAGATAGTGAATGAAATACTTTTATTTTAGATGAAAATAATGATTTATATTATCAAATACCAGCTATTTGAGTATTTTTTAACTGAGAACCTATTTTTTTAAATAGAAATTACATAGAAGCTTTATGAGCAAAAGATTTAAAAACTCTAAAAGAAGATATAATACAAAAAAAAGCTTTAGAAAAATATTACACACCTGAATCTCAATGAACTGCAAAAGATGCTATTTTAAAATTAGGATTTTGAGAATGATATAAAGACTTAAAATTAACTACTGTTTTATGAAAAACTATATCTTGGAATTCATTTTGAAAAAAAGATTGACTTGAAATAAGAATTTGAAATGATATAACTTATTGAACTTTTAAAAATACAAAAATATGAGATGTAATAAATGAAAAAGATCTTACATTAAAAACAAGTCAAATTATAGATAGTTATATATATCAAGTTTGAAAAATAATAAATATTGAGCCTTCTAGTATAGGGAAATTAATGATTTTTAAATCATTATCTGAAATATTAGATAGAGTATGGAATGATGGACAATTTTTAATGAATATTACATTTGAAAAAAATGAAAAAGCTAAAAATAAAATGATATGTAATAATAATTATTTAAATGCAATTTGATTGAGTTTTGAAGAGTTAGAGAAAAAAGTTATAGATGGAACTTTATACAATGAACATTATAAAAAAGATACTGAAAGTTTAATTAAATGACTTTGGGAAACTTTAAAAGAAGATTGATATTATATAACAGACTTTACAATGCTTGATAAAAACAAAGTTCCAAAAAACTATTCTTGGTATAGAAAATTAATTGTAGATAAAGATTTGTGAATAAATAGAACTTTTGGTATTTGAAATAATGCAATATCAAAAGATAATGCTGATATCATTAATTTTTTAGAAGAAAAATAGGGGGAAAATAAATAAAGAGCTTTTAAAGCTCTTTATTTATTTGATTATACAAGATATAAATCATCTCTTCCCTATTTAATGGTTTATTTGGCTCAAATTTATCATTTGAGTATGAAAGTAAATTATTTTTTATAGCATATACTACATATTTATAATACCAATCATCATTTTTTACATCTTTTAGAGAAATATTTTCTTGTCAAATATCATCTAAGTTTACTTTAGATAGCTCTAAAATCAACTTTAATCACTCAACTCTTGAAACATTTCTAAATGGATAGAAATATTTATTTTCTTTATCAATAATTCCTAAGTTAACTCAAGCATTTATATAAGAATTTTCCCAAGTATTTGTTTTTATATCTTTAAATATTGACTTTTCATCTATTATAGGATTTATTTTATTTCAAAGCAATATAATTTTTAAAACTTCAGCTCTTGTAATATTGTTTTTTGGTTTAAATGTATTATCTAAAAATCAAGTAATTATATTATTATCTTTTAAATATTTTAATTCATTGTAATATTTATAATCATTTGGTATATCTAAAAATATTTTTTCTTTAGTATCTTCTATATTTTTATCTATATTTTCATCTTTATTTGTATTCTCTACTAAATCACTTCAAGAATTTGTTTTAATATCTTCTTGTATAGTATCATCTATATTTTCATCTTCTTTTTTTAATTCAAGTAAATCTAAATCTTTTACTTTTGAATCATTAACTAAAAAATCATTTATTCATCAAGCACTTAAAAGTTCTAATTCATCAGTTAAAACACTTTCTTTTTGCACTAATTGAGTTAAAGAGTTTCAAGAAAAATCATTTTCTTTTGGTGGTATTATTTCATCATCTTTTTCTACATTAGTTCAAGAATTTGTATTTTCTAAATTATTTTCACCCTTAACATCTTCTTTTTCAACATTATCTACAATAGGTGGTAAAACTTCTTCTTTTTTCTCTTCTTCTAGTTTTTCATCACTATTTCATCAAGCAAAAAGTGTATAATTTAAATTATCATTTACAAATTTTAAAGAATTTAAAGTATATAAAATAGCTTCTTCTTTTCCTAATCATATATTTATTGCTTCAAAAAATCATACTCATGCTTTTTTCATATCAGCAGTAGAAAATGGCCAATATGGTTTATATGGAGCATCTTCTAAATCTATTTGAAAATGTAAATGAGGAGTTGTAGCAGTTCAAGTATCTCAAACATATCAAATTAAATCTCACTTTTTTATTTTAGTTCCAATTTGGACAACTCATTTTGACATATGAGCATAAAGTCCATAAATATTTTGATTTTTTCAATTAATTAAAATATTGCTATATTTTACAATTATATAATTTCAAAATCAAGCTGGTTGATTTCATACATCTACTACAAATCAATTAGCAATATTTTTTATAGGAGTTCATTTTGGTGATACAATATCTATTCAAGGATGACTTCAAGTATATTCTTTATAATCATCTAATTTATAATTTCACAAATAAGGTACAGTAAAAGTAACTCTTTGTGTTATAGTATTATTATAATCAGGAGTTCAATATTTTAAATCATCTAAATTTTTTGATAAAATATCTGGATTATAAATAGGAGTTTTTATAAAGTATTTTGAATCAATTTTGTCAAAATCTTGTTTTCTTTCTTCATATTTTAATTGTAATGGATCTGGGACAAATTCTATAGGGTAAATTGTTCCATCAAAAGCATCTCAATTAACTCATTTATAATCAATTATAGCAGTATAAAATAATGAATTATAACTTCAAAATAGCCAAAAAAGAAATACTACACCTAAAGTAATTAAGCTATGGATATAATATCTTTCTCAAATAGTATTATTATTTTTCATATTTAAAAATATTTTAGTTTTTATTTTTTTCTTATAAATTATAACATATTTTTAAATATAAATCAAAAATAATGATAAAATAATAGTTTAACCATATTACACTATTAAAAAAATAAAATTATTTATTATGAAATTCATAAATCATATCATCATTGTAAGATTTATTTATTTGATATTCTTTTATTCTTTCAATAAATATTTCCGAAGTTTTATCGTTAAACTCTATTTTATTTTTATTAAAATATTCTAATGCTCAATTAAAATCTTTTTTATAATATAAATTAATAGCTTTATTATGAGTTCCTACTAAATTATGATTTACTTCATCATAACTTTTTCATAAAAGTTCATAAATTTTAATTCAAATAGTTTTTCATTTTACTTTTATATTATCTAATTCTCTAGTTATAAATTGATCTTTTACTTTATTAAAAGTAGTTTCTGAAATAATTAATCTTGTAGAATAATATTTATTTATTCACTCAAGTCTTGAGGCTAGATTTACATTATCTCATATAACTGTATAATCAGAAAAATTTTCATCTCAAACACTTCATATCATTACTTCTCAAGAATTTACTCATATTCTTATGTTTATTTTTTGGTTTATTTCAAGGTTTAATTTTTCTAGAGATTTTTTTAATTCTAAAGCAGTTTTACAAGCTAAAAAAGTATGATTATTATCTTGTTCAGTCCAAAAAACCATAATACTATCTCATATATATTTATCAATTATTCAATTATTTTTTAAAATCACGTCATTAAAAGAGCTAAAAATCTTATTAGTTATTTTTAGTAATTCTTTATTTGTTAATTTTTCTGACATATCAGTAAATCACTCTATATCTAAAAATAATATTGTTACATTTTGATTTTTAGAATTTTTATTTTCATTATTTAAAATATTTTCTACAAGTTTTTTGTCCATATAACGAGAAAATTCCTTTTTTATTTTTATTTTTTCTTTATAGTTTTTAAATATTTTATGTCAAAATACAATTAGATAAGATAAAAATAAGCAAAATGCTATATTTTTAAAATCTATATAAAAATAATTTGTTATAATATTACTAACTGAAAAATAGCTAATAGTAGGAAATAATATAGACTCAAAAATATTTAAATAAATATTTTTAGTTAAATATAGTGTTAAAAATACTAAAATATATAAAATAGTTATTATAATTAATTCAAAATAACCAGAAATAACATTTATATTTTTACCTTCAATAATTGATTGAATTTCATTTGCTATTATTTCAACTCAAGAACTTACTCTATCTTTTGAAACAGGAGTTTTATATGTATCTCAAAATATTTCATCATAATCTCATACAAGCACTATTTTGTTTTTTAAATCAACCTTATTTCAAGCATAATCAATAAATATTCAGTTATAAGCATTATGAAAAGAAATTGAAGTATATCTATCATATGGCAAAGAAAAATAATTTATATAAAATTTTTTCTCAATTCAAACTCTTTCTCATAAATATATTTCAGAAGCAATATGTGAAATAGATTTTGAATCATTTAGATTTTGAGTTCTATATCTAATAACTCAGTCTTTTGAATTATCTATATTTGCATATCATAAATGAGCATTTTTAGCAATAACATCAATAGGATAGATATTGTAAGATTTTTCATCCGTTTTGTAAGAATATGGTATAACTACATTTTTTGCATTTTTAATTAACTCTCAAAAGTCTATATCAATTTTTGAAATATAATTTTTATCATAAATTTTATTTTGATAATCTTCATAAATTTTATCTATTGTTCCAGTTGATGAATTTGTGATTTCTTGATATAAGTCCCAATCAAAATTTTCTGGAATTGATTTATTTGAGAAAAAATAGTCAAATAAAATAATTTTTGGATTTTGAGTTAAAAGTTCACTTAATAATCACTGATATCTACTTCTAGTCCAATTTGACTTTTCTCAAAAATACTCAATTGTTTTTTTATCAACTCATACTATAACTATTTCTTTATTTACTTTTTGTGATTTTAAATTTTGAGTTAAAAAACTATCATAAAAAAAATTTCCAAGATTTTCAAACAAATTAAAATAACTGATTATTAAAACACTAAATAATCATAAAAAATATAAAAAAACTATATTTTTATTTATTTTCATAATATTATTTTATTTTTGTAGATGATTCTTTTGCAGTTGATGTATTTTTTCAAGTTGCTTTTTGAGAAGTTTTATCAATTTTTTTATCCAAATCTTCTTTATATTCTTCTATAAGTTCTTGATTTTTTTTTGGTGTTCTTGCCATTTTTGATTTAAATTAAATAATAATATTATTTGTCATTATAACTTATTTATTATATTTACAACTTTTTTTATCAAAAAAATTAGATTTAATTATTTATATATTTTTTAGATGATAACAAAGATGAAAGAGCTCAAATTAAAATAAAAATTCATAATTGAATTAAAAGCAAAATATTTAAATCATTATTTACTATATATTCTTTAACTGATGATTTATCAAAAATAACTCAAATATTATTTATAAATATAAAAAACACATTAGTACTTATAAAAAATCAAATTATAGCATAAATAACTCATTGAAAAATAAAAGGTCAATAAATAAAAGGATTACTTCATCAAACAAGTTTTGTTATATATATTTCATTTTTATAATGATAAATAAAATTTCAAATAATTGAATAATTTATGATAGCTATTGAAAGTAAAAAAACAATTATAATAATATAAAGTGCAAATTTTAGAGTTTTTAATATAGATAATATTTTTAAAATCCTTTCATATTGAACTCTATAATCATAAGATGAATTTGTTTTTAAATCTGTTAATATTCCATACTTCCCTTCTATAATACTATTTAATTTTTCATATTCTTCCATTTTTATATTTGATAAATTTATTGTAGCTGGAAGAGGATTTTGTGATTTTATGATATTTACAAGCTCACTATCTTTTTTTCTCATTTCCTCTAAAACTTCATCTTTTGATTTAAATTCTATTTTTATACTTGGTAATTTTAACTTTATTTCTTCAAGTAATTTTTGAGTAGTTATATGATCTTTTGTATACTCATCTTTTAAATAAAGAGAAATAGTTAGTTTTGAGTTTACAGCATTTATAAGTGTATTTGATAAATTGTGCATTATCATAAGTAAATTAACAAAAAACATCAAAAGTCATAAAACTAAAACTGATGAAAATGATAAAAATTTATTTCTTAAAATATTTTTTATTGAGTATTTAAATAGACGAATTAGCATAAATTTAATTTTAGTTAAAGTAATTAAAATCAATTATATAACTTTTTTTTAAAATACAATTTTTATAATAAAAAGTTTATTATCATTTTTTTAACAATTTAACAGCCACCTAAAAATCTTGTATACAAAATTTAAACAAAAATACTAAAAATACTTCAAAAAAATATAAAAAATAACTCTAAAATTTAAAAAAAATATGTTTTAAACTAGTTTTTTAATATAAATTATATCTTAAATTTTTCCCTTTAACTAAACGAAATTACAAATAAATTTGATTTTAAAAAATATTATATAATATTGTCAATATGATATTGTAGTATATTTTAAAATCCTATGCTATAATATATTTGTAAGTTAGTAAAGAAATATCTTTTACGAAACTGCTCATTAACAAAAATTTTACTTTCCAAGTTAGGGACTCATATAAATCCTATGATATTCCCAAAATACAAAACAAAATAAAAACAAAAACGGAAAAATAAATTATCCCTTTTATTTAAGATATTTTAAATAAAATATCTTAAATAAAAGGGATAATAAAAAACAAAAATCCAAAAACAAAAAAAATCTATTAAAGATTAAAATAAAAACAAAGTTGCATGGTGAATAGCAATGAAAAAATCACCCAAGGAAGGTAATAATTTTTTTTTAAAAAATTGAAGTTATTTCTAGTTTTTTAAAAAAACGAAGATCAGGGATTAGATTTTCAAAACTATAGCAAACTCCCTGCTGACAACAAAAAAATTTTTTAATCGTCAACAGATGTGAATATGCTTTAACTTTAAAAAAGACCACTACCAAGTAGGTCTTTTTTTCTTATTAAAAAAGAAAGTTTTATTTAATAAAACTTTCTTTTTTTAAATAATCCACTGAAGAAAAATCTATATTATTTTGAATATTTTGCTTTTTATTTCATAAAATATCTGCCTTGATATAATCAAATTTGTCTCAAAGTATTTCAAGACTTTTAAAAGCAGGTAGAGAAATAGCATTTACAACTGGTTTTAGTTTATTATATCACATCTCTATATTATCTTTATATCAAAAAGTATATCAAAAAAGTATTGAAAAAAACAAAAATACTCAAATATAACTTCAAAATTGAAAATTCAAACTCATTTTTAGTCTAGTAAAATATCTTGAAATAATTAAATTAAATAATTCTTTTATCAAAATCAAAGATATTGCTACAAAAAATCAAAATGGTAAAAAATATCAAACTATAAGTATAAAAACTATAACCCATCAAAATTGTAAAATTCTTTCAATATATCATCTCAAAGACTTGTTTGAAAAACTCTCTAAATTATAAAAAAACTTCGACATAACTTCATATTCTTTGTAAGTATTTGTCAAAACTACACAAGCTATAAATTTTATAATATAATATTTTGAATCTAAAACATTAAAATATCTTGAAATTTTTCTAATTAAAAATGGTCTTAAAAAACTCAAAAAATAAGATTTATCTATATAAAGTATCAAATCTTTGATTTCTTTATACAAAATATCATCTTCAAGTTTTAAGTCTTTTGTGTTTGTTTTTGCAAGATAAAAAACCTCTCTTGGAATATGTGTAATTCATAAAAGTAAATCAACTATGTTAGTATATTTGCTATTTAAATAAGATAATTTTATATTTATTTTTGCTATTTTTTTAACTTCATTTGGTAGTTGAGTTAAAAAATCTTCTTTTTTTAATAAAAAATCTATTTTTTGTGAAATATCAATATACTCTATATTTTTTAATAAATTATTTATTTCTGTTATTTTACTTTTTGTTTCAAAATCAATTACTGTAGTTTCATTTATACATGAATGCAAGTCATTTTTTAAAAATGATATAACTAAAAATAATTTTTTTTCTTCTAATTTTTCAATAATTTCTTCATAAATATTTGAATCATAGATAAATATATCAAGTAAAAAGTTTTTTAAATCAATATATTTTTCACTATTTTTTAAAATAAATATTGTAAGTGATTTCATAAAATTTACTCAAGTTTTTGCTCAATTTAAAGTTATTTGAGTAAAATCAAATCAACTAAATTCATTTAAAAACTTGATGATAAAAAATAAGTCTCTATCATTTATTTCTAAATTAAGCAATTTACCACTTTTTTCTAAATAATCTTTTTTTTCTAAATAAGTTTCAAGTTCAAAAAAATCATTTTTAAATTTTAAATTGTTATAAAATTCAAGCATTATCTCAAACAAAACAAAAAACTTTTCATTTCTTGAAATTGTATAATAATAAAATGACATATCAGTAAAAAAAGAGTTTTGAAAATATTTATCTATTTCTCTCTCAAAAACATTTAATTCATCATTGTGTAAATAATAATTATATAAACTCTCAAAAACTCAAGTTTCTATGTATTTTTTAGATATAAGTTTGTATTGATTTTTTGCTTGATTTGAGCTATTTAGTTCTATTGAAGAAATTATATTTTCTCAAATAGAGATAAATATATTTTTTAAATCAGACAATAAAAATAATACTAAAAAAGGATTTTTTGTTGATTTGAAACTAGTTATATTATTTATTAAATCATTATTTGATTTTTTTATATCTTCTATCATTTTTTTATACTAATTTTTATTTTTATTTTATATATAATATCACAATAAGTTTTATTAGTCAAAATTTGATTTTTAAAATTTATTTTTTATTATAATTAAAAAAACATTTTTTATGGACTTAGCTTAATTAGAAGAGCGACTAGTTTCCGAAACTAGTAGGCATAGGTGCAATTCCTATAGTCTGTGTCATTTAAATATATAATTATAAACTTAATAAAAAAATGATAATTGATTTAGTAAAAGAAAAAGAAATATTTAAAAATATATTAACAAAATCAAAAAAAATTGTTTTGATTAATCATAGAAGGATGGATCCAGATGCTTTTTGAAGCTTATCTTGATTTTACTATATATTAAAACAATTATGAAGTTATTGACTTTTTGTGACAAATGAAGAAACAACTCCTGAAAGTTTTAAATTTTTAAATGATGAGGAGATTTTTACTCCAAATCTTGATTTTAGTTTAATAAAACCTGATTTAATTATTACTTTTGATGTAGCATCAATTGAGCAATTATGACAAATTTATACAAATAATTTAGATTATTTTAAAAATACTTTATGGGTTAATTTAGATCACCATATATCAAATGAATTATTTTGAAATATAAATATAGTAGACACTAATTCATCTTCGACTTGTGAAATAGTTTGGGATTTAATAAAAGAGTTTAATTATACTCACTTAGTAAATCAAAAAATAGCATCTTTTTTACTTGCTTGATTAATTACTGACACAAATAGTTTTTTTAATTCAAATACTTCATCAAAGGCTTTTTTAACTGCTTCTGAAATAATGTTTTTTAAACCAAAACATCAAGAAATAATTATAAACTTTTTTAAAAAAAAGCCTTATAATAGGCTTAAACTTTGGGGTAAAATTCTTGAGTCACTAAAAGATATAAAAGAAAGTAAAATAGTTTGGAATATCATACCAAAATCACTTTTTATACAAACTCAAACTACAAATAAAGATATAACTTGATTACTTGATGAATTTTTAATGACTATAAACACTTTAGAAGTATGATTTTTACTTTATGAACTTGATGATTGAAGTATAAAATGAACTTTTAGAGC
>CAZGOC010000003.1:0-104830 GCA_964527685.1 uncultured Candidatus Peribacteria bacterium | reverse complement strand
TTTTGGAGGTGTCAATGGGAATTGAACCCATATACGGGGTGTTGCAGACCCCTGCATAACCACTCTGCCATGACACCAAAGTAGTATTTTTAAAGCTTTTAGATTATATAAAAAAGTTTTTTAAATTCAAATTTATTATATATTTTTGTAATTTTTTAAAAAATATGTTATTATAATACCAATATTACTTATACAAAAATATGATTATTAAAGATTTACTTTTTGCTATATTACAAACAACTCAAAAAGAAAAATACCCTGATTTACATCTAAATTCTTGATTACAACCAATGGTAAGAAATCATAATTGAGAAATAGTAAAACTTGAAAAAATAGTTATTTGAGAAAATGAAATAGACTCACCAATTCTTACAAAAGAAATAATGAAAAACATCATTATAGAGATTGTTTGATATAATTGAATGGATAAATTTATGGAAAATCTAGAGCTTGATTCTTCATACCAATTTTTAGATAAAGATAAATATAGAGTAAATTGTTATATGGATTTTAATTGATTTAATGTAGCTTTAAGAACTATTCCAAAAATAATTCCTACTTTAGAAGAGTTAAATTTATGAGATACAATAAAAAATTTATGTAGTAAATCAAAATGATTAATTTTAATGACTTGACCAACTTGATCATGAAAATCAACAAATCTAGCTTCAATGATAGACTATATAAACAATAATTTTAAAAAACATATAATTACTATAGAAGACCCTGTAGAATTTGTTTTTGAATCAAAACAAAGCTTGATAAACCAAAGAGAATTATGAAACCATACTTTATGATTTCCTCAAGCAATTAAAGCATCTTTAAGAGAAGACCCTGATATCATAATGGTTTGAGAAATGAGAGACCCAGAAACTATAAAAGCTGTTTTAACTTTAGCAGAAACATGACACCTTGTTTTATCAACTCTACATACAAATGATACTGTTTCAGCAATTGATAGAATAATTGATGTTTTTCCATCATGACAACAAGAACAAATTCGTATGCAACTTTCAATGAATTTACTTTGAATTATGACTCAAAGATTATTGCCAAAAATAGATTGAACTTGAAGAATTCCTTCAAGAGAAATATTATTAAACAATGATGCTATAAAAAACTTAATTATTACTTGAAAGACTCATTTAATATACTCAATAATTGAAGTTTCAGCAAAAAATTGAATGATTTTAATGGATAAATATTTAGTATTTTTATATAATAAAAATATTATCTCAAAAGATACACTATTATCTTATGCTAGAGATAAAGACTGAGTTGAAATGTTAATATCTGAATAATTAATAATTTTAAAATATGGAAAAAAATATTAAAAATATTGAATTCAATTCTCCTATATTATCAAATATAAAAAAACAAACATCAAATATTGATATAAATAACTTTTCAAATGAATGATTAACTAAATATTTAGATTTCTTTGAAAAATCAGATTTCTTTGAAAAAAAAGAATTACAAAAATGAAGTTTGTTATTTAAAGAATGAGGTATTGATAATAATTTATATATAGTAAAAAAATGACTTTTATCTATTGAAAAAAGTCTTGCTAATACTAAAGAAACAAAACAACTTGCTACTTTAAAAACTTGAGATTTTTTTGGTGAATGATCTATAGATGCAAGTGATTTAAAAAAAGAAGTAATGGTAAAAGCACTTGAAGATAGCACTTTACTATTTATTGATTGAAAAAATTGACTACAAAAATTTATAGAAAAAAATCCTATTACATGATATTCTCTATTAAAACATATTATTATCACAACAAACCAAAGACTACTTGAATCAAACAAAATAATTACAAATAATTATGAAATTGAAAAATATATAAATTCATTAAAAGTAATTAATTTAAAAAATGTTTTTTGACTAATTGATAAAATAAAAGATATATTAAATGTAGAATATATTTTATATTTTGAAAAACACCAAGTAATGGAGAGTTTTTTAACTCTAAGATATGACAGTAGAGAGGCAAATAAGATGCAAGAAAAAGTATTTGAAAGAGCTTGATATTTTTTAAATTTAGATGAATTATTTTTAGAATGCAATGTAGATCAAAAAGATAAAATAATAGTAAATAAGCTTTCTATTTGAAATGAAATATTTTGATACTTAATACTTGTAAGAAAAAATAATTTATTTAATGAAAGTGATAAAAAATCATTTTCATCAATAGCAAATTCTCTATCTTGAGTTATAAAAAAATTATTTGTAGATAAAGAACAAAGAGATAAAATATATGTTGAAACAATATAAAAAGGTGAAAGAGCTTGTACAAAAAATTCCAAACATTTTTTGAAACAGTATCATTTGTTTTATACTTATTCTTTCTTTAAGTAACATTCATATTTTACTTAGTTTTACATCAAAAATCCAGAACTTTTTGCTAGATTAAAGCAAAGTTATTAAATTTTTGTGAAAAAATTAATATTTCAAAGGATATAAATAATCTATTTTTTCTATTCTCCAATTTATATCATTTTTCTTAAGTAGTTCAAAAATTCATTTAAAGTGTAATAATCAATAAGTTGCTATAATTTCTTTATCTTCACTATGAATTATTTTATCTGCAATAACTTTATTTCTTTCATCAAGTATAACACTAAATAATTCTTTATTTGAAAAATTATTTTGAATGGTTGATTGTATTTCTTCACTTTTTAAAATAAAATTAATAAATGACCTATTAACATATCTAAATAATTCTAATTCTTTCGTATTTAGTTTAGATAATTCTTTTACAACTACATCATTTATATCAATCGGCATAGCATATTGTCTATTTTGAAGATTAGAAACTTGTTTTAAATTATTATAATTTTTCATAATATCATCCATAGAAACATCTACATTTATATCTTTATTATTTACTAAATTTAAAAATATAGAATTATCTTGATTTACAAGTCAATAAAGTTTTGAAAAACTATCATAAGTTTTTTCATCAAATTTTACTCATAAAGCTTTATCAAAATCTTTATGATTTTCTTCACTTCAAGGCCTTACTCACTCAAAATAAAGTGTATATCAAAGTTTTTTATATTTTATAATATTTTCTTTAACTTTATTATAAAAATTTGGAGTTCAAATATGGCTCATTCAATGAAAAATAACTATTTTATTTCAATTTGTAATTTGATAAACTGGTATACTTGCAGGAGAAATATCATTTTCATAATAAGCAAATCATCCAATTATAACAAATAAAGTAACAATTAATAATACTACCCTATTTAAAAAATAATTTAAAAATACATTATAGTTTTGATAACTAAAAAATGTATAATTCTTATCTTTAAATTTTGAAAAAATATAGTAAAAAAAATACAAAAATATTGAATAAATAAATAATGTTAAACTAAATCAAACAACTCAAGTTATTCAAGAAATATAAAAATATCAAGATAAAATAAGTATTAAAAAAAATAATGTAAAAATTTGTCTTTTGCTCATCTTTTTTTAAAAAATAAATAATATAACATTAAAGTTATATTATTTATTTTTTAATTTTTTACAATTTTATATTAGTTTCATAACTCACATCTTTTTTTAATAATTTAATTAAATCAAGAGGAGATTTTAATATAGAGATAATTATTTCATAAGAAAATTTTCAAACAACTGCAAATGATTCTGTTAGTCAAACTCAAAGTCATACAGTTTGATCTAAAGCTCATTTTGGATTATTTATTTTATCTAAAATATTATTTGACCAAGGAAGTAAAAATCATTTTGTTTTAAAAACATCATCATAAACTCATTTATTTAAATCACTTCTTAAAGTTAATATTTCATTTTGAGTTTGAGTTTTTAATTTATTTATTGTAATTATTTTTTCTGCTAAAGCTTTTAATTCATCTTCTTTAAATGTTTCTTTTAAAGAGTTTTGTATTTTTCAAGAATTATTTAAACTTTTTATTTCATCTATCAATGCTTCCCTATAATCTACACTTTCAATTGAAATATTTGAAATTTGTTTTGACTTTTTAAATTCAAGTAAATTTTTTAAAGTATCTTTAGAAAAAGTATATTTATTTTCAATATCTTTAATTAAAGAGTTTATTTTTAAATCTAAATTCTCTAAATTATCTATATTTGCTTCATATTTTTTTAATTTATCTCACATAATTTTAAACAAATTAAATATTAAGATAATAATATATATCAAAATATTTATTATTACAAATATATTAAGCTTTACTTTTTATAAAATTAATGCTTAATATATAATTAAATATTCTTGAATAAATTATTTTTTTTTATATATTAAAAGTAAAATATTTATTAATAATTATTTATGATAAAAATAAAAGAACTCTCTTCAAACTATAAAGAATTTATAATTAAATTAAGTATAATATTTTTATTTATAAGTTTATTATTTTTTTTATACAATATAATTGATATTTTAGTTATATTTTTTATATGAGTATTTTTAAATATGTTATTTGCTCCTTTTTTAAATGGTTTTAATAAATTAAAAATTTGAGATTGAGTTTGAATGATTTTGATATTTATAATTATTTTTATATTTAGTTTAATAACATTTTTTTCAATTATCCCAATTTTTATAAATCAAACTATATTATTTTTAAATTTCTTAGATTCAAATATTTGAGAAATTATAAATATTTATAATTTAAAATGAGTTGATTGATTTAATTTACCAATATTTTTAGAAAATATAATTAAAAATTTAGATATAAATCAAATATTTAATTATATACAATCAAATATCTGAGAAATCACATCTTTTATAACTAATTATTTAAAAATATTTTTAACAAATGGAAGTTGAATAATATTTTCTATAACAAGTGCTTTATTTAATACTGTTTTAATATTTATATTTACATTTTTTATTTGACTTGAAAGAAAAGAAATTAAAAGTTTTTTTTATGAAATAATCCCAAACAATATCTCTAAATATTTAAAATCAAGAGAAGAAAAAATAATAAATAGTCTTCATAGTTGGCTAAAGAGTCAATTGATATTATGAATTTCAATATTTTTTATCACTTTATTTTGACTTTTATTTATAAAACTATTTTGAGTACATATAGATCATATATTTACTTTAGCTTTAATAGCTTGAATGATGGAATTTGTCCCATATGTTTGACCAATAATTGCTCTTTTTCCAGCTATTGCAATAGCTTTATGAATTTCTACAAAAGCAGTTATAATTGTTTTAATATTATATTTTATAATTCAACAACTTGAAAATAATATATTAGTTCCTTTTATAATGTGAAAAACTCTTTCGTTATCTCCATTTTTAGTGTTAATATGAATGATGATTTGATGAACTACTTTATGATTATTTTGAATAATAATAGCTGTTCCATTTGTAGCAATATTGCAAATATTTGTTTGAGATTATTTAAAAGTAAAATAATTGTTTTTATATTTTCTTATTTCCTCCCTCTTTTTAATTCAATAATCATATCTCTTAAATCAGCAGCAAGTTCATATTCTTGATTTGCAGCAGCAACTCACATCTCAAACTCTAGTTTTTTTAATTCTTTTTCTAAATCTTTTTCTGAAATCAAAGCATAATCTTTATTTTTTGTTTTAATTCAAATTTCTTTTATCTCACTATAAACAGTTGTTGGAGTTATATTGTGCTTTAAATTATAATTATTTTGTAAATTTCTTCTATAATTTGTTAAATTGATAGAAGTTTTCATAGCATTTGATACAAATATTTTATCTTGAGTAAAGTATTTTCATTCATCAAATTTAAAAAGTGGTATTTTATCTCAATTTTCAGTAAGTAAATAATCTTTAGGAGTTAATTTTTCTTTATTTTCTAAAATAAATTCATTACTTTCTTTTAAAAAAGTCAGTTTTTCTCATTTATAACTTTTTACTTCCTCACTATACATATAAACTTTTCATTTGCTATTTCTAGCAGCTCTTCAAATAATTTGGATTAAAGCAGAAGTACTTCTTAAAAATCATTGTTTATCAGCATCTAAAATAGCAATTTTTGTAACTTCTGGCAAATCAAGTCATTCTCTAAGCAAATTTACTCAAACTATTACATCTATTTTTCAAAGTCTTAAATCTCTTAAAATATCAATTCTATCAAGAGTTTCAATTTCACTATGTAAATACCTTACTTTTATTCAATTTTCAAGTAAATAATCAGTTAATTCTTCACTTGATCTTTTTGTTAAAGTTGTAATAAGCATTTTTTCATTATTTTCTACACATTCATTTATATTTTTTAAAACATCATCAACCATAAAATTCATTGTTCTAAGCTCTATAAGTGGATCAAGTAATCAAGTTGGACGAATTACAAGAGGAACAATTCTATTTTCTTCACTATCTCTCCATGCTCAATCAATTATTGGATTAAAATCAAAAAATTTATCTGGATTTTTTGAAGAATGCTCTATATCATAACTTCCTGGAGTTGCTGAAACAAGCACCATTTGGGGAATTTTATTTTCAAATTCTTCAAATCTTAAAGGTCTATGATCTAAAGCTGAAGGAAGCCTAAATCAATGATTTACTAAATTTTCTTTTCTTGCTCTATCTCAAGCATACATTCATCATATTTGAGAAATTGTCATATGTGATTCATCAACAAAACACAAAAAATCATCTCCAAAATAATCAATTAATGTATAAGGAGGTTCTCAAGAGTTTCTACCATCTAAGTATTTTGAATAATTTTCAATTCAGTTTACATATCAAACCTCTCGCATCATTTCTATATCATACTCTACTTTTGTTTTAAGTCTTTCATATTTTAAAACATCTCAAATTTCTTTAAAATACTCTAATCTTTCTTCTAATTCACTTTTTATTAAAGGAATTATTTTATTTATTTGTTCTTTTGTAGTTACAGTGTGTTTTGCTGGAAATATATCAACTTCTTGTAGTATTTCATAAACTTCTCAAGTTAGATAATTTCTTCTTGTAATTCTATCAATTTCATCTCAAAAAAATTCAATAGAATAAACACTTTCTTGACTTGATGAAAATATCTCAAGTAAATCTCACATAACTTGAAACATTCAAGGTTTAAAATCTTGTCAAGCTCTTTTATATTGAAGCAAAATAAGAGTTTTAATTAAAACTTCTATACTATAAATTTCTCAAACTTTTAACTTAAAAATAGCATCTTGATAAGCTCTAATATCTCAAACTCAGTAAATACAAGAAACAGAAGCAACTATTATTACATCTTTTCTTTTTATTAAATCTTGAGTTGCTGCATGACGAAGCCTGTCAATTTCTTCATTGATAGTAGCTTCTTTTTCTATATAAGTATCTGTTTTTACAGCATATGCTTCTGGTTGATAATAGTCATAATAAGAAACAAAATAATGAACTGCACTTTCTGGAAAAAAATCTTTAAATTCTAAAGCAAGTTGAGCTGCTAAAGTCTTATTATGAGCTATAATTAAAGTTGGTTTTTTAATTTTTTCTATAATATTTGCCATTACAAAAGTCTTTCAACTTCAAGTTACTCACCACAAAGTTTGAAATTTATTTTTATTATTTAGATAATTTGTAATTGACTCTATTGCTTTTGGTTGGTCTCAAGTTGGAGAATATTTTGATTTTAGTTTAAACATCTTTTATTTTTTTAAATTTGTAAAACAATAAATTTTATTATAGTAAAAGATAGATATAAAAGCAAATGAAATTTTATATTAACATAAAAGATATAATACTAAAATAGCTTATTTTTTCAAAAAACACATCTTAAAATAGTGTTAAGTCCTAATTATATAAAACTTGTCACTTTTTATTTACAATATTTTTAGAAAATCTCTTGTTGAAAAATTAAAATAATGTAATGTACTACTACATTAGTACTGTTTAATTATTTTTCCTATTTTTATTTTAAAAAATTTGGAGAGAATTGATAATCTCTATCTTCATAACCATTACCATTTTCTTCTAATCTACTTCAAGATCTATCATCGACTATTTTATATCATTTTTTTAATAATTCATTCCTTAACTTATCAGCTAAATCAAAATTTTTATCTTTTTTTGCATTATTTCTTTCTTCAAATAATTTTAAAATATCATCACTTATTTCGTTATTATCTAAATCAAAATTTATAATTGCTAAAACTTCATTAAAATTTCAAAACATTTCAATTAAACTATTTGTTTCTCAAATAGATAAATTATTTTCATCTATTAAAGAATTTACAAAAGTTATGTATTCAAAAAATATAGCAAAAACTTCAGGCATATTAAAATCATCCTCTAAAGAAGTCACAAAATCTCAAATAATTCATTGTAAATCCTCTCTTAATTCTCTTCTAAATTTATGGTCTAAAGTATTATTTTTTTTATATGCAAGTAGTTTTTTTATAGTATTGTCTACTTTTTTTATAACAACAAAATTACTTTCTAGTTTTTCAAATGAAAAATCAACTGATTCTCTATATTTAGACATCATAAATGAAAGTCTTATAGATCTATAAAGTATATCTTTTGAAATATCAATATATTTTTCTTCTAAATCTTTTAATGTATAAAAATTATTTAATGATTTTGACATTTTTTTTCAATCTACAAATAAATGCCCACCATGCATCCAATAATTTGAAAAAGTTTTTTTAAAATACCCCTCACTTTGAGCTATTTCATTTTGATGATGAGGAAAAACTAAATCTATTCATCACATATGCAAATCTATTTGTCATCAAAAATGTTTTTTATTACAAGCACTACATTCTATATGCCATCCTGGTCTTCATTTTAATACTTTTTCTTCATCTCAAAAAATAAATTTTTCTTCCCAAAAATTATCTCAATCAGTTTCTTTATATGCTTTCCATAAAACAAAATCAGCTAAATTTTCTTTAGTGTATTCATCATTATCAATACTTTTTCAAATTTGCATTCATTTAAAATCTAAATTAGCTAATTTTCAATAATTTTTAAATTTTTTTATATCATAATAAATTGAATTATCTTCTCATAAATAAGCATATCAATTTTTTATAAGTCAATTAATCATTTCTACCATTTCATCAATTATTGAAGAAATAGGAGTTATATTGTCTGGAGTTTTTATATTTAATTTTTCTAAATCTTTTAAAAATATATCTGTATATTTTTTTGTAAAATTTTCTAGACTTTCTCAAGCTAAAATACTATCACGAATAGTTTTATCATCAATATCTGTAATATTCATTGTAACTTTAGGCTTAAAACCTAAAAAAGACAATCCTCTAACTACATAATCTTCAAAAACAAAAGTCCTTAAATTTCAAATATGTGCATAATTATAAACAGTTGGACCACAAAAATATACTTTTGTTTGCTCTTGTTTTAATGGTTTAAATTTTTCTTTTTCTCTTGATAGTGTATTGTATATATATAACATAAATTTTAAAATAAATAATTTAACTTTTAAATTTTAGTTTTTTATTAATTAAAGTCAAAATTTTAGTTTTTTTATTCAGCAAGTATAATCTACTCTAGATTTTTTAGAACTTATGTATACAACGAAGAAGATAAGTATTGAACTTATAAGCATATCCTTGTGATACATTGTAAAAAGCTTTGGACCAAACACTGGTATCACTTTGTTGAGTACTTGACCAATAGGTACTGTAAGTAGAAAAACCTCAAATAGCATCTCTATTTGTATATAATAAATTTAATTCATCTTTTGCTGGTAAAAACCAATCATCATATCATCAATAAACCATATCAGCACAGTATTTAGCTGCTGGGTGTTTTAAAGCTTCTGTAGGATCACTAGTCATAGCATTAGTATTTGCTAGTCAGTCAGTAGTAGAATTAGTATTTGCAGTAAAAGTATCAGAATTTTTCCAATCTTTATATAATGTATCTGTTGGTCAAGCACAAGTTGGAGTTGGCGAATTAGTACATTTTCCTGGAGTTGTCATATATTTTTGTCAATTTAACTCTCAAACATATATTGTGTTTCCACTTCAATTATTAGTAAAAATACCTCAAATAGCCATTACTGTTATTGTAAATGATTTACTACTTGATATTCAGTCATTATCTGTTGCTGTAACACTTAAATTGAATGTTCCTGTTTGTGTAGGTGTTCCACTTAATATTCATGTTGCTAAGTTAAATGTTAATCCTGCTGGGAGTGTTCATGTTAATGCATAATTTGTTATTACATCTCAGTCTGTTTGTGTTACATAACTTGACATATTTAAATTTGTTATAGCACTTCAACTTGTATATGTTTGATTTGGCACATTTCACATTACTGGTGGTACTTGCGCTGGAGCTGGTATTTCTTTTTGAGTTCAATTATTTCCTTGATTTTCTATTATCTTATCAACTAAATCACTTCAACTTCAAATTATACTTCAACTACTTACATCATTTGAAAAATATATTTTAAAACTATCAGTATTTGTTTCTAGGTCTAATCATGTTAAATAATCAGTATTTGTAATTGGGGCATTTGTTGTTTTTGTTAGTATTCAAATAATATCTCATATAGTATAAAAATATCTATTAATATAATCTATACTAGAAGCATAAGTTTGGGGGATAAAAACCCCCTCAATCCCACTTATCAGGGGGAAATGAAAGTTTTGTTCTCCCTTGACAAGGGGAGATGCCAAAAGCAAAGGGGTTAATGATAGTAACATTTTATTATCTTCTTCTAGATATGTTCATAATTGATATTTTGTATTATTTCAATTTGTTGAGTACTGGTAGTTAGTATTATCTTTTGGGTCTTTTGATTCTTTGTTTAGTAGTATATTTTGAGATACTGTTTGTCATACTATTCATTGATTTATATATATAGTTGTTCAACTACTTATTGTTATATATTCATCTGGTGTAGGATATTTTCAGTTTTTCACTTCAACTAAACTTAATCATTTCTCTATACTTTTTAGTGTTGCTACTCTATTAGCATCTCTTGAACTTTTGTTATAGTTTCCAAATGATACAAATGCTATTGTTGCTAGTATTGCTAGTGTTGTTATTACTATAATTAGCTCTACTAGAGTAAATCATTTTTTAAGACCAGTCTTCACTAAGATTGGTCTTAATGAGTTATTTAAAACTTTTTTATTTTTTTCTTTCATAATATTAAAATTAAAATATAAATAAAATTTATATTTTAATTTTATAAAAAAATTTGTCAAAAAATTTTTGCATAATTAAACATTATGTGTTATAATGAGACAAAAGATATTTAAATTATTTTAAATTATGAACTACTTAAAAAAATTTTTTAATTTTTATATAAACACATTAATACTTATTATTTTTATTTCTAGTATTTGAGTTTTTTATTATTTAAAAAAAGATATTTTAATAAATTTTGGTAAAAGTGATTATTTACTATTTTTTTGAGTAATTGCAGTTCAATATATTTTAATACTATTTATAATAAATACATCTTTTACTGCTCCTATTGAAGAACTAAAAAAACAAGTATTAAACTTTTTATCTTGAAATAATAAATGAGAAAAATTAAAAATAAAAACTAATTTCATAAATCCAAATATAAAAATTTCACTTATATTTTTTGATAATATATTAAATTCTTTAAAAAATATAAAAGATGAGTTTTTAAGTGGTAAAGCTATAAAATGAGAAATCCAACTAGCTATGGAATTACAAGAAAAACTACTTTATAAAAAACTAGAAGAAGTTCCTTCTTTAGATATAATAGCAAAATCAAAGCCTGCTTGAGAAATAGGATGAGATAGTTATGATATAATAAAATGACAAGATTCTAATTATTATATATATGCTTGAGATGCAACTTGACATTGAGTTTGAGCTTGATTTGTAATGGTGATGGTAAATGCTTTAGTATCTTGATTTTCAAAAATTTATAAAAAATGATCTGAAATTTTAGCAAATACAAATGAAATACTAAAACCTAGAGTAAAATCAAATATACTAATGACTTTACTTTTAGTAAGATGGGATGAGTTAAATAAAAGATTGTTTATGACTTGAGCTGGGCATGAATATTTAATTATTTATAAACATTCTTTAAATAAATGTTTTAAAATAAAATCAGGTTGACTTGCTTTAGGGATGACAAAAAATATACATAAAATACTAAAAGAACAAGAAATAAAATTTGAAAAAAATGATATAGTTGTTTTATATACAGACTGAATTACTGAAATGTTAAATCAAAATAAAAAAGATTGAAATGAAGAAATGTTTTGAGAACAAAGACTTATGGATTCAGTATTAAGATCACCTAATGTTCCTTGACTTTGAATAAAAACAGCCACTTGAGTTTTTAATAATTTAACTATTGATATATCAAAATTTATGTGATATAAATACAAACAATTTGATGATATAACTTTAGTTGTAATTCATTATAAATGAGATCAAAAAATAGAAAATGATTTTCCAAAAGACATAAGCAATGATTTTATAACAGAATGGAATTGGGAGTAATTAATTGTTAATTAATTTTAAATAATCTTCTATACTTAGCTCTTCTGCTCTTGAATTTTCATTAAATCATAAAGAAATTAATTTTTCTAAATATATTTTTTTATCATATCAAAAAGATGACAAATTATTTATCATCTTTTTTCTTGGATTTGAAAAAGATGCTTTTATAAATTTTAAAAAAACTAAATCATCTACAAAGTTATAATCATTTATTATTTCAAAATGCAAAACTATAGAATCAACTTTGGGGCTAGGAGTAAATGATTTTTTCAAAACATCTATTTTTTTAAAAGCTTTTGCTTTTTTTGCAATAAATAAAGATAAAACAGATGATTTTTTTGATAAAATTTTTTCTCAAACTTCTTTTTGCATCAAAATAATCATTTCTTTTGGTTTATTTTTTAATTCATACAAAAATCTATATAAAATTGGTGAAGTTATATAATAAGGTATATTTGCTATAACTTTATAATCTATAAATTCAACATCATATTTTAAAATATCTTTATTAATTATAGAAAAATTAGTTTCTAAAACAGAAAAATCATTATTTAAAATCCTATCATTTAATATATCTATCATATTATTATCAAGCTCAACTAAAAATAATGATTTAGGGTTACTTGCTAAAATTTCTTTTGTTAAAACTCAAAATCAAGGTCAAACTTCTATAATATTTTCTCAAAAAATATTTGAAATATTAGCTATATTTTTTAAAATATTTTCATCATTTAAAAAATTTTGCCCTAAAGATTTTTTGGCTTTTATGTGATATTTTTTTATTAATTCTTGCATTAAAAATTGTAATTATCTAATATATTTTTTATTTGTAAAAAAACTTCTTCTATGCTTTTATTTGCATCAATTAAGTATATTTGTCTTTTTGTTTTTAATTTATCAAAAGTTTCAAGATATTTTTCTCTAACTTTTAATAAAAAATCAATTTCTTCAAAAACTTCTTTTTCTAATCATCTTTTTGTTAATCTACTTTCAATATTTTCTTTTGAAACATCAAATAAAAAAGTAATATCTGGAATTAAAATATTTTTATAATTATGTGATGAATATATCTCTTCAAAACTAAGTCAAGAAGCTCACTGATAAGCATAAGTTGAATAATCAAAACGAGTTGATAAAATAATTGAGTGCTTTAACATCTCTTTTCTTAAAACTGATTGTTCTTCCCTATCTTTTACATACAAGTCTAAAGCCTCTTTAGCACTAGAAAATCAAGTTGATTTTAATTTTTGTAGGATTTCTTTTCATGATTTTGTATTTCAAGTTGGTTCTTTTGTTAGAAAAAATTGTAAATTTTTATTTCTTTGTTTTAAATATTCTACAACTTTTAAAAGTTGTGTATCTTTTCAACTTCAATCAACTCATTCAAAAACTATAAACATATTATTTTTTTATAAAATATCTTGTTTATTATATAAATAATTTGTAAAATAAAAGTTTTTATGTTAATATTTAAACATAAATTTAAATATTAAAAAGTAAGAAATGGAAAAAATAAATATTATAGAAAATAATTTCGAATTAGAAAAATATCAAACTTTATTAAATAATTATCTAGCCTCACCTAATTATATAGAAGCAAATTTAGTGAAAGATAATATTATTACTAAAATATTGCTAGAACTAAGCTTTGAAGAAACTATATATTTAAAAGATTTTATATCAAATATGGCAACTATAGAATCTTGAAAAAGAAAATTAAGATTATATGAATTAATTGCTTGAATTTATAATAATCATCCTTCTTTTAAAAAATTATAAAAGTCAAAAATTGTATTTTGACTTTTTATTTTATTTTTTATAATTGAAAGTAAGAAATTAATTAAAATTTATGTCTCAAGTAGAAGAATTAGAATCAAGTATAGATATTGTAGAGCTTGTAAAAAGATATACAAATATCAAAAAAGCATGAGCAAATTATAAAGCATTGTGTCCTTTTCCTGGGCATAATGAAAAAACTCCAAGTTTTATTATCAGTCCATCAAAACAAATTGCTCATTGTTTTTGATGTAGAAGATGATGAGGACCTTTAAAGTTTATCATGGATGTAGAAAATGTAGAATTTAAAGATGCTCTTGAAATATTATCAAGTATAACTTGAGTTAAGTTAAAATGATATGATGAACAAAAAGAAACTCTGAAAAAAAATATCTATTCTATTTTTAAAGATATAACAAATTTTTACAAAAATTCATTAAATGAAAATCCAAATGTATTAAAATATCTATTTGATAGATGAATAACAAAAGAAAGTATTGAGAAGTTTTCTTTTTGATATGCATCTTCTTGAATAGAATTATATAATTATTTAAAAAATAAAAATTATGATGATAATTTAATAGAACAAACAAATATTTTTCAAAATCTATCATCAAAAAAAGATAAATTTATAGGAAGATTTATAATCCCAATTAAAAATTTAAGATGAGATATTGTTTGATTTGCTTGAAGAATAATTGATGTTTGAGAACCTAAATATTTAAACTCACCCTCTTCTTTAATTTATGATAAATCATCTATTTTATACTGATTATTTGAAGCAAGAAGTGAGATAACAAAAAAGGATTTTATTATAATTACAGAATGATATTTAGATACTATTTCCCTTCATCAAGCTTGATTTAAAAATACAGTTTGTGTAAGTTGAGTTGCTTTAACTGAAAAACATATAAATATAATAAAAAAATTAACAAAAAAAATATATCTTTGTTTTGATAATGATGATGCTTGAAAAAATGCTACTTTTTTAGCTATAGAAATGTTAAAAAATAAAGATTTAGAAGTTAAAATAATATCTTTAAATGGAGGAAAAGACCCAGATGAAATAGTAAAATCTTGACTTGATTTTAATGAATTTATACAAAGTTCTCTATCTCCTATTTGATTTTTTTTAAAAAATATTGAGGAAATAAATTCACTTCAAGATAAAAAAGAAATTTTAAAAAAACTACTTGATATAATAAAAAATTATCAAGATAATATTGAAAGAGATTATTATTTAAAAGAAATTTCAAAAAAATTAGATATATCTTTAGATATAATTTATCTTGAATTTAACAAAACAAGACTACAAAAAAGAGATGATAATTTTGAAATAATTAATAAAAAAACTCTAAAAAGTAGTGATTTAGTTATAGGGCAAATTATAAAATATGAAAATTTGTTTAATGAAATAAAAAATGAAATTATTTTAAATGAGTATTTAGAAACTGATTTACAAAATATATTAAATAATTGAATTAAGGTTTTAGATAGTTTTGAAATAAATAAAAAAAATTATTATTTAATGCTTTCTCAAAATGATGAATCACTTGAAATACAAGCTCAAATGGAAGGAAATAATATAAAAAATGATGAAACTATTTTAAAACAAATTAAAAAAACTATTTCAAAATTAAACAAAGATACTTTAGAACAAGCAAAAAGTATATTAATAGAAAAAATAAATTCTTGAGATAAAGATGCTTTAAAAAAATATCAAGAAATAATTTTAATTAAAAAATAAAATCAACTAATTAGTTGATTTTATTTTTTAATTTATCTAAAGCTTCAGTAGAAGAAGAAAATATTTTTTGATTTTTATTTAATTTTTCAAAACTATGTAATTTTTTTGCAATATTTACTCAATTTTCTTCAATTCAAGATATATAAACATCGATTTTATTATTTTCTAAAGTTTCTATCATTTCATCAATAGCTTCAATTCAATCAATATCTATATTTGTTATATGAGATAAAGAAATAATAATTTTTTGGTTTTTATTTAATTTTTCAATTTTTCAAATATTACTTTCTATATTTAGATAATTTAATCATCAAGAAAATTTTGTTAAAATTATATCCTCATTTTCTTGATTATTTATATATTTTCAAAGAGATATTTTTATAGGAGAACTGTTTTTTCTAAACACACTTATACTAGCATCTGAATTTGTTATTTTTTTAATATAAATAATTAAAGTAACTACTGTTCAAATTAAAATTCAATATGTTGGTTCCCAAAAAACTGAGAAAAAAGTTGTAATTAATGTGATATATAAAGCTTGTTTTTCTAATTTATATATTTTTTTTAGTAATTGTAAATCAATAAGTCATAATGCAATATTTGTAAGTATTGCTGAAATTATAGGAAATGGTAAAAATTTAAAAGCTCAATTAAAAAGTAATGCTGAAAATAAAAGTGTGAAAATTGCAATTAAAAATCAAGAAGTTCTATGTGTTGCTCAAGAATTTATATTTAAAGCAGTTCTCATAAAAACAGCTGTATTTGGCAATCATCATATAAATCAAACTCATAAATTTGATATAGCAAGTCATAAAACTTCTCTATCTTTATCAAATTTTACTTTTGTTATTTTTTCAGCAATTTTAGCAGAAATTATTGTTTCTATTATTGCAATAATTGTTACAACTAATGATATTGTTATAAGTCATTTAAAAATATCTAATGCTTGAGAAAAATTAGTAAGTGAAATTTTAAAAAAAGGAGCATCAAATAAAGCAAATTTTAATTCTGGATATTTGTCAACTAAAAGTAAAACATCAGGAAAAAATCATTTATCAACCAATATTCATAAAATAATTCAAATTATAGTTAAAAAAATTACTCAAGGGAATTTGGGAAAATATTTTTTAGATAGTATTAAAAATACTAATCATAAAGAAAATATAACTAAAGAGTAAATATTAACACTCATTAGATTATTAAAAATTTCAACTAAATTCATAATAATTTCTTTATGTTGCGGGATGTTTAAGGCTGGATTATTAAGTCATAAAGCTCAACTAATTTGTCATAAGGCAATTGTTATTCAAACAGAAATTAAAAATCAATGTAGTGCTGTTGATGGGATTAAAGTGATATATTTAGTTATTTTTAAAAAATAAATAATTAACATAAATACTCATGAAAAAATTGCAATAAGAGGAAGTAAAAATACTCCGTTTTCAGGATGTAAAAAAACAAATGCTGCAAGTATAGAACTTAAAGCTCAAGCAACTCAAAACACATTATAATGGCTTGAGGCAAAAAAAGATGCTATTATTCAAGCCCAAATTCAAGTGATTATTCATTGTAAAGGAGTGGCTCAAGATGCCACAGCAAGAGATATTGATAATGGGATATTAATCATAGCTACAGTAAGTCATGATTTCCAATTTGATTTTAAATTAGCTAATATTGATTGCATATTTATGCATAAAAAAATAAAATAGGATGATGTTATAATATTTTTTTTTAAAATTGCAAAACTTTTTTTTAAAAAAAATTTGACATTTTAAAAAAAATTATAAAAATGCAGTTCCTTTTTAAAAAAATTAAAAAGTTGACACTAAAAAAGATACTATGATTAAAAATGACTTTCCTACTCTTAATGATATTGAGGCAAAAAAAAATTCTCTTATTAAGCTAAAACTAGCTGATGTAAGACACCCACAAAAAATATGTAATACTAGGTCTTTAGTATCTAAAAAACTAGAAGATTTAATATTTAAAAACTGAGAATTAAAAGATTTAGATAGAATAACTTCTGTTTTAAAAAGAAAATCTTTAGTTTTAGAAGACTTAGAATCGACAAAAAAAACACTTTGTTGTATGGATGATAGAATTATAAAATGAGACCAAGAGCTAAGTATTGCTTGATCTTGATTATTAATTATTAGTGATTTGATTTCAAAATGATTAAAATGAGATGAAATAATTTCTTTTTTATCTAAAATATTTAATTGAAATAATATAACCACAATAACAAGCCATCAAGATTGTTGAGCAGCTTGATTATTTTATAAATCTTTAGTAGAATATTTTAATTTATGAGATAACAATAGTTTAAAAACAATAATTAAAAAACTAGATTTAATATTTCCTTGAATACTAGACACTGATTTTAATAAAGAAAAAATATTAACATCTGGAAAAGAAGATTTAATCGCTGCTTTAGTTTTAAAATATATATCTAAAAAATGTAATTTAGAGTACTGACATATTGAACTATGAGAGGATTTTTTAGATATTCCCGATCATGATTCTCGTAGTATTGTCATAGATCTAACAAATTATAATTTAAGTTGATTTTTTAAAAAAAATAATATAAATCCTTGATATTTCCTTGATGCATCAATGTTTTTAGAGAATATTGACTTAATAGAAAAAATTACCCAAGAAGCTATTATTTGAAAATTAATAGCAAAAAAAGAGCCTGGGATATGCAAAGACAATAAAATGATTGTTAGTATAGTTAGTGAAAAAAATGATGTTAATCAAATAACTTTGGCTCAAAAGATAAAGAATGATATTATAAGTAATATTGACAGAGATTATCATGAATTAATATGAAAATTTGAAATTGTATTAATTAAAATATAATAAAATCAACTAGTTAGTTGATTTTATTATATTTTAATACTTATTTATAATTTCTCTTTTTTGTATAATATCTTGAATTTGAGTTAATATTTCAGGATGTTTTTGTCATAATTCTTTTATAGCAAAATCAAGTAATACTATTATACTTGTTTGCTCTACTGCTTTTACTGAAGCAGTTCTTTTTTTATCTAAAGAAAATAAAGCCATTTCTCAAACAAAATCTCAAGAATTTATATATCAATATATTTTATTTTCATCATAAACTTCTAACTTTCAAGTTTTAACTACATACATTCAAGTAGATTCTTCTCACTTTGAAAAAAGTATTTCTCAAGTATTTAAATTTCTTTCTTGACAAAACATCTCTAAGTTTGATATAGATTCTTTTGGTAAAAAAGAGAAAAAATCAATATTTTCTAACATAATATATATTTAAAAAATAAATTACTTTCTTGCTTCTAGTTTAAAAATTTCTAAATTATCTTTTAATTCTAATTTAATATCTGTTTTTAATTTAATTCAGCATTCAGTTGGTCATTCAATATCATTTACATCTATAATTCAAGATTTTAAATTTTCAATACTTCATTCTCATAAATACTTATCTCCTCTAATAATTTTAACTTTTGTCTTATTTTCAATTTTTGAATCAATTTTTAATTTTAATCATAAAATCATAAATCATTCTCCCTCATAAAATATTCCCCCAACTTCTGCATTTCATATTATAACTTCTTTTGTAGTTATGTCAAACATTCAATTAACTATTTTTTCTATTTTTTCACTTATATGATAAATAACTTTTGAAGAAATATATTCTACTTTTGTATCTTCTATAATATTTTTAGCATTTCCTAAAACTTCTACATTATATCAAACAAGTATTGCACTGCTTCAACTACACATTAAAGCATCTCATTGAGTTATACTTCAAACTCAAGTATGTATTATAGTAACTTTTACATCTTCTGTTGAAAGTTTTAATAATGTTTGTTTTATTGCTTCTAAGCTTCAGTTTGTGTCTGCTTTTAAAACTATTTTTAATTGTTTTAAACTTCAAGATTTAATTTTTCACATTATCATATCGATTGACGAATTTGATAATGACTTTTTTGAAGCCATTAATTCTTTATATTCTAGTGCTTTAGTTCTTGCTTTTTCTATATCTAAAACTACTTGAACTATATCTCATCATTCACAAACACTATCAAGTCAAACAACCAAAACTGGTGTTGAAGGTCAAGCCTTATCAATATTTTTACCTAAATCACTTTTTAAAACTTTTACTTTTCAATAACTTCATTTACAAACTATTGAATCTCATTTATTTAAAGTTCAAGTATTTATAAGTAAAGTAGATACTGGTCACATTTTTGTATCTAAATATGATTCTAAAACAGTTCAAACAGCAAATCTATCTGGGTTTGCTTTAAAATCTTCCATTTCTGCTACAAGTAAGATAATTTCAAGTAAATTATCTATTCATTGTCAAGTTTTAGATGAAACTCAAATCATAGGTATATCTCATCCCCAATCTTCTGATAATAATCAATTTGCTGATAATCATGATTTTACATTATCTAAATTAGCTCACTCCTTATCTATTTTTGTAATAGCTACAACTATTTTTAATCAAGCTTCTCTTGCATGATTTATACTTTCAATAGTTTGAGGCTTTACTCACTCATCAGCTGCTACAACTAAAATTGCAATATCTGTTGATTTTGCTCATCTAGCTCTCATTATAGTAAAAGCTTCATGTCATGGAGTATCTAAAAATGTTATTTTTTCTCAGCTATAATTAACTTGATATGCTCAAATTTTTTGAGTTATTCATCAAGCCTCTTTATCTGCTAATTTTGTTTTTCTTAAATAATCGAGTAATGATGTTTTTCAATGATCTACATGTCACATTATACTTATTACAGGAGCTCTTTTTTTAAGTAAAGTTGCATCATCTTCATGTAATAAAGTTGTAATATCTCAAGATAATACTTCTTCTATACCAAATCAAGAAGAAATATCTTTTTGGACTTTTATATCAAATGCTTCTCAAACAATTAAAGCTGTTTCATAATCAATTTTTGAATTTATATTTACTTTCATTCAATTTTTCAAAAATTCAGTTAATAGTTTCATCATTGGAACTCAAAGTTTTTCTGATAATTCTTTTACTGACAATATTTCTGGAATAATTACAGTTTCTCAAGTTCTGTTTGTAAGGTTTTGAACTATATCTTCAATATTTTTTTCTTGTTTTTTTTGAGGTTTTATTTTTGTTGCTCTTGAAAATGAAGTATCTTCTTCTTGTTCCTCTAAAAACTTTTTTTGATGTTTAAAACTTTTATCTTTTTTAAAAACTTTTTTTTGTTCTTCTCCACTTTTTTCAAATCATTTTTTTACTGGTTTTGAAAAATTTGGTTTACTAAAGTCTTTTTTAAAATTATTTAGTTTTTCTCAAGAGTTTTTAGTAATAAAATTATTTTCTTGTTTATTATCCTTATTTTCATCTTTTAAAACAAAATCTTTTTTAGGCTTTTGAGAATCAAAAGTCATTGGGGATTTAAATGGTTTTTCTTCATTTTTAAAAGAATTTTCACCTTTTGAAATAAAATCTTTTTTAAAATTGTTTGGTTTTTTTGTAAAATCTTTTTGTGAAGAATTATTTTCTTTTTTATTATCTTTATTTTCATTTTTTGAAACAAATTTTTTTTTTGGTTTTGGTTGGTCAAAAGATATTGGATTTTGAAATGTTTTTTCTTTATTTTTAACAAATTTTTCTTCTTTTTTTAAAGTAATATTTTCTTGATTTATAGTCTTTTCACTAGAAACATCCTCTAAAACTTCTTGTTTTTTAGGTTTTATTTTTCATCTTATAATTCATTTTTTTTTGATATTTGATTCATCTTGATTTCAAGAATCATTTGATTGAGAATAATAATCGTCTACTATTTTTTTATCAGCCATTAAAATATATTAATTAAATAAATTTTCATAGATAATAGATTTTTTTTTTATATTGTCAAAAAAAAGTTAAATTTAAGCTTTAAAAAACAAAAAAACTATAAAATAACTCAACTTAAAATTAAAATTCATTTTTCATCATAAATAGCACATATTTGTCAATTTGCAATAGCTCTTTGTGAAGATTCAAATTCTACTACATATTTATCTCAAATTTTATTTATAACACATTTTTGATCTTGTTGTCTATATCTTATTTTAGCATATCAACTATATGGGAAAGATATATTTTTAGGATTTTCTAAAATAGATAATTCCAAACTATTACTAAAAAGTTTTTCGTCACTTGAAGTTCAAACAACTAAAATATTTTTTAAAATATCTTTTTTTATTACAAAAACAGGTTCTTTTAATCATCATAAATCAAGTCATTTTCTTTGTCAAATAGTATAATAAAAGACTCAATTATGTTTTCAAAGAATTTTTCAAGATGTGTTTACAATATCTCACTCTTTATGAGCTATTTTTTTTTCTAAAAATTTTGATAAATCAACTTTTCAAACAAAGCAAATTCATTGACTATCTTTTCTTAAAGCATTTGGAAGTCAGGCTTCAATTGCTATTTTTCTAACATCTTCTTTTTTTAAATGTCATATTGGAAAAATTGATTTTGATAATTGTTTTTGATTTAATCATGATAAAAAATAAGACTGGTCTTTATTTTCATCAATTCATTTTTTTAATAAAAATAAATCATTTTCTTTTTCAATTTGTGCATAATGTCAAGTTGCTATTCCATCAAATCAATGTTCTAAAGCTTCATCTAAAAATACTTTAAATTTTATTTCAGTATTACACATTATGTCAGGATTTGGAGTAATTCACTTTTTATATCATTCATACATATAATTTAAAACTTTTTCTTCGTATTCTTTTATATAATTAAATGTAAAAAATGGTATATCTAAAAAAGCTGCTACCTCTTTTGCTATTTCTATATCCTCCAAAGTTGGGCAATATTCTCAAGCTGGGGCTAGATAATTTATCATAAATCAAGCAGTAACATCATATCACTTTTTTTTTAACAAATAAGCACTAACTGCTGAATCTACTCATCAAGACAATCAAACTAATATTTTTTTCATTTTTTAATAAATTAATATTTTTCTTCAAATATATTTTCTTTAGAGATATTTGAATTTACCAAAATTTCAATAACTTCATCTATCATATTTGGATTTCAACAAATATAAAATTCATCATAATTTAAACAATTATCTTTAACATAATCTTTTACATATCAAAAATTGTATATAGTGTTATCTTCCCTACTTAAAAAAATCTCAAAATCAAAGTTTTTGTATTCTTTTTTAAAATCTTTTAGTTTGTCTATATAATACAAATCATTTAAAGTTCTATTTCATAAAACAAGTTTTATATTTTTTTTAAATCATTTTTTAAGTAAATCTCATATCATAAAAAATAAAGGTACAACTCAAGTTCAAGTTGCAATATAAAGCTTATTTACATCTTTTTTTGAATCAACAAATTTTCAAGCTGGTCAAATTCATTTTATAACTTCTCACTCATTTAAATCACAAATTTCCTTACTTCATCATCTTCCGTCCTCTAATCTTTTTATTAAAAAAGAAACTCAATTAATATCTTTATTTAAAACTGAGTATGACCTTCATAATTTACTTTTAGGTAGCATAAAAGTGATAAATTGCCCTGGAGTTATTTCAAAATCTACTTCTGATTCAAAAACTAGTTCAAACACATCTTTTGTTATTTTTTCTTTTTTTGTTAATTTAAAATTACTAAATCACATTTACTTTATAAAATTATATTTTAAAATTTGTTTTTTTTAAACACTTGTGTAATATATTTAAAAAATAAAACTAATCAAACAAAAATGAAAAAATTACTATATTTATTATATCTTTTTATAATACTTGTAAATACTTCCTTTGCTGAATTAGATGTCAAATCAAATATACCTTCTTGAGAGTATAATAAAGTATTAGAAATATTTTTAAATTCAAATGAAAGTGAATCTAAAATATTTTATTATTTAGACTGATTAGGACAAATAGAAAATATTTTAGAATACAAAGCTCCAATTTTGATAAAAAAAGATACTGAAATAAATTTTTTTGCTACAAATAAAGACTTTCAAGATACAAAAATAAAAACCTCAAACTATAAAATAAATTATAACAACAATATAAATTTAGATTTAGAAAGTTGAATTATTAAAATAAAAAATAATTCAAATGAAATTCAAAATATATGATATTGGATAATTGAAAGTGATAATTTCTTATATGAAATTAAAAAAAATACTTTCCTAGAACCAAACACTTATTATAACATAGATTATAAATTAAATAACAATACTAAAGTAAATTTATATTCTCCTGATAAAAAATTATTAAAAAGCAATATATATAAAATAAAACCTAAAGAAATTATAGAAGAAAAAGAAGATTTTTTAGCTGAAACTTGAAGTAATTTAGAAGTAAATTCTTGAGAGATTTTAAGCAATAATATAGAGGAAAATAATAAAAATATAATAAATATTAATTCTTGAGAAATATTATCTAACTCTTGAAAAATATCAAAAGAAGAAACAAAAGAGTTTAATTTATCTCAAAACATTGTATCATCATCCCAAAATTCAATAAAAGAAGAAAAAAAGATTAATATTTATTTTATAATTACTTTTTTAATAATTATAAAAATAATTAGTATAACAAGTTATTATTTTTATAACAAAAAAATAAAAATTAATTTGAAAAAATAAACTTTTTTTCTATTATTAAGCAGATTTAATACATAATTTTAAAAATAAAAAATGAAAGTTTCATATAAAATCCTAAAAAAATATCTTCCATATATTGAAAGTGCTCAAAAAGTATCTCAAGACCTAATTATGCATACTGCAGAGGTTGAGGAAATTTTATCTGAAAAAAAATCATTTGAAAATATAGTTATTTGAGTAATTAAAGAGATTTCAAAGCATCCTGATGCTGATAGTTTATCTGTTTGTCAAGTTGATATTTGAGAGAGTGAATTATCTCAAATAGTTTGTTGATGAGATAATTTAGAGGCTTGACAAAAAGTAGTTGTTGCAAAACCTTGATCTAAAGTACTTTGGCATTGAGAATGAGAACTTATAGAGCTTAAAAAAACAAGTCTAAGATGAGTTGAAAGTAATTGAATGATTTGTGCTTCAGAAGAAATTTGATTAAAAGAACAATTTCCTCAAAAATGACCTAAAAATATTTTAGATTTATCATTTTTAAAAGATGATGCTTGAACTTTGTTATCAAAAGCTTTAAATAAAGATGATGAAATTTTAGTTATTGACAATAAAGCTATAAATCATAGACCAGATATGTTTTCTTATATGTGAGTTTTAAGAGAAATAGCAACAATTAATTGAAAAAATATTGATTTAAGTTATGAAAATATTGATTTTTCTAAACTAAAAACTATAGATGTAGAAAATAAAATTCCATCAAAAGTAAAAAGATATTCCCTACTTTCTGTATCAAATGTAGAAAATATAACTTCAAATCAAGATATAAAAACTATTATAGAAAGTGCTTGACACTCAGTAAAATGACTATTAATTGATTTATCAAATTATTCTCTTTATTTTTACGGTCAACCAGCTCATATTTTTGATAGAGATAAAATAAATTGAAAAATTGAAGTAAGATTTGCAAAAACTTGAGAAATTTTAGAAGCTTTAGATGATAAAACTTATAATTTAACTTCAAACGATATAGTTATAGCAGACCAAGAAAAAATACTTGCTTTATGATGAATTATTTGATGAAAATCAAGTGCTGTATCAAAAGACACAAAAAATATTTTAATTGAAACAGCTCATTTTGATCAAGCAATATTAAGAATAACTTGAAAAAATCTTTGACTTAGAACTGATGCTTTAAATGTTTTTGAAAAAGATATTATGCCAGAAACTTGTCATTATGCTACAAGTTTGATACTAAAAGAATTACAAAATAATTTTAAAAATTTAAGTCTTGATTGATATTTTGATTCATATATTGTAAAACAAGAAAAAATAACTCAAAAATTAGATATTGAGTTTTATAATAATTTACTTTGAACTAATTATAAAAAAGAAGAAATAATTGAAATACTAAAAAATCTTTGAATAAATATAGTTTGAGATAATTTAGAAATCCCATTTTGGAGAAAAGAGCTAACAAATAAAGCAGATATTGCTGAAGAAATAGCAAGAATTATGGGGTATGATAAAATAACTAAAACAATTCCAAGAATTAATTTATGAGCTGTAATTCAAGAATCTATTTACAATTTAAAAAATGATTCAAAAAATTTTTTTGCTCATAAATGATTTTTTGATGTATTTAATTATTCTTTTGTAAATGATGAATTAATGCAAAAATTAAATCAAAATACTTCTAATTTAGTTGATTTAAAAAATTATTTAAGTCTTGATGCTACTCATTTAAGATGAAGTTTGATACCAAATTTGATGAAATGATTACAAGATAATATTAAAACTTTTAATTCAATAAAATTATTTGAAATTGAAAAAGTATTTTACAAAAAAGAAAATGATATAGTTGAAAAATATATGCTTTCTTGAGTTATGACTTCAAAAAAAGATATAGTTTATTATGATTTACAAAATATTTTAAGTGATTTTTTCAAAACTATTTTTGTAGATAACTTTTATTTTGAAAAATGTGATAAAAATATAGAATTTGCTCATAATTGAAGAGTTGCAAAAATTATTTTAAGATGAAAAGAAATTTGAATTATTTGAGAAATTCATCCAAGCATATCAAAAAGATTTGATATAGAAGATAGGGTTTGATTTTTTGAAATAGATGCAGAAAAACTACTTTCTTGAGCTTATAATAAAACTGTTTCAAAAGATTTATCTATTTATCAAGAAAATAATTTTGATTTATCAATTGTTGTTGATAAAGGTATAAATGGAAGAGATATTTATCAAACTATATTACAAACTGATAAAAAATTAATTCAAGATGTAGAATTATTTGATATTTATGAAAATGAAGAAAAATTACCTTGAAAAAGAAGTTTGTCATTTAAAATATTTATCCAATCAATGGAATCTACAATAAAAGATGATGTAAAAACAAATCTAATTCAAGAAATAATTAAAAGAGTAGAAAAAAAAGGTGGAAGTTTAAGATAATCAACTAAAGTTGATTATCTTTTTTAAATAAATCAAAAAATACATTTAATGCAAGACTTTGATCTATAAAAAATGGGCTTGTAGCTATTGTTATAATTTTAGATTTTTTTGCTATATCTAAAATAACTTTCTTTTTTAAATCATAATCTATAAAATCTAAATTTGGTTCAAAAAAATCTAAATCAAGGTTTAAAACTATATCATTTGAATATATTTTATTAAAATCATAGTCAAGTAAGCTTTTAGTATCTCTTATTTGAACTACTTCACTAAATAAATTATTTTCTATAGCAGGAACTATATAATTTCACACATTTAATAAAAAATTTGTGTAATCAAAAACTTTATTTATATCATCTAAATCAGATTTTTTAATAATTTCTTTAGGAATTCTCATATCAGAATGTTCATCAATATGAAACAATAAATTATTTTCTTTTATTAAATTATTATATTTTGCTAAATACCAAAAATAAAATGCATGATTATGATTATCAAATAAATAAACTTCTATATTATTCCAATAAAATTTATAAAAATTTTTTAATCATTTAGCACTAATTAATTTTCCATCAAAATCATAATCTTCAAAAACTATTTCATCTCAAATACTTATTTCTAAAAAATTATTAATTTCAATTAAACTCGGCACAAATAACTTTTTATTTTGCCTTAAATCAAATGATAATTCATTATTTCAAAGTTTTTTTTCTATATAAAAACTATTTTTATACATAAATATTTTGTCAAATAATAAATCAAGTAGTCCAAGAAAGTTGTAAATTAAATCATCAAGTTTTTCAAGTTATATCAAGTATTTCTCAAGCAAAATATAGATTTTTTACAAGCTTTGATTCTAAATTATTTGTGAGCTCATCTATTTTAACTCATCATCAAGTTACTTTTGCTTCTCTCCACGATCTATAATCTTGTAGAGATAGTTCTATTTTATTGTTATCTAAATTTAAATTAAAAAAACTTTTTAACTTTTTAGGTGTATTTTCTAAATCAAACTCCAAAGTTATATAAATATTTTCTTTTATAAAATTTCTTTGTATAAAATCATTTCTTTCATTTTCTGGAATTTTACTAAAATCAAGTGATGAAATAAACTCATCTAAATTTAAAGAATTAATATGCTCTCAAATAGCAACAGCTCAATTAAAAATAATAGGTCCTGAAATTCAAAAATGAGTAAATAAAAGTGGTCAAAATTCTTTATAAATCTCTTTTTTACTTTTTTTTGAAAATATTTTTAATTCTAAATTTGTAGAAATTCAAGATATTTCACTTAAATTCATTATAGTAACTAATCCTGAAAGCCCTCTATGTGGTTCTAATATAGTATGTCAAAAATTTTTTGCCATTTGATATCAATCTCAAGTGGTTCAAACTTGTGGAAAACTTTTTCATCAAGTTGTTATAACAAGTTTTTCACTACAAAAAATATCTCAAGAAAGTGTTTTTACTTCAAATAATTCTCAAGTTTTTTTTACTTCAACAACTTGAGAATTTGACTTTAACATAGTTTTGTTTTTTAAAGCATTTTTTATTAAAATTGCAAGTAATTCTTTACTATCTCAACTTTCTAAAATCATTCTTCCCCTATCTTCTTCAACTATTGAAACTCACATATTAGAAAAATAAGAAATAGTATCGTATTGATTAAATTTTTTAAACATTGAAATTAAAGCCTTTTTATTTTGTCAAAAATAATCTCTTTCAGGAACTATATCAATATTTGTTAAATTTGCTCTTTCTCATCCAGAAAGCAAAACTTTTACTCACATATCAAGTCATTTTTCAAGCAATAACTTTGTTTTATCTATAGGTGAATTTATCGCAGTAAATAAACCTGCAGCTCATCATCATACAATAATTATATCATAATATTTCATTTTTAATTTTTTATTATACTTATAATATTTTTATTATTATCAAATAATCTATTTTCAATAATTTCATATCAAGTTTTTTTAAACAAAAACTCAAGTTCATTTAATGAAAAACAGTGATAATATCTATAAAATTCTCCTATTTTTATATTATAATCAAGTGAATCAAAACTATTTTTTGAATCTTTTATTATACTATCACAATACTTTTTTTGATTTATTTCACTATTTAAAGCCCAATTAGTCATAAAAATATAACTTCAAGGCTTTAAAATATTTTTTAATTTATTTAATATATCTTCTCTTTTTTCTAAATTATCCAAATGATGAAAAGAAGCAATAAAAAAAACTACATCAAAACTACTCTCTATAGAATCTAGTTTTTCCATATCTAAAACAAAAAAATCATTATTTAAAAACTCTTTTTTAGCCTCTTTAATCATCTCACTTGAAGAATCAACTCAAAAGTATTTGATATTATTTAATTGATTTAAGCTTTTTAATAATCTCCCACTTCAACATCACACATCTAAAATACTTTTATTTTCAATATTTGATTTATAATTATTTAAAAAATAATCTATTTCTTCCCATTTTAGATTAGCTCTTGATGTAGAAAAAGTTCAAGCAAAATCATTATAATTAACTTTTTTATTATTTTCTATTGACATTTTAAAAAAATATTTATTATATATTCAAGGTTTTGATATTTTATTAAAAATAAAATTTGTTTTAACCCTCTCCGCAGGCTTGACATAAGTGGCTTAGTTCCACCCAAGCTTGGGTTTCCCCCTGTCGAGCTTTGCTCCAGGGGGTCTTTTTTTACATTTTAGTTGGCAATTTTATAGCAAGTATTTCAAATACTATATTTAAAACTTCTTTATATAAATAAATTAATTTTAAATTAGTAAGTTTCATATTTTCATCATTTTCTTGTAATATATTTATGTTATTATAAAACAAAGAAAAGTCTTTAGCTAAGTTATATATATAAGAAATTAAGTTATGGTATGACATATTTTCTCAAACTAAAATTAGTGTTTCATTTAATCAAACTATATTTTTAAATAAATCTAATTGTTCTTTTTTATCTAAAACTATATTTTGAAAAATTTTTATAATATCTAAATTAATTTCTGATTTTTCTATCAACTTTAAAGCTCTAACATAACTATAAGCTACATAAGGAAAGCTATTTCATTCAAAAGTTATAAATTCATCAAAATCAAAAACTATATCAACACTTCTTGATTTTGATAGATATTCATATTTTATAGATCAAATTCAAATAATTTCTCAAATATCATTTAAATCACTATCTCAAATATCATTATTTTTTTGTAAAATTATTTGTTTTGCTCTTGAAACAGCTTCATCAAGCAAATCTTTTAATCTAATTATATTTCAAGTTCTTGAACTCATAGTTCAAGTTTTTAGTGATATAAATCAATTTCAAGCAAAAATTAATTTTTCTTTTTCTATCCATTTTGCATTTGATGATATTTCAAAAGCTTGTTTAAAATGAAGTTCTTGCCTTATATCAACATGATAAATAATTTTTTGTGGTTTAAAACTATCAACTCTATATTTTATAGCAGCTAGATCTGAAGCTAAATACCCATGAGTCCCATCTCTTTTAGCAAGCATACAACTAGGAATTTTTGTATTTTGTAAAAAATTTACTCAAACAGAATTATCATCATTTTTTTGTGCTATTTTTAGATCTAAAAGCTCTTTTACTATATCTGTCATAGAGTATTTCAAATCTGGATAATTTCACATTTTAGGCAAATTTAATCATTCATAAAAACTCTCTCCTATATGATAAGTTGGTTTTATATTTAATCTATCAAGTTCTTTTTGCATAGCTAAAATACTATAACTTGTAAATTCTTGCCATAGTTTTATATATTTTTTTTCTCAAGAAGATAATTTTAAAAATGTTTCTCTAATCTTATCTTCTAAACTATTGTCAGTTTCGCTTTCTTTTGTAATTTTTATATATAATTCAAATAAATGATTAACAGCATTGTTTTTTAATTTTTCTTCTTCTCCCCAAAGAGTATAAGCTAAAATCAATTTTCAAAAAATAATTCCCCAATCTCACAAATGACTATCTCAAATCACTTCATATCATAAATATCTAAACAAATTACAACTAACTTGTCATTGATTTGGTGTACACATATGCCCTATATGAAGAGGTTTTCATATATTTGCTCAAATATAATCAACAACTATTGTTTGTCATGCTCAAATATTTATACTTTTAATACTATAATCTTTTAAAATTTCTTTATAAAAATTAAAGCTTAATTTAAAGTTTAAATATGGTCAATTAACATTATTTTCTAAAAAAATATCATTATTTTGTAAACAATCTTTTAATTCATTTGAGATTTGATTTGGTGATAATTTTATTTCTTTAGTTATTAAAAATGGAGCAAAACAAAAATCTCAAAAATCTTTTTTTGGTGGATTTTCAAGTTTTATTTCATCTAAATTTATTTTATAAAGAGTAAAAATAGCTTCTTTTAAAACTTCTTTTAATTTATTTTTAATTTCATTCATCTTAAAATATTTGATTATAAAATCTTTATAATCAGTATATAAAAAAAGCCTAAAAATCAAAAAATAGTTTTATTTTGATTTAATATCTTATTTTAATATTTCACTTTCTGGTAATGGCTTACTAAGATAATATCATTGAAATAAATCTACTCATAATTTTGATAAATAATCAAGTACAAATTTATTTTCTATAAATTCAGCAACAATTTTTACATTATGATTTTTACAAATAGTTACAATCATTTTTATAATAGATTCTATATCTCAATCATTTTTTTTATTATTTTGTTTAAAAAATGATAATAATCATTTTTTATTATTAATATTAATATTATTATTATTATTATTATTTTCAAAATTTAATCTCTTAATAATTTCTCAATCTATTTTTACATAATCAATAATTCATTCTTCAAATAAACTTAATAATCTATTTATACTTGATTCTCCACTTCCAAAGTCATCCATTGCTATTTTATAGCCACTATTTTTTAATCTTTTTAAATTTTGAACCACTATACTATTATTATGCCATTTTCATTCAATTAATTCAAAAGTTATATTTAACTTATTTATATTATTTAAAGCAAGTTTTTCCAAAAAAGATATTAAATCTTCATCTATTATATCATTATACTCTATATTTATAGAAAAATCCATATGAGGCGATTTGTTTATTATCTCAATTGTTCTTTCTATATTTTTTTTTATTAATATTTTTAATAAATCATCTCTTTTTAATAATATAATAGCATCTATATAATCTCTTATATTATATTTTTTTCACATAATATTTTCTGAAAGATTTAGTCTTGATAATACTTCATATTTTATGACTTCTCAAGCAGAATTATGAATTCATTGAAACATTAAATATTTATTATTATTTTCTAAAGCTTTCTCAAAATTTGCAACTAAAAATAATGCTATTTTATTTTGTTCATTAAATCTTTCTAAAAAATCTTTTAATTTTCTAAAAATTTCATTAATTATAGATTTATTTTCTATATTAATACTATTAACTTCTCAAACATATTCTTCTGAATAATTATAATATAATTGCTCAAAGTCTGTTTTAAATGATATTGGATAAATTATTCTTAATACATATCAATTTATTATATTAATATCTTTATAATTTTTATATTTATCTATAACAATATTTGTATTATTATTTTCAAATAATTCTATAGAAACTAATCAATGAAAAAGTGTTTTAAAAATTTTTTCAATACTTATTTTTAATTCATTTAAATTTAATATATTATTTTTATTATTTGTTAAATAATTATCTAATTCATTGATTAATTCTGATATTTTAAATTCTTTATATAACCAATAATACTCTTCTAAATATCATTTTCATATTTTAGCTATATTTTCTAAATTTTGGCCACTACATTTAGAGCAATTTTTAGAGTTATTATGTCTATTTTTATAACATATATCATCTATCATTTTATATTTTAAAGCCCTTTTATATCAAACATTTTCATAAAGTGGTTCAAAATTCATATAGTATTTGTTAAATAAAGAATCTTTAGGATTTATTTCTTTAAATTTAGCAAAATTAATTAATGCTTTATTTTGGCTTTCATTATCATCAAAAAATGAATAACAGTGAGATAAAGTTATATATATTAAAGAATATGTGTAAAGTAAATGTGTAAAAATTTTATTTTCATCTATATGATCTCAAATCCTATTTAAATAATTTTTTAATTTAGGATCTTTTAATGGAGCTAATTTAGTTAAAATTATATTTAATATTTTTAAACGAATTACCTCATAATTTAAATTAGATGAACTTTCTTGATTTAGTAATATATTTAATATATTAAATAAATTATTATCGGATATATCATTAAATAGTAATATATGGTGAATTAACTCTAAATTATCAACTTTATTTGTAAAATTTGAATTTGAAAATTGTGATAAAAAATTGTTAGTATTTATTTTATTTTCAAAAGTTGTTAAGTTATTTAATTTATTAAATCATTTGTAATTGTTTATAAATATAAAATTACATATATCTTTTATATCTCTATCTAAATTAATATCTAATCATAGTTTATTTAATTCACATTTAAATAAATCTATTATTTTTATAAAAATAGGATTATTTATATAATTTTGTTTATCTGTTAATGATGTATTGATTTTTAAAATAATAATATTTATAATAAATGTAATATTTGTAATAAATACTCTATCTATAATTTCTTTTTTTTCTAAATTTCATCAAAAATCAGAATCTTTACAAATATTGTATCAACTTATAGTATTTAATAATAAATTTTCATTTTCTTTTAGAAAAATATTTATATCAGCTTTACTATCAAAATCTATATATGTTATATATGTATAGTTTAATTTAAATAATCAAAGTGTATATTTAAATCATTTTAAAATATTTTCATCCTCTACTTTTTCATTTAATAATGGTAATATAGAATTAATTTTTATTGATATAAAATCAATAATTAAAAATATAAAATCTTTTTTTAATAAATTATTTTGATTTAATAGGCAGATTATATTATATAATCAACATAATTTTAAACAATAATTTAAATCCATATTTCACTCTTTAGAGTTTAAATTATCACTTTTAATTATTTTATCAAAATAAGTATCTAAAATAAAAAAAAGTTTTTTTTCATCATAAATATCTCAACTATCATAAATATTTAAATCTTCTTTTATAGAAAATAAGTATAAAAAAAAATATATTTCATTATATGAATTTAAATTACCATGCTCTGCTATTTTTCAAAAATTATTTCAAATATAAGTATTTAAATTTTCTAAAAAATATAAATCTTGAAAATTAGATTTATATTTTAAATTAATATCTATTCATAAAAAAAAATCCTTCCTAATATCTTCAATTATCTTTCAAAAATCTTTATTTATAATAACTAAAATTTTTGTTTTACATTCAGCATCTTGGGCAATATTATTTACAGGAGTATTATTTTTTTTTCATTCTAAATTTGGAATTGCTTTTATATTTTTATTCATATTAAAAATTCTTTTAATTAAACTTTCATTAAATCATTTTCTTTCTTTTTAAGTAATTCATCTATTTTTTTTCAAGCCTCATCTATTTCTTTTTGTAGTTGATTATTAAAGTTTTTTTCATCATCTTCAGTAATTTCTTTGGCATCCTTTAATTGCTTTATATCTTTTAAAGTATCTTGTCTTGAATTTCTTATTGATATTTTAGCATCTTCTGTCATTTTTTTTGCTATTTTACATAATTCAATTCTTTTTTCTTGTGTTACAGGTGGAATTTTAATCATAACACTATCTGCCATAGTTTGAGGATTTAATCATATTTGAGCATCAGTTATTGCTTTTGCTATTGAGTGAATTTGACTTCTATCCCAAGGAACAATAGACAATGTTTGACTATCAAGTATATTTATAGAAGAAGTATTTTTTATAGGAGTTAAACTTCAATAGCTATCAATTTTAATATCTTCAATCATTGAAGGATTTGCTCTTCAGGCTTGTAATTTTGAAAATTCCAATTCAAGATGATTTAATGCCTTTGTAATACCATTTTTTATTTTATCTAACATAAAATTTAATTAATAAATATTAATTTTATTATAACAATTTTTTTGTAACTTCAAGTTAATTTTAATTTTTGTAATTTTAATTTTTTTTAAATTTTTGCTAAAATAAAAATATTATAGAACAATATATTCTATAATATTTTTTAACTTTCTTTTTTAAAATAACTATTTAACAGCTTCTTTTAAAGTTTTTCAAGCTCTGAAAACTGGAGATTTCATAGCAGGAATAGATATTTTAGCTTTAGTTTGAGGATTAACTCATTTTCTAGCAGCTCTATGAGATATTTTAAAAGCACCAAATCAAGTAATATTTACTTCTCTTCAAGCTTTTAATTCAGTAGTAACAACTGAAACCATAGTATTTAAAGCTCTACTTACTGCATCTTGAGATAAACCTGCTTCAGATGCAACAGCTTTTATAAAATCTTGTTTTTTCATAACAAATTAGTTATTAATAAAATAAACATTAATAATATAGCTAGTTTAAAACAAAATGCAAATTTTTTTTTTACTTTTTTTGCTTATTTAAACTATTTTTTTTAAAAAAAGCCTTTTTTAGGCTTTAATTAGAGAAAATAGAGTATTTTAATAAATTTAAATATTTAGAATTATCAATAGTTACTCTTAAGTTTTGTTTATATCATCATACTTCTCAACTTCAAATTATTAAAGATTTTGCTTTAGTTAAATACTCATTTGGATTTATTGACTTTAAATTATATTTTACTTCATTATTTCAAGTATTATGTAATATTAAATAGTTTTTTGTGGAAAGGTTTAAAAAATCACCTATATTTTTATTTTCATATTTTACCTCTCAGTTAGTATTAACTGTTTTATAATTTCAGTTTTTAGAATTATTTATATTTCAAACTCAAGATATTCAATTATTTTCTCAAATTATATTAAAAACTATATCATCATTTAAATTTTCAGATTTGATATTTTTAACAGCTACATAATTTCAATTTATATCATAAGAAAATAAAGGAATTATATCAAATTCAAGAGAAGTTAAAACTTTATTGTCTATATTTGAAGTTGTAGCATCAAGATCATATGAAATAAATACATCTTTATTAAAACTAAATAATCAATCATTTTTAAATAAAACTTTTGATAAATTATCTCATACTTTTAATTTTTCACTATAAGAATAATTATATTTTTTTGCTTTTAATAAAGCAAGTTCAACTGATCATTCTGCTCGTGAAAATGATTTTAAATAATACTCCATAGCTTTGGTGTCTTTATTTTCCCCTAAAACAAGTAAAAAAACTCATGAAGTTAAAACTATCATAAATCATACCATAAGCACAGCAATTATAACTGAATATCAAGATTTATTTTTTTTCATATTTTTTTTAATTAATAATCTTTATATAATCTTTCAGAAAGAGTTGTTTGAAAAATCATTTTATTTTCTTTTATTAAATTACTATTAATTCATTTAGTTTTTGATGGTTCTAGCTCAAAATTAATTACAACTTTTTTTGAAGCACTATTTGATATATAAAAATTAAGTTTTTTAAACCAAACCCAACTATTTGATAATTGAGTAACTACACTTCAATTATTTACAACTAAAAAACATTGTTTATTTATACAATCATTAAAATTTTCTATTCTAGCCCAGTTCTCTCCAACTATTTTTGCTAAATAATAACTATTATTTCAAATACATAATTTACTTCAAGATAGATAATTTGAAGTAGTAGATAATTTACATTCATTATAAATTAAATCATTATTTACTCAAGAACTTCAATTTTTTCTTAAATCTTCAGCTAATGTTTCAACTATATTTTTAGTATTTTCTTGCATAGCTCTTGAAATATCTACTTTATTATTTAAATCAGAAGCAAGTTTAAAAATAGTAAAAACAGATACCATTATTATAGATAATATAGTTATTGAAACAACTAGTTCAATTAATGTAAATCAAAAAATATTTTTTTTCATAAGTAAAATTAATTATTGTCTTAAAAAATCTGTAATTATAGAATCAAGTTGAATTTCATGATATCAATTTTTATACCAAATAACTTTTGTTGTAACCTTTAAAGCATTTTCAACTTTTGAATCTCAATCATAAATATCATTAAATATACTATATCTATAGAAATTAGTTTCTTTGTTTATTGAAGCACAATCATAAGTATACAATAAATCACTATTTAGACATAATTTATAATTATTCATTTTTTGATTAATTTCAGTTTTTCATTCTCAAAAATCATTTATTTTGTCAAAAACTATATCATTTCAAGGATTATTTAAGTTATTTTCTATTTTATAATAAACTCAAGTTAAAATTAAATTATTAAAATCATTTCATGGTAATTTGTTCCATTTATAGATATTTTTATAATTATTATCTCTTAAATTTCTTATACTTTCAATATTTTCTCTTGCTAGATTTGAAGCAATAATTGAGTTTTTTGAGTATTCATTTAAACTTAATGTTGATATGATAATAGCATAAACAGATACAAGTCACAATGAAAATATAAATATTCAAACAAGTACTTCTATTATAGAAAATCAAAAATTATTTTTTTTCATATTTTTTTAATAATCAACTACATTTGTATTTTTAAAATATTTCAAATCTCTTTTTAGTGGATAGTATAGAGCATTTTTAAAAGCAACTTCAAAATTTATCTCACCATCATTTAATTCTTTTTTTTCTCAAGCTTCAAAATAATATAGTGTAGGAACTCAATAAATAGATGAAAAATAAATCATTAAATTATTTTTATCTCAAACTTTGTTTAATGTAACATAATCTTGTAGTTTTTTTTCTTCTATTAAATGATCTTGGTCAAGATTTACTTGTTTATCATAATCAAAAGAATAAAATTTGATTGTATTATTATTATTTAAATCAAAATAAATTCAAACTGATTGATTTATTTTATTTTTATCATATCAATTTATAGCCATATTTCTTGCTTTGTGAATGTTTTGAGAAATCTCTTTTAAAGATAATTTTACTTTTGTAATATTTTGATACAAAGCATAATTAGCATATACCATAACTGTCATCATTATAAATATAGTTATTGATATGAGTAATTCTATCAATGTAAATCAAGATTTATTTTTTTTCATTATAATAAAATTAGTTATTTTTTTTATTATAAGTAATTTATTTATTTTTCAAGGTTTAATAAAAACTAATTATAGTTTCCCAAAAATTTCATAAAGATTAGGTTATTATTAAATAAAAATAGATTGTCTTATCAGAAAAGTTTTAAAATTTTAGATCTCAAAAAATCCTTTTCATTATAATAATTTTTTATTTTTTACAACTAAAAAGTTCCAGAAAAATTAAGAATTTTTTAGCTATTTTAAAACATTTCTTATAAAATTTTGGAGAAATATTAATTATTATTTTTTTATTAATCTAATTATATTTTTTCTAAAAAAATCAATTATTCTATTTTTATCTTTTAAATCATTATTTGATATTTTTTCTTCTTTTTGTTTAATTCTTTTAAATAAAGTAATCTTTTTAATATTTCTTTCTTGTAAAGCATCCTTCATTAATACATAAAAAGCTCATTTTAAGCTCAATTCAATTTCTCTTTTTCAAAATTGAGCTATAGGCATCATAATAGTTCAAATTTTTGTTTGAGTAGTAATATTTTTTTCTAAATCTGTGATTTTTATAAATCAAATCACTTTTTTAGCTTTGTTTTTAAATATAGTAATTTTTAAGTTTATATCCTTATTATTTTGATTAGAAAAAATAATTTCAACTATATCTCAAGGAGATACAGTATCATAATCAATATAGGGTAAATTATCTAATATAGAAAAATTATGTAAAAAATCATCAAAATTACTTAATATTTTCTCTATATTTTTTTCTTTATTTTTAATTTTTAATATTAAATCTTTTTTTGTTATAGCTGATTTTTTATTGTTTACTAAATGATTATTTTCATTTGGGATTGATTTTTTCTCATCTATATTAGAAAAATTAATTGATGTTTTATTTTTCATAAAATAAATTATTGTTTAAAATTACTTTAATATTTTATCATATATATCATTTAAAATCAATTAAATCAAAGGATTTTTCAATGGTTCTCAAATAGTTCTTGGGTATTTTTTGTGAGTTGTTCAAATTTTTTGAATAAATAACAATGCTCTTTTTTGACCATTTAAATTATATTTTTTAATAACAGCTATTTCTGCATTTAATAAATTTAAAGCTTTTTGTGATCTTTTAATTTCTTCATCATCATCTAATTTGTAAGCAACAAAAATTCATCAAATAGATAAAAGTGGTACAACATATTCAAGTAAAGTTGGTAGATATGCTGTAGCTCTTGAGACAACCATATTATATTTTTCTCTATGTTCTATATCACAACCTAATTCTTCTGCTCTTTTTTGAATTGCTTTTATATTTGTAAGTCAAAGTTGGTCTATAAATTCATTAACAGCATTGACTTTTTTTCAAACACTATCAACTAAAGTAAATTCTGTGTTAAAATCATCAACTATTTTTAAAGGAATTCAAGGAAAACCTCATCAAGTTCATAAATCAAGTACTTTTCATTCTATTGATGAAAAATTTTTTAAAATTATTGAATCAACAAAATGCTTTTCTATAATTTCTTTTTCATCTCTAATAGCTGATAAATTTAGCTTAGAATTTTTTTCAGTAAATATTTTTAAAAATTTATCAAATAAATCTAATTGTTTTTGAGTTAAATCAATATTAAATTGTGTAAATATTTCTTTCATAAGAATTTGGTAAGATTTTTTTTTAAATTAAGTTTTTATATTGCAATGCAAATATTTTTAATTATTATATGAAAAAATACTTTTTTAACAACTAAAAAAAATGAATAATACAAATAAAAATTTAATTATTATACTTATAATGCTTTCAAGTTTAGTATCTTGACTTATTTGAAGTTATATATTTTTATATTTTATAAGCCCTGAATTAAATAATATAAGATATGAAACTATTACAAAAGAAATAACAAAAAATTGAAAAAATATTACAATAACAAATCTTGAAAGTGAAATAACAAAATTAGTAAAAATAGCCTGACTTAGTGTTGTAAATATTATAATCAAAAAAGATATTGATTTATATAGAAGAGATCCTTATTGATTTTTCCAAGAAAAAGTTGGAACTACTGAAAGAAAAATATGATGATGAAGTTGATTTTTTGTTTCAAAAGATTGAATTATTATGACAAATAAACATGTGGTTTATGACAAAGATGCTAAATATACAGTTATTACAAATACTTGAAAAGAGTATGATGCTAAAGTTCTTGCTTTAGATCCATTGACAGATCTTGCTATTATAAAAATTGAATGAGAAAATAAAGAAAATTTTGAAGTTTTACCTATAGTTGATGATAATAAATATATAGATATATGACAATTTGTAATTGCTATTTGAAATGCTTTATGAGAATTTCAAAATTCTGTTAGTTTTTGAGTAATTTCTTGAAAAAATAGATCAATAATAGCTTCTTGAAATAGTATGTGAAGTGAAGAATTGAACTGACTTTTACAAACAGATGCTGCTATAAATCCAGGAAATAGTGGATGACCTTTATTTAATTTGGCTTGAGAAATTATTTGAATAAATACAGCTATCTCATGAGATGGACAATGACTTTGATTTTCTATACCTTTATCAAAAAAGAAAATTGATTTTATACTTAATTCTATAAAAAAATACAATGAAATAAAAAGACCTTTAATTTGAATAAATTATATGATTTTAACTCCTGAAATATCAAAAGAGTATTGATTAAATACAAATTATGGAGCTTATATACCAAAAGAAAAAAATAGTATTTTAGAATGAAGTATGGCTCAAAAATCATGAATAGTTCCTTGAGATATTATTTTAGAAGTTGATCAAATTCAAATAAACACAAAAAATTCTATTTTATGAATTATACAAAATAAAATTCCTTGAGATAGTATAAATTTAAAAATTTTAAAAGAAAATTGAGATATAAAAGATATTAATTTAGAACTTTGAGAATATTAATTTTTAAGATTTTGCTGATAAAACAATCTCTTTTTTAATAAATTACCTAATTTTTATGAAATTTTGAGGGAATTATAATTTGTAAATAAAAAAAATTGCTATTTTTAAAAAAATTTGCTATAATAATTTATAAGTATTTTTTAATAAAAGTTTTAATGAATGTATTACTAGAAAAATTATTATTAAATAGCTTATTAAATGATAAAGACAGATATGAAATAAGGCAAATTTTTAATTTTGTAGATGATAAAAAAAAGTTAAATATATTAAATAACTTTGAAAATATACTAAACAAAATTGTAAAAATAAAATCAGAATTAAGAGATCAGCAAGAAATTTTACTTTGAAAAGCTATTTCAAATATTGAATTATCAATTAAACAAGCCAAAAATAATTGAATAAAAAATGCTACTTCATCTAGCATAAAAAACTTAAGAGAAATTATATAATTTATTTACTAAAACAAAAACAAATGTCTAAAAAAGAATCTAAAAAATTAAATGAAACTCTAAAAAATAATGAATTATCTCCTGAAATAAGAGATAATCTAGCATCTTTAGAACAATTTATTGACCCTGAATTATTTGCAAAATTTCAAGAAAAAATTATAGAAATACTAGAAAAAAATCCTGAGACAGAAAAAATAGTTTGACAAGAAATCTCACTTGCTTGAATAAAAGCAGAGAGTTTACAAAATAATTATTATAGAGAATTTAGATCTATTTTAAGCCCTACAGAAACTATTTAATGTTCTTTATAAGGACAAATATTTTTTATTAATTCGTCTTTTTCACATTTATGATTTCTAGCAGTACAATAATATCTTCAAAATAATACAAGTCTATGATGAAGATCTATTATTTCATTTTCACTAAAAATTTTTAAAACTTCCTTGTCTGTTTGCAAGGGAGTTTTTGTTTTGACAAATCCCCATCTATTTAAAACTCTATGAACATGTGTATCAACTGCTAAGTAAGGTGCATTTTTTGTAGCAATTAAAAAAACTTTTGCTGTTTTTATTCAAACTCAAGGCAATTTTTGTAATAACTCTATTGAAGTTGGTATTTTTTGATTATAATTAAATGTTAGAATTTTTGCTGTATTATATATATTTTTTGCTTTAGAATTATAAAGTCATATTGATTTAATTTCCTGCTTTATATTATTTTCTCATAATTTTAATAACTCTTTTGATGTAGAAAATTTTTTAAAAAAACTTTCATTAATTTTATTTACTTGTTTATCTGTTGCTTGTGCTGACATAATTATAGCAACTAAAAGTTGTAAGTCATTTGAGTAATTAAGCTCTATCTTAGGGTTTGGGAAAAGCTCTTTAAGTAAATTTAAAAAAACTTCTTTTTTATTTTTTAAAATCATATTTTTTATTAAATAATTATACAAAATATTATACAAAAAAATAAAATTTGACAAAATATATTTTATCAATATAAAAACATCACTTATTATTTATGTTTTAAAAAATGTTAAGTTTAAAAAAATCATACTTTTTTTTCTTCTTCTTTAATACATCTTTGTTAAAGGATTAGTTTTTTATATTTAAATTACAAAACAAAGTTCTTTAACAAAAGAACTTTTTTATTTTTTAAAAATATTTTTATGATACAACCAGTTAAAGATACTTTATCGATAGTAGATGATAAAAGAATTGATAATATAGAAAAAATCACTTCTCCTAAAAATTTAATATCTAAATACCCTCTTGATGAAAAAACAGCTGAGTTTATAGATTTATCAAGAAATTCTATAAGTAATATTATAAATTTAAAAGATGATAGATTAGTTGTTATAACTTGACCTTGTTCTATACACAACGTAGACGAAGCTTTAGAATATGCTGAATTATTAAAAAGTATAAAAGAAAATAATCCTCACTTATTTTTAGTAATGAGAACTTATTTTGAAAAACCAAGAACTACAGTTTGATGGAAATGATTATTAAATGATCCGTATTTAGATGATAGTTGTGAAATAGATGATGGGCTTCATATAGCAAGAGATTTACTTTTAAAAATAAATAAAATGTGAATTCCAACTGCTGTTGAATTTTTAGATACAATAACTCCTCAATATATTTGAGATTTAGTAAGTTGGTGAGCTATTTGAGCAAGAACTACTGAAAGTCAAGAACATAGAAAATTAGTTTCTTGATTATCAATGCCTGTTTGATTTAAAAACTGAACTTCTTGAGATATTCAAATTGCAATAGATGCTATAAAATCATCTAAATGAAAACATACTTTTTTATCTGTAACAAAAGACTGAGAAGTTGCAAAAGTAACAACTACTTGAAATCAAGATGGACATATAATTTTAAGATGATGAAGTACTTGACCTAATTATAGTAAAGAAAATATAAAAAAAACTAGTGAAATTTTAGAAAAAAATCAAATAAAAACTTGAATTATAGTTGATGTATCTCATTGAAATAGTAATAAAAATTATAAAAATCAACCTCTTGTTTCAAGTGATATTGCAAATCAAATAATTTTTTGAAATAAAAATATTGTTTGAATAATGATAGAGTGAAATTTAAATGAATGAAATCAACATTTAAGGAATGATTTATTACCTTGAGTAAGTATAACTGATGCTTGTGTTAATTGGGAAACAAATATAGAAATGATTAGTGAACTAAATATAGTAAAAAAATTAAAAAAAAGTTAGAAATTCTAACTTTTTTTGTTTTTATAAAATAGGTTTTTTTAATCATTCAATAAATAAAAAAATTTTTTTTTCAAAAGTATATATATCTTTTGGTTTTATGATAAAACTTATTTTTATAACTAAATTTTCTCTATCATCATAAGAAAATTTGATTTTATACTTATGTCAAATATATGTTTTAAAATTTCATACATTATTTATACTTCTTCTTGGGAGATTTTCTTGTAAATAAATAGTTAAACTATTTAAAAATTCTTCAAATGGCAAATTAAACTCTTTATTGAAATAAATAGTTATTTCTTGTTTTTTATATTTATGTAAATCTATATCTTCTTTTTTAATATTTTCTGTAAAAAATTTAAAGTTTGGGATTAAAAAAAACTGCCCTGTATTTTCTCAGTTTTCATCTACTCAAACAATTCATACATTTATCATATTAAAATAAAGTATTTCTCATTTTAAGTCTCAAACTATGATTTCATCTCAAATTTTATACTGAGTTGAAATATAAAAAAATGCTATAAAACATAAAATAATTTCTTTAAAAGTTATTATTATAGCTCACATTGCAATAGCAAAAAATGAGAAAAAATTTGGTAATTTATTTAAAATATAAAAAAATATTAAAAAAATTATAATTCAAAATCTTATAAATGATATAAGGTTTTTATTTTTATAATATTTTAATTGTTCTTCATTGTCTATAGCTTCTATTTCACTAATTGAAGATTGTTCTATATTTATAATATCATATTTTTTATGGATTTCTTTTTTTAGTTTTTTATTTTTTCTAGTTAAATATAAATCTATTATAATATAACAAAAAATAATTAATACTATTAATATAAAATCAAAATGTTGTATTAAAAAATCTTTTAACTCATTCATACTTTTTTAAATTTAGCAATAAAAAATCATTCTGTATTTTCACTTGGTAATAATCTAAGTGTTTTTGTGATATCATTTTTGAAAATATATTTTGAGTAACTTTTAATTCAAGATTTCTTTATATTTTCTAACTCTTTGTAATCAAAAAAACTTGAAATATCCTCTAGTTTTAGATTTTTATTATTTGATAGTAAAAAATGAACTATTCCTTCATTTTCTAAAGGATCTAGTGTACAAGTTGAATAGATTAAAATTCATCACTCTTTTAATAATTCTATATTATTTTCTAAAATTTCTTTTTGTAATTTATAATTTTTTTTATTTATATCTTTATTATTTAAAAAAAAGTATGATTTTTCTTTATTTAAATTAATTCTTCATTCAGCACTACAAGGTAAATCTGCTATAATTATATCAAAGCTATTTTGTGGAAAAATATCTTTTAACTTTCTTGCATCATTTTTTATAATATTTATATTTTCAAATCAAAGTTTGTTTGTTAAATATTTTAATTTATCAATTCTAATTGATGTTAAATCATTTGCATATAATTCTTTTTTGTCTCTTGTTAAAGCTCAAATATGAGTTATTTTTCATCAAGGAGAAGCAGTTAAATCAAGGACTTTTAATTCTTTATTTTTAAAATTGTTTAAATCATTTGTTAAGATTTGTCCTATAAATTGGCTTGTAATTCATTGTAAATATATTTTTCACTCTTTAAAAATATCTAAATCCCATATATCTTTTTCTTGTTTTTCAAGCAAAATATATCAATTATCTAAATAATTTATTTTTTTAAATAAAAATCATATATTATTCAAATAATCCTCAATTTCTTTATTTGTTGATTTTAAAGTATTTACTCTAAATGTCACTTTTCTTTTAATAACCTGAAATCATTTAAAAATAGTTTCAAGTTCAGTTTTATTATAAATTTGATTTAATTTATCTAAAAAATCTTTTGGTAATTTATTTATCATAATGGTTTTAATAAAATATAAAGGCTCAGTTAAAACTAGCCTTTTTTATAATTGTTTGGTGGATCTGGTGGGGATTGAACCCACGACCTTGGCCTTAAGAGGGCCCTGCTCTACCACTAAGCTACAAATCCATTTTTAAAAACTAAATATATAATTTTTTTTTAAAAAATCAAATTTATTTCAAAGGATATTACTATCTGTACCTAAACATGGGTACTTGATAAAAATCTCTTGTTGAAAAATTAAAAAAATGTATTATACTCTAATTTAGTAAATTTAATTTTTTTATTTTTATTTAGAGGATTTATAGAAAATTGGTGATACTTATTTTCATGACCATTACCAATTTTTATATTTAAATTTGCTTTTTTTAAAATATGCTATATATTTTATAGTAATTTAATTTTTAATTTATAAAAAATGGATTATTTTGCAGAAAGCTTAAAAAAACATAAAGAATTTAGTTGAAAACTAGAAACAATATCTAAAGTACCACTAAAAACTAGAGAAGATTTATCTACTTATTATTCACCATGAGTTGCCTGACCTTGCCTTGAAATAGCTAAAGATAAAAAAAAGGTAAATGACTATACTCTAAAATCAAATACAATAGCTGTTATAAGTGATGGTACTGCAGTTTTATGACTTTGAGATATAGGACCAGAAGCTTCACTTCCTGTTATGGAATGAAAAGCAATTTTATTTAAAGAATTTTGATGAATAAATGCTTTTCCAATTATTTTAAACACAAAAGATACTAAAGAAATTATTGAAACTATAAAACATATTGCTCCAACTTTTTGATGAATAAATTTAGAAGATATTTCATCTCCTAGATGTTTTGAAATAGAAGAAACTTTAAAAAATGAACTTGATATACCAGTTTTTCATGATGATCAACACTGAACAGCAATTGTTACTCTTGCTTGACTTATAAATGCATTAAAAATAGTAAAAAAAGATATAAAAGATGTAAAAGTATTAATAAATTGAGTTTGAGCTGCTTGAGTAGCTATTACAAAATTACTTCATCTTTATTGAATAAAAGACATCGTTGTAGTTGATAGTAAATGAACTATTTATGCTTGAAGATGAAATTTAAATGTAGAAAAAGAAATGCTTACAAATATCACAAATACAGCTTGTGTTTTAAATCCTGAAAGTAAAGATTGTATAAAATGATGATTAAAAGAAGCAATTGTTTGAAGAGATATATTTATTTGAGTATCAGCTGCTTTAGTTTTAACAAAAGAAATGGTTAAATCAATGAATAAAGATCCTATTATTTTTGCTATGGCAAACCCAATTCCAGAAATTATGCCTGAAGATGCTTATGATGCTTGAGCAAAAATAGTTGCAACTTGAAGATCTGATTATCCAAATCAATTAAATAATGTACTTGTTTTTCCTTGAATATTTAAATGAGCTTTAAAAAATAAAGTTCCTAAAATAACAGATGAAATGAAAATAAAGGCACGAAAAAATCTTGCAAATATGATTAAAGACCCAACTTTTAATAAAATCATCCCCTCACCTTTTGATGTTTGAGTTGCAGATGAAGTTGCTAAAGCTGTGATTTAAAAAAATTATTATCTTATAATCTCATTTTTCGATCATCAATTTCTTTTTTTCTTTCAATAATTAAATTTAAATCTGCTCGTGATAAAAACATTGTTCAATTTGATTTTAAAATATTAACTCAAACAAAATCTCAATTATCATTAAATAATGGGTAAGCTGTCCCATTTTTTTCTTCAAATCCTTCATTAATATCATTTTTTGCAATTAATATATCTGAAATTAATTTAAAATATTTTACAGCATACATATATTTATCAATTTTTTGAAATTCTTCATTAAAATCAATTTTTAATCCTGGTTTTAAAACTGGGATGCATATACTTCACCAACTTGTTCAAACTCACTTTTCAAGTCCTATTTTTTCTTTTACATAAGAAAAAAACTCCTCTCTTATCTTATTAATTTTTTTTGATAATTCTAAAATATTATCAGATTCAAAAATAATAACAAATTCATCTCAATGAAGTCTATATAATACATCAGTATTTCTTATTTTTAATTTTAAAAATTTAGTTAATTCTATTAAAACTTTATCTCAAATATTATGTCAAAGTTTATCATTTATTGATTTAAAATTATCAATATCAAACATTGATACAATAAAAGGTAATTTTCTTCTTTTATCAAAAATTTTTTTATCAATATCTTCAATAAAAGCCCTTTTATTATATATTCAAGTTAATACATCCATTTTTAATAATTTTTTTGTATTTTCAAGTTCTTTTTTAATTTCATTTTCATCTATTAATAGTCTAGCAGTTCTTATTGTTCCTCCTTCTAAATCAGGAAAAGTAGTCCATAAAAAAATTTTTTCCTCTCAATTTTTTGTAGTCATAGTAAAAGCAATATTTTTATATCAAAGTCATGTTTCTTTTATTTTATTTAAATATTCTTCTACTTTTTTTATATTTTCTCATTTATACAATAAAGTCATTACTTCTCAATGTTCTTCATAATATTTAATAATTTCTTCATATGTATATCATGTTTCTTCTTCCATATTTTTATTCCATAAAGTTGGTTTTCAGTTTTTATCATATTTTACCAAAATATAATGTTTATTAAATTTTTCTGAATATCAATGTAAGAATCAAATTATTGATGAAATTAAAATTAAATATTTTGGATTATTAACATAATTTATTTCAGATAATAATTTAATTAATTCAACTAATTCTGTACCAAATTCAATTGAAGAAAGATTTTCTTTAATATCTGTTATTTGTATATCATTAAAATCAAACTTTAATAAAAAATCATTTATTATTTGATTTATGTCAAAGTTTCACTCTAAAATAAAATGATGTTCTTTTTTAACTTGATTAATAAAATCATTAATTATAGTAACTAAAGTTTGAGTATTTATAGTATTAGTATGTAATTTGTTTACTTCCATAAAAATTTTAATTATTTATTTAATATTTTCTAAGGGTTTAGATAAATAAAATCATTGTAAATAATCTATTCATAGACTTTTACATTCATTTAATATCTCTTCATTTTCAATATATTCAGCTATTATCAAAATTCAAACTTTATGACAAGCATTAATAACTCATCTAAGAATTTCTTTTGTTAAAATTGATAATTTAATATTTTTATCATCATTTTCAATTCATTTTTCTTTATCAATTAAATATTTGATTATATGTCAATCAATTTTTAATTCATCTATTTGTTTATTATTTAACAAATCAAGTAGTCTATTTAAATTAGAATTATCAGAACCAAAATCATCCATAGCTATCCTAAATTTTTTTGATTTAATTTTTGTAATTATATCAAAATGATCAAAATCTTTATTCCATTCTCATTCAAGTATTTCAAGTGTAATTCTAGAAGGATCTATTCAATATTTTTCAATTCAAGCCATTAATATTGAAATTAAATCTGGATTAGACATATCTTGTCATGAAATATTTATAGAAAATTTTAAATCATTTTCTGATGCTTTTAAAAAAACTTTGTTTAAAATTACATTAAAAATAGCAACTAGTCTATTATATTTTTTAGCTACTTCTAAATACCTTAAAGGAGATTCAAAAGTTCCATCATTATTTTTTATTCTCATTAATACTTCATATTTATATATTTTTGAAGTATCATTAGTATGGTAAATAGGTTGATAAAAAGGAATTATTTTATTATTAATTATTGCATCATCAATTTTTGCTAACATTTCTATATCATCTTTAGTGTTTATTTCATTATATGTATTATTTAGTAAATCTTTTGTTCTTTTTAATTCATCTTTAATTTCATTTTCATCTGTTAATAATCTAGCAGTTCTTATTGTTCATCAAATTCAATCAGGCATTGTAGTCCATAAAAAAGTTTTTTCTTCTCAATATTTTGTTGTCATAGTAAATGCAATATTTTTATATCAAATTCATGTCTTTTTTATTTTTGATAAATATTCTTCTACTTTTTCTAAATTATATCATTTATATAAAAGAGTCATTACTTCTCATTTTTTTTCATAATATTCTAAAATCTTATTATAATTATAACCTGTCTCTTCTTCCATTTTTTTGTTCCATAAAATAGGTTTTCAATTCTTATCATATCTAACAACTGGAAGAGGATTTTTATCAATAAATTCAGAAAAGTTTGCAAATTTCTGAACTCTTCATTCTCTTTTATTTTTTAAATGTAAATAAACAACATATCAAGCAAGTAAAAATGATTCAAAATAAACTAATGATCAAGGAACAAATCAGTTAACAAAAACCATTCATCAGCTAGTTAGTGAAAATGTAACAAAACTTTTTACAACTATTTCCATTGAATCTTTTTTAACTTTTTTTACAGTTCAATAATAAGCATATCAATATAAAAATCACAATATTATTGCAGACAATATATTTTCAATTGACCAATTAAATTCTTGTTTAAGAATTTTAAATATTTCTTTTTGAAAAGTTTTATCTTGAAATAATTCTCTTATTTCTTGTTTTATTCACTCATCAATTTCTAATTTTGAAAGTTTTTCATCAATTATTTTTGAGTATTCTTTATCTAAACTTAATATTTGAGTCACTTTTTCAGTAATTTCATCTGAATTAGTTGAAATTTTTTCATTTCAAAAAGCTTTATTAGGTCATAATAAAGCTAATGTTCAAGAAAATAATATGGCTGGTAATATTTTATTCATTATTTTTTTAAACTTTTAAGAAATCATTATATATATTGAATAAAATATTTCAAATTTATTTTTAATAAAATGCATAACAGATATAATAGATATACTCTCATTATTTTAAAGAATCTTTTTTTCAACTTCATTAAAATTTAATCTTCCATCATTATTTAATAATCAATTTTGCTTCAAATTTTCTCCAAAAGAACTAGAAGAAAATCTATCTCACAAATTTCATCCTCTTAAACTTTCTATAGAGAGATTATTTTCTTTTCAAAGTATTTTATTCCAAATATTTAAAAATTCTCTATCACTATTTTTTGTTTCATCTATCGAGTCATTTTTAGTAAATCATTTGTTTATATCAAGGGGCTTTGATAACCCCAAAGAAACTTGATTTTTATTTATAAAGCTTTGTAATTTTATGTAGTCACTAAAAGGTATATGAAGTATTCATAAAGTATCTAAAAAATTAAGTGTATCTTGGGCTTGAGTATCTTTTAAGTTTATACTTTCACCTGAGTTTCACATTTCAAGAGTATAGTATTTTAAAAATTCATCTTCTCTTTGAGAAAGTTCTTTATTTAGTGTATCAATTTTTCATTTAATTTCTTGTTGTTTTAAAATCAAACTTTCAATTTCTTTTAAATCTATTTGAAGTCATTCAAGTTTTATTTCTTCTCCAAAAGAAAGTCAAGAATTTTGTTTTTTTTGAGTTAAGGCTTCTATATCTGTCTTTAGTTGGTTTTGAGTATTTTCTATATTGTCTAAGTTAAGGGATTGTAATTTATTTTCTAGTATATTCTTTTGCCAGTCAATTCTTAATTTTTCAGTAGTAAATGCAGATCTGATCTCTAGAAGTCTTGGTGAAATGATATCTGTCTTGATACGATACCCGTTTTTTCATTCTATATATGAAGATGGAGGAATCTCTCAAGTTTCTATTATTTTATGGTAATTATTTTTTTCATCTATTTTAGATGTAAGTATACTTCATACTTTTTTGATATTTTCAGGATTGGTATTTGGAAAATATGGTGAAGTGTCAAGAAGTTTATTTAGTCTATTTTCTTGTCTTGCAAAATCTTTTGGTTCCCTTGGAATAGTTTGAAGTCTTTGTTTTAGTGCTAAATCATCTGAACTTTCTAGGAAAGTATAAAATGCTTTATATGACTTTTCATCAGTTTGCAGAGATGAAAATATTTCTTGTAGTTTTTGTGGATGATCTTTGAAATATGATAAAAATTCATCTATATCTTTGTTATCATGAGAAGTTTCAAATTTTTTTAATAATTCTAGTAAATTTTTATCATTATTTTGCGCATATTTTGTTAATCATTCTTTAAATACTGGATATGTATTAATAAAGGTTTTTAGTTTTTCTTGGGAAGTTTGCTTACTTTCTTGAGTAGTTTGTGTCTCTATTAGTGAAGCAAATTTAGGATTATTTATAAATTCATTAATTCATTTTTGATCTACCAAAGTAAATCATTTGAAAAAATAATCATCTATATCAATAACATCTATTTTATTTAATAATAAAATCAATTTATCTTTGTTTTCAAAATCTGTTTTTAAGAGATTCTCAAAAGTAGAAAAGTTTGGGTAATTTTTTAATAGATCATACTTTTCTTGATCAAGTCATGGAATACTCTCCTTTGTGGTATGAATACTTTCTAATTGTGTATTTTGTGTTTCACTCATAAAAATAAGAGAAAGATATAAACTTTCTCTTATTTTATCATATATGATATTATTTTGCAAAAATTGAAAAGAGTTATTCTTTAAATGCATCAGCAAGTGCATTTAAAGTAGCAATATCTCTTTTGTTTTGAGCTATTGTTTCTTTGTTTTGGGCTATATGCTCCATTCTTTGAGCTGTTATTAATTCTGCAAATGGTTCAAATTTAGCTACATAATTATAGAAATTTGTATAAAAAGATCAGTTTTCTGATACCATTCTTGTAAAAACCCTAAGTGTACTAAGAGCTAAACTTCATTCTCTTAATTTTTTTTCTATTGATTTCATATAGCTTTCAAATTTAGCTTGATTTTCAGGACTTACTTCTTTTTTTCATTGTTCAACTAATCTTGAAAATTCTACATTAAGAGTTGAGAGTAGTTTTTTATATTCAGGATTATTTACTACAGAATTTGCTTTAACTGCTTCAATTTTTTGAGGTTCTCAAGCTTGAACAGTATTAGGGGCTTGTGATAATCATAACATAGCTACAAGTAATGCTATTTGAGTTTTGTCTTTTATTTTTTGACAAGCTCTTTCAAAAATAAATTGTCTTTGATTTTCTGGAGATTTTTGCACTTCATTGTAACAAACTTGTACTTCAGGTGATAATTTATTTGTCATAATATTTTATAGTTAAAATATATAATTTTGTATATTTTACTTATTTTTTTAAAAAATGCAAGATTATTGAATGATAGAATTTAATTATTTTATCTACTAAAATAAATTAAGATTTAAAATACTCAATTAAATCAAATTCATCTATCTATATTATTTAGTAACTGAATTAATTAGTCTTTGTTTTCAAAATTAGTTTTTAATAAATTTTCAAAAGTAGAAAAATATAGATTATATTTATTTTGTTCAAGTCATAAAATACTTTCTTTTGAAATATTTGTATATTCTAGTGGAGTATTTTTTATTTAACTAATTGTTTTGTAAATTTAATTATTTTCTTGTTTTTATTTTAGAAGATTTAAAAGAAAATAGTGGTACCTATCTTCGTAAATACTACTTAAATTACATAAATTTGATTTATTTTTGTTTTTATGGTAAAATTTAACAAGATTTATTAATAATATTTATATTATGCCTATAACAGTTGACCAAAGTTGACAAGAAGTAGAAAAAATTCTACAAAAACCTCAAGTATTATCATTATCTAATACTAATGAAATAATGATGACACTTACTTGGGAAAATTGAGATCAAGAAACTTCTTCTTTAATAGATTTTTTAAATTTAACTGATATCGAACAAAAAGAAGTTTTAATGATGGAAGAAATTTGATTTTTTTTAGTTTGAGATAGAATTATTTGATTAGATTATCCTGTATATTTCAAAGAATTTAAAAATAATAATTCTAAATTATTTTCTTGATGAAAAGAAATTTATTTAAAAAGAGATGAATTTAAAGAAGATACTTCAGGTGTTATTTTTCCTAATAGGGAAAAAAGAGAATTAATTTTTGTTAAATTAGAATTACCTGAAGTAATTGCTCCTGAAGTGCAAAAAGAGATAATGAATTTAAAATGATTTGTAAAAAAAATCTTAGCTAATGTGAAAATATAACTACAATTTAGATTTACTTGATAAACATATTTAGTATGAATTTTAATTTTTGATTTTCAAAAAGAGCTAATAACAAAAATACTCCTCCTTTAAGCACATCACTTTATAATGATAAATTTGAAAAAAATAGATCAAAATCATTAAATCAAATTGATATAATTTTATCAGCACAAGCTGATTTAGGAGCTACAATTATAGATAAAAATAGATTATTAACAGTTAGACAACATGAGATAATATTATCAATACCTGCAATAAGTGATTTTTATAACTTTTTCTTTGTTGAAGAAAATGAAGTAACTCAAGAAGATGATTTAAAAAAATTTATTAGTTATTTTTGAAAATTAGTTTTAAATGATTTTGAAAAAATGTTTATTTTTTGTATAGTTTTAATTGATTATTATGAGCATAAAGTTACAGATTTACTTATTAAAATTGATAACCCTAGAGAATATGATTATTCAAAAATGTTATGAAAAGTTAATTTCCTAAATATTTATAGAGATAATCTCCATATATTAAGAAATAATTTAGATTTATTTTACAATTTTGATAACGCTAATAGTTCTGAACATAAGCATTTTGCTGAACTAATATTTAATTGAAAAATAAAAACTGCATATGATTATGCTAATGATCTTATAAATAATGAATATAAATTATATAAAGAGATTTACAAAGTAATTTATTGAAAGGATATTGATATTAATCAAAAGACATTAATTAAGTATCAAATATGGACAAAACAAAAAAGAAAAATTGAAAAAAAATTTCCACCAATACTTTATATGTAAAAATATTGTTTAAAGAACAAAAATTAAGATTTTTAATTTTAAATAACTATTTATTTTTTAATTAAATGTTTTCCCATTTTTTCACCCAATCTTCTAAATTTTTAATATTTTGAGTAAAACATAATCATTTTTGAGTTAAACAATAAATAGTTTTATTTTTTGTATCTTGTTTAATATGACTTTCAACAAATCAAAATTCTTCAAGTTCTTTTAATCTGGTTGATAAAATTCTTGGATTAATTCAATCTAATACTTTTTCTATATCAGAAAAACATTTACATCAATCAGAAATTGATTTTATAATTAATAAAACCCATTTTTTTCAAATAAAAGAAAAAACTTCTAAAATAGGATCTTTATTTAAATTATAAATAGACATTTAATTGAGCTTTAAAAAATAATTTACTATATAATAAATATTATTTGTTTTTTTTCAAATTTTTTATAAAATCTCTTTTTAGTTAATATTAATTATAAAATATAAATGTTTTCAATACATGATGAAGAAAAAGTAATTAACTTTTTACAAGAAAATAAAATACCAAAATTTAGATACTCACAAATAGAAAATGCTATTTATAAAAATTTTATATCAAATTTTGATGATATGAATACTATCTCTAAAGAAATTAGAGAATTATTAAAAGAAAATTTTTATTTTTATTCTTTAGCAGTAGATCATATAGTTACTTCAGATAATGGACAAACAACAAAAATTTTATTTAAAACTTCTTCATGAGAATTAATTGAATCAGTTATTATGAGACACTTGTCTTGAAGAAATACTTTGTGTGTTTCTTGTCAAGCTTGATGTCCTATGGCTTGTAGTTTTTGTGCTACTTGAAAATTATGATTACAAAGAAACCTAACTTTTAGCGAAATAGTTGAACAAATTATGTATGCTAGTGAAATACTAAATAAAGAGCAAACTATTTTAAGAAATATAGTTTATATGGGGATGTGAGAGCCATTTTTAAATTATCCAAATGTAAAAAAATCAATTGAGATAGCATGTGCTCAAAAAAAATTTAATCTAGCAAATAGAAGAATAACAGTATCAACTTGTTGAATAGTTCCTTGAATTAAAAAATTTTGAGATGATTTTCCTCAAACATCACTTGCAATATCAATTCATGCACCAAATGATGAGATTAGAAAATCAATTATGCCTGTAGATCATACTTATAATTTAGAAACTTTAATGCAAGCACTTGATGAATATACAGCTAAAACTAATAAAAGAATTTTTTATGAGTATATTATGCTTAATTGAGTTAATGATAATATAAAACTTGCTTATGAATTATGAAATTTATTAAAATGAAAACTTGCACATGTAAACTTTATACCATACAATCCTTGAGAGTGAGCTTGATGAATTGAGTATAACCCAACTCCAAAGTTTTTAATTGAAAAATTTCAAAAAGTTTTACTAGAATTTTGAGTTCCTTCAACAATAAGAGCAACTATGTGAGATGATATCGATGCTGCTTGTGGTCAACTTGCAAATAAAAAAAAATAAATTAAAAAAATAAAATCAACCAAAAAGGTTGATTTTATTTTTTTAATTTATTTTTTAAATTTTCTATATAAGAAGTAAATTCATCTTTTATTTCATTAAAATCAAGTTCTTTTATTTTTGAAATTCATTCTTGATAATATTTTTCAATTAATTCAATTCAGTCTTTTTTATAATCAACTGATTTTTCTTTGTATTCTTCATAAATGTTTTTTGCTTTAACTTCATAATCTTTTAAACTTTTAACTAACTCTTGTTTTTTTTCTAAAAATAATGCTTTATTTTCTTCTGTTAAAGTTTTTTCTTTTAAAGAATCAAGTAAATTTTTATGTATTTCAATAAAATTATTAAAAAACACACTAAATATATTTCAATCTTTTGAATTATTATCTTCAATTTCTTTATTTATTTCTTCAGGAGTTTTTTTGTTGTAAACTAAAGCTGTTATAATTCAAGCTGAGTAAATTGCTAATGTAGTTATTAATTTTTTATTCATAGTATTTTTTTATTAATTAAAAATTTCTCAACTAGCTAGAAAAGAAATTTACAAAAATTATAAGGAAAAAAATAAAAATTACAAAAAAAATAAATTTATTATTAATTAATTTTTTATTTTTAACTATTTTTTATTTTATTTGTGTTTAAAAAATTGGACTTTGATAGCTTTTTGGGACATTATATTTTTATACTGATTCAAAATTAAATACATCAACTACTTTTCAATTAACTCAAACTTCATCTTCTCAAGATAAAATTATTGGTTTATGATAATCATCTCTTGATTTTGGAATTAAGTATAAGTTATTTCACTCTTTTTTAGGAATTTTTAAAGTTGCAGCATTATCAACTACAAATAAAAATACATCTTTTGTATTTATAACTTTTTCATTTTTATTGATTAAAACATAGCTTCAATTTTCTATATATTTTCAATTTATTTTATATTCATTCATAGAAGTTCATTCAACTTTTACAAAAAAATAATTATTTTGATCTCAAGAAATAACTTCTTTAGAAACAGGTATTGATCAATATTCATACTGATCTGCAAAAGATAAAGGTCTTCAAGCATTTGCTATTCATAATATAGGTATATTTAAAATAGTTTGAAATCAAACTCAATTTCAAAGTTTTATACTTCTAAATCAGCTTCATCTTGTTATAAATCATTTTTTTTCAAGTGATTCTAAATATTGAACCACTCCCCTTTTTGATTTTTGATTTGTAAGTGATTGTAGTTCATCTATAGTTGGAGATTTTCAATACCTTCCTATAAAATCAGTTATTATATCTAAAAATTTTTCTTGTTTAGTTGTAAGCATATTATAAATATTTAATAATATAATTATATATAATATATATATAATTATATAAAATCAAATTTTTTTATTTAAATTTATATTGTCACCTTTTTAAATAAATAATGTTATAGCATATGAAAGGTTTAAAAAACTAAACACGAGAACCTTGAAAACTTATTTTATTATTTATAATTATATATTATGAAAAAAATTATTGGAACTTTAGCTCTAACTGCTATGATGATTACTCCTACTTTTGCTAATGTTGAATGAACGGTTCAATGAGATATTATGCTAACAAGTTTAGAAACAAGTGAAACTCCTGTATACGATGGTACTTCTACTACTACTCAATGAGATATTATGCCTATAAGTGCAGTTTTAGATGGAACTAATAATGTAGTACAAGATGATATAATGTTAATTAGTGAAGCTTCAAAAACTATAGAATTTTATAGAGATGGGAAAACTCCAAAAACTTATGGATCATTAGAAGATTTATTAAAAAATGAAAAAAATGTTACGACAGTAACTGATGGATGTAATAATTGATTTGTTGTGGGAACTTGAGCTGCTATGACTATGATGTATTGTGAAGATACTTATGGATCAGGACAAACAGCTAATTGGCAAAGAACTGATACTTTAATCTCTATTTATGGAGATAATGCTAATTATTTTAATGAAAAATTATTTAAAAAATTAGATTCTAAAATAAAATTAAAACAAGATGCTTTAATATTTTTAGCTAAAATAAATTTAGAATCTCTAAATAAAGCTCAAGATAGCATATTTGATTTAATTGATGCTGTTAAATTATCAAGAATTGCAAAAACTGCTCAAGATCAAAGAATAACTAAATTATATTTTGTTAAAACTTTAATTGATGATGCTATTTCTGCTAGAAAATAGGGAAAAAATAAATAGTTTTTTGATAAATAAAATTTTTTAGAGAGTAAGTAAAAATTTGTGTAAATAGAAAAATTGCTTAAACATACATAGTAATTATAAGAAAAAACTTGTAATTACTATTTTTTTATTTTTTTTCAATTTATATTAAAGAGTAAGAATTTTAAATTTAATAAATTACACAAAGAATCAAGTTATATATTTTATAATTAAAATCTCTTAACTTTCTTTACTCCTAATAAAATTTTCTTTAACTAAATTTTGCATTTCATGTTAGAATCTATCAATATATTATTTACAAAAAAATGATTTATAATATAATACTAAATGACATGTAAGTTTTATTTATATAAATATTTTTTATGAAATTCAATAACCCAATCTATGAAAATGAGGAATTAACTTATGAAGATGTTTTTATTTTTCAACAATACTTTGAATGAAAATCTAGAATTACTGATGTAGATATCAATCCAAAAAATAAACTTAAGACTACTCTTCCTATAGTTTCTGCAAATATGAATGCTGTAACTTGAAAAAGAATGGCAGAAACTCTTACAAGATATTGAGGAATTTGAGTTTTACCTCAAGATATGGAATTAGAAAAAATGATAGAAATAGTAAATTTTGTTAAAAATGCAAATACAAAATTTGATACACCATTAACTGTTAAAAAAAATGAATATGTTAGAGATGCTCTTTCAATCATTAATAAAAGAGCTCATAAATGTGTAATACTTGTTGATGAAGAAAATAAACCACTTTCAATTTTTACACCTTCAGATCTTGATAAATACGAACAATTTATGCTTCTTTGAAATATAAATAAAAGTAGATTAATTACTTGAAATGAAAATATAACTCCAGAAGAGGCATATAATTTAATGCTACAAAAATGAATTTCAGCACTCCCTATTGTAAATAGCAATTGAAATTTGATTTGAATACTTACAAAAAAAGATGCAGTTAGAAGATGACTTTATACTCCTACTTTAGATAAAAATTGAAAACTTAATATTTGTATCGCTCTTTGAATTAACTATTTTTTAGAAAAAGCTAAGAAATTAATTAGTATCTGAGTTGATACTTTCATACTAGATACAGCTCACGGATACCAAAAAACAATGATTGATGCAATTAAAACTTTTAGAAAAGAATTTTGAAATGAAATTTGTTTAATTGCTTGAAATGTATCAACTCCAGAAGCTACAAAAGCTCTTATTGAAGCTTGAGCTGACTGAGTAAAAGTTTGAATTGGACCAGGTGCTATGTGTACAACTCGTATGATGACTTGAGTTTGAAGACCACAATTTAGTGCAGTTTATCATTGCTCAAAAATAGCAAAATCATTTTGAGGTTTTGTAATAGCTGATGGATGAATTAAAGAACCAAGAGACTTATGTTTAGCTATTGCTGCTTGAGCAAGTCATATAATGATGTGAAGTATTTTAACTTGAACTTTTGAATCAACTTGAGATATTTTCTATGATGCTGAATGAAATATGTATAAACAAAATTACTGAATGGCCTCTTGAAGAGCAGTACTTTTAAGAAACTCAAAATTATCAGAATTTGAACAAGCAAAAAAAGCTTTATTTCAAGAATGAATTTCTACTTCAAAAATATATTTAAGAGAATGATATAAATCAGTTTGAGATGTGGTTGACAAATTTACAACTTGACTTAGATCTAGTTTAACTTATGTTTGAAGTAAAAGTTTAAAAGATTTTAATAATAAAGTAATTATTTGAGTTCAAACTCCAGCTTGATTTGTAGAGTGAACTCCTCACTGAAAAGTAAAAAAATAATAAGGTTTAGATAATTATATTTTTTATTTAATAAAATCATGTATTTTTTTAAACTCAAATACAATATCTTTTTTATTACACGATCTTGTTGCTCATTCTGTAATTATTTGAAAACTTCTTTGTTCAATTGATGATGATGTTGCAAAAATATCAATAACTCATACTTGTGTTTCAAGTATTGTTTTAATTATTCATTCACTAGTTCATGTTTCTAAATGCCAATCGATAAAAGCAAATAAAAAATCATTCCTAGAATTTAAAAGATTTAAAGCTTGTTTTTTTGTTTCTACTATATGAATATCTAAAGGTGATAAATTTGACAATAAACTTGAAATAGTCATATTTGTTATTTCACAATCTTCTAAAACTAAAATTGGTATATTATTCATAAAAATAATTAAATTTAAAAATATAATAAAGGTATGTAGAGCAAATTATTCATAATAAAAAAGTTATTTAAAATATTAATGCCAACTACAATACATAGCTTGATAAAATTTTTTATATTAAGTAAAAAAGAAATCTATAAAAATATAAAGAAAAAATGAAAATTACAAAATAAAAATATAAAAAAATAATTAAAAAACAATTTTTAAAAAAATTGCTTTTTAAAATAAAACCTTATAATCAAGTAAATTTTAATCCACATATAAAATTTCATTTATAATTAATTTTTTAAAAGTGTTAGGAAAAGTTACGATAATTTGAAGACCAAATGTATGAAAATCAAGTTTTTTTAATATGCTTACTTGACATAAAATAGCAATAGTTGCAGATGAAGCTGGAACAACAAGAGATATACTTGAATTTGAATATAACGATTATATAAATAATTTAACTTATATAATTGCAGATAGTTGATGACTTGATTTTTCATCAAAAGACGATGAAGTTGCAGTTGATATCATAAATAGAACAAAAGATGCTATAAAAGAAAGTGATCTACTTATTTGGCTTATTGAGTATGATAAATTTACATCTTTAGATCAAGATATATTAAAAATTTTAAAAGATAAAAATATTCCTCCTGTTATAGTTGTAGCAAATAAAGCAGATAATGAAAATCAAAGACTAGAATCTTTTTCTCTACCTGTTGTAAATATGTTTTTAGATTTTATACCAGTTTCAACTAGTCATAATTATTGATTTGATAAATTAAAAAAATCTTTATCTGAAAATCTAAAATCAAGATGATTTAATATTTTACAAGAAGAAATAGATGATTCTTTTATTAAAATAGCTTTAATTTGAAGACCAAATGTATGAAAATCAAGTTTAATTAATGCTATTGTTTGAAAAAATAGAGTTATGGTAAAAGATATGCCATGAACTACAAGAGATTCAATAGATACAAAATTTTTATACAATGATAATAAATTTGTTTTAATTGATACTGCTTGAATTAGAAGATTATCAAAAATCTGAACAAGAAATATTGAAAATTGGTCTGTTATGAGAACAGAAAGGAGTTTAAAAAGAGCTGATATAGCAGTTGTTGTTATTGATTGAGTTGATGGAATACACAATCAAGATTTATCTGTTATATCAAGTGTTTTAGATGAAAAAAAATGACTTATTATAGTAGTAAATAAATGGGACGCTGTTTTAAATAAAGATTGAGTTGATAAAGACAAAATTATGTGAAGATATTTAAGATATATTGAAGATAAGTTTGATTTTTTATCTTGGGTTTCTGTTATTTTTACATCAGCTACAGAGAAAAAAAGAATTGAAGAAATACTAGATACTGCTGTTTTAATAAATGAAGAAAGAAAAAATAAAAGAGTTAAAACATCAATTTTTAATTCTTTTATAGAACAAGCTGTATTAAAACACCCCCCAACTTGAAATAGAGTAGCACATAAACCAAAAATATATTATTGAAGTCAAGTAGATATAAATCCACCAAAATTTGTATTAACTGTTAATAACCCTGAACACTTTCATTTTTCTTATAAAAGATATCTAGAAAATAGAATTAGAGATAATTTTTGATTTTCTTGAACTCCTATTATTATAGAGTTTAAATGAAGAGGTAAAACAAAAGAAATTACTAAATAAATAAAAAACTTACTTTTTAGAAAGTAAGTTTTTTATAGTAAAACTATTTATAAATTATAGTAATTTTATCTAACAAAAATTTCATTTACAAAAAACTATTTATTTTTCCAATTTTAATATAAATTAATCTTCTTTTTTAAAATAAAATCTCCATAATTTTTCTTTTGCTTTTGATATTCCTATTCTAGGTGAAGATATAATATTTTTTGGTTTATATCAAATATCTTCTAAATAAATTTTTGAATTATTTTCAAATAAATTTATTCAATTAAACTCTTTTTTAATTCAAAAAGCAAGTGTAAACTTTGCTGGTCAATTAGACAAGTTTATTAAATTTTTTTTGGTATAATTTCTATTTTTTATCATCAAATCTTCTCATATATATGGGATAACTGATCTAATCAAAACTCCACTTCAAAATCCTGATTTTTCAGAAACTATATTTGCACAATAATACATCCCATAAGTAAAATAAACATACAAATGCCCTGCTTCTTCAAACATAATTTTATTTTTATTTGTTATTTTTCATCCAAAAGTATGACTTGCTTCATCAGTTTCCATATATGCTTCTGTTTCATTTATAATTCAAGAAATAATTCCATTTGGACTTTCATATGTAATAACTTTTCAAAGTAAGTCTTGAGTAAGAGTTAGTGTATCTTTATTTTGGAAAAAAGTTTTTGTGAGTTTCATAGAGATTTATTATTTTAACAAAAATTTAAAACTTTTTTCAAATTCATTTTTTATATCTTCTAAATTATTAATTTTTATCATTTCATCTTTTTTAAGATCCCATTTATAACCTCTTCAAGTTCACCTTTCTCATCTATTATGAAGTTTTTCAAAATTAATCTCATCTTTTTTTATAAATTTTATATAAAGCTCATTTGGAGTAACTCATAAAAATAAAACTCAATTATAATCTCCATCTTTTCTTAGTCACTCATTTTGAAATTTTTTATTTACATCTATAGAAGAGGTTTTTATTTCAAATTTTACATCATTAAACTTTAAATCCCAATCTCATTGATCTCAGTCATTATACTCTATTTTTAATCTTCTAAAATAAATTTGCGATAAAGCCTGAGAAAAAAATCTTTCTCAAAAACTTCATCTTTTATCTATTTGTAAATTTCTATATTCTCTATATTTACTATCTAAATCAAGCCATTCACTTTGAGCTTCTTTTAAAACTTGTTTCAATATAGGCAATGCTATATTGTCTATTTCATTACTTTCATTCATATTTATAACTAAAAAATTAAATTTAAATCTTTAAATCATTGATTTATAACTTCTTGTTCTATTAAGCTAGTCCTTAGATTTAAAGCACTATTTGTAGATAAAAAACTCACCTCTTCCCAATTTATTTTGTTATAAAATATATCTTTTAATTCTTTTTTATTTTGTAAAAAAACTATTCAATATCATCTTTTATTTGGTAAATTTTCAAAAAAAGAGTAAGCATTCATTCATTTAAAGCATGTTGAAGGCAAATAAACATCACATTTATCTAACATATTTTTATTCCTTGTACTTCCTGGAGTTCATCCATCAGATAAAGAATAAACTTTTATAAAACTTTTACAACTATCTTGTTTTGAAATTTTAATTTTATGAGTATTTATTTTAGTCCAAACTTGAAAAATAGTAGCAACTTCTACTTCTTTTCAGTCAGGATATTCAAAAGAATTTAAGGGTAATTTTTCAGTATAAGCAAGCTTATATCATTTTATTCTTTTTTTAGGAACTCATTTTCAATCACTATCAAATAATGGTGGTAATATAAAGCTAACTACATCAGCAAAATCTAGAGAATGATTTATAAATCTTAAAGCTAAATTTCATCTAAGTCAAAAAGGAGGGTTTCATATAACAATATATTTTTTATTTATATCTTTAGGAAAATAATCTAAATAATTATTTTTTATTAATTCACTTGCTAATTCTCATTTTGGTTCTATATCTACTCAAATCCTTCTTTGTTTTGGTAAAATATTATAAAAATTACAACATCAAGCACTTGGTTCAATAAAAGTATATTCTTTTTCATTAATATCTAAATCTTTTAAAACCTCTAAAGTTTTTTCAAAACAATATTTTGATATTTTTTCAGTAGTATAAAACTGGTCTTTTTCTCTAAAGGTATTTTCTAATTTATATTTATTTCAAAGTAAAAAATTTAAATCATTTAAATAATTTTCTGGAACTTTATTTTGAGAAATCCATCTTTTAATAGTTCAAATATTTAATCAAATTCCATCTTTAATTTTATTTATTCATAAAACATCTAAGCACTCATTAAATAAAAAAGTAGCTGTTATTTTATTTTGCTTTAATAAAGTAGTATCCATTTTTTAAATAATTAGTTAAAAATAAATTATTTTAATACCAATATATACAATTATAATTAAAAATCAAATTAATTTTATATACTTTTTATATATTTTATTTTTTATTTAATTAAAAATTAATCAATAAAAATTTCTCTATATTTATATGTTCTATTCAATTATAAGTATTTCAAAAAGTATCATCCATACTGACTACTATTTTTTTATAATTATCTTTTATTTTTTCAAGATTTCAAAACTCTCTTTTTACAACTTCCTCATTTGAAAACAAATAAGTTACTTGAATATATATTTTTTCACCTTCTTTTTTTCATACAAAATCTATTTCATATCAATTTTTCTCTCAAACAAATACATCATATCACATACTTTTTAATTTAAGATATACAAGATTTTCAAGTACTTTTCATATATCATTTGCAAAAGTAAATCCATAAATATTTGCAAATCATACATCTGTAAAATAATATTTTGAAACATATTCAAATATTTTTTTCCCTCAAATATCATATCTAGGAACTTCATTTATCAAATATGGAAACTCTAAATATCTTATATAATTTGCAATAGTTTTAGTTGAATATTCTTTTTTAAATTGAACACTAAGATATTTAGAAATATTTGTAATAGAAACAAGTGATCCGGTATTATTTGCTAAAAACATTAAAATTTTTTCAAGTAATTTTATATCTCTTATATTATATCTTCAAACAATATCTTTTAATAAGATACTATTTAAAACACTTTTTAGATAATTTTTTTTAGTTTCTTTATCTTTTATAAAAAGTATTTCAGGCATTCAACCATATTCTATATATTCCAAAAATGCTTCTTTAGTTGGTGAAATAGTTTTAAAATTTAAAAATTCTTCATATAAAAATGGAAAAACTTCTATAGATAAATATCTACCTGTTAGATAAGTTGAAAGCTCTCATGATAAAAGTTTTGAGTTACTTCAAGTAAGTATTATTTTATATATTCAAAGTGCTTGATATTTTCTAACAAATTTTTCCCAACCATCTATATCCTGCACCTCATCAATAATAATGTATTTTGGATCTCTAAATTTTTTTTTAAAATAATTAAATATTTCATCAAGTGATTTTACATCTGATATATCACCTAATAAATCAAGTTCTTTATTTATATAAAAAATATCATCAAAATCTATATTTTTAGATTTTAAATAAGAAACTATTAAACTACTTTTTCAAACTCTTCTTTGTCATTCAAGTATTATAATATTTTTAGTATTTAGAGAATTAGATAATTTATCTAAATATATCTTTCTATCAAAAACTTTTTTGTTTTTTATATAATCTCTATTTTCAAGTATTATATTTCTCATTTTTATATTTTATCAAATATTTTTTCTTATAATACACAAATTTTATATTTTATCAAATATTTTTTCTTATAATACACAAATTTTATATTAGGTAAAAATATTTTATTAATTAATAATCAAAAAAGAGCTTTAAAAAGCTCTTTTTACCCCTCAAGTCCTCAAACTTTTGGTAAATATTCATTATGATATCTCTCTATACATTCATCAATTATTTTTACAGCTTCATCTGCTCCAAAAAATCATTCTACTTTTCAAGTTCCTGGTTTTTTTAAATCTTTATAATGTTCCCAATAATAAGTTGTTTCTTTTATAAATTGTTCTCATAGGTCTTCGATTGATTTTATATGAGCTGATCTTTTATCATCATTTATAACAGCAATTACTTTATCATCTACTTCTCCTCCATCAACAAATTTCATAATTCAAATAACTCTTGCTTCAACAAGTGATCCTGGAACAAGTGGTTCTGTTACATTTACTATTTCAATATCAAGTGGGTCATTATCTAAATCCCAAGTACAAGGAATTGCTCCATAAGCAAATGGATATGATAAAGAACTAAATCAAACTCTATCAAGTTTTAAAGTTCAAGTTTCAGTTATATATTCATATTTATTAATAGATCATGAATTAATTTCTATTAAAGTATTTACAACTGCTTCATCTTTATCTGCAAAAGCAGGTAGTGCATGAAGTAAATTTACCATATATTTTTGTGGTCTTGTTCAAATATTTGCCATATATTTTATAGTTAAAAATTATCTTAAATTTCAAAGTTTCAATTGAGCAAGTGATTTTAATAACATATCTTCTGCTTCAACAAATTTTTCCATATCAACTTTGTCTTTTGAATTTTTATATTTTTCCATAGTTTCAATTGCATTTTGTCTTGCTTTTTCAGCCATTTCAGTATCTAAATCATTTGCTCAAACAAGCATATCAATAAGTATTTTCATACTTGATTTTGCTACTTCTAAAATTCATCCTCAAATAGCAAAATTTTCAGTTTGAGTAATATTATTCTCATCCTTAAAAATAACTTTCAAAACAGATGGTTTTAATCTAGTTATTAAAGGAATATGGTTATCTAAAACTGTTATTTCTCAAGAGGTAGTTAGTGCCGTAACAGACAAAACATCTCTTGATTTAAACAATTTTCAGTTAAATGATAGTATTTCTAATTTCATAAATTAATTGATTTTAGTAAATTATTATTTTTGATCTTTATTATAAGCTTCAATTACATCATCAAGTGATGCTTTATACATAAAATATCATTCTCAAATATAATCAACTTCTCCATCAATAATTCTTTTAAATCCTGAAACTGTATCTGATAATTTAGCATAAACTCAAGGAGTTCAAGTAAATTGTTCAGCAACAAAGAAAGGTTGAGATAAGAATTTTTGAATTTTTCTTGCTCTTGATACAGTTAATTTATCATCTTCTGATAATTCATCCATACCTAAAATAGCAATAATATCTTGTAATTCTTTATATTTTTGTAATATTTTTTGAACTTCTCTTGCTACATTGTAGTGTTCTTCTCAAACTACTAATGGATCTAAAACTGTAGAAGTTGAATCAAGAGGATCAACAGCTGGATAAATACCTAGTTCTGCAATAGACCTATTTAATACAATAGTTGAATCAAGATGGGCAAATGTAGCAGCTGGAGCAGGATCTGTTAAGTCATCTGCTGGTACATAAACTGCTTGAACTGAAGTAATTGATCCATCTTTTGTTGATGTAATTCTTTCTTGTAAAGCTCACATGTCTGTAGCTAAAGTTGGTTGGTATCATACTGCTGAAGGAATTCTTCAAAGTAAAGCTGATATTTCAGAACCTGCTTGAGTAAATCTAAATATATTATCAACAAATAATAATACATCTCTTTTTTCTCTATCTCTAAAATGTTCTGCCATTGTTAATCAAGTTAAAGCAACTCTTGCTCTTGGTCCTGGAGCTTCGTTCATTTGTCCAAAAACCATCGCAGTTTTATCAATAACTCAACTATCTTTCATTTCATGATATAAATCATTTCATTCTCTTGTTCTTTCTCAAACTCAAGCAACTACTGAATATCATCCGTGTTCTGAAGCAATATTATGAATTAATTCTTGCATGATAACTGTTTTTCAAACTCAAGCTCAACCAAAAAGTCATACTTTTCAACCTTTTAACATTGGAGCAATTAAGTCAACTACTTTAATTCAAGTTTCAAAAACTTCAGCTTTTGTAGTTAATTCTGCAAAATTAGGAGCTGGTCTATGAATTGGGTCCATAATTTTAGTTTTTGGTTTTTCTTTACCATCAATAGGGTCTCAAAGTACATTAAACATTCTTCAAAGTACTTCCTCTCAAACAGGAACTCTTATAGGAAATTCTGTAGCATTAACCTCCATTCATCTTTTTAATCAGTCAACTGGGTTCATAGCAATTGTTCTAACAACACCATCTCAAAGTTGTTGTTGAACTTCAAGTACTACTCTTTGGTCAGCACCTACAACTTCTAGAGCATCATAAATAGAAGGAACATAATTATTTCCAAATTCTACATCAATAACTACTCAAACTATTTTTGTAATTTTTCAAGTATGCATAATAAATTAAGTTAATAAGTTAAAATTTTGTTTATAAATTAGAAATTAGGAGTTAGAAATTAGAAAAATTTTATAATTTACAATTCTCAATTCCTAATTTTTTTCATCCATTGCTACATTTGACAATCTATCAGCTTCTTTATTTAATTCTCTTTCTATCCAAGTAAAATTAACTTTTACTTCATTTTCTTCTATTATTTTTTTAATCTCTGTATTTATTTCTCTTAAATCATCTTTTTTTATTTTCCATTTTCAAGAAAGTTGTTCTACAACAAGCTTACTATCTGTAAAATAATCTATTTCTGTAGCTCAAAGCTCTATTGCTCTTTTTATTCATAAATATGATGCAAAGTATTCTGCATAATTATTTGTTTTTATTCAAAGATTTTTATATCTTTTTTCTAAGCTTTTTCAATTCTCATCTGTTATATAAATTCAAGCTCAAGCATTTCAAGGGTTTCCCCTACTTCATCAATCAGTATATACTTTTAATTTCATTTAAATTTAAGATTAATATTAAGATTAAAGTTTAAAAAACTTTAATCTTTTATATATCTTTTAAACTTTCCACTCAAGAAACTATTTCAGAAACTTCTTTTGTAATAGATGCTTGACGAGCCTTATTATAAGCAAGAGTTAATTTTTGAGCAAATTTATTTGCATTATCTTTTGCATTTTTCATCGCTATCATACGAGATGAATGCTCTGAGGCTTTTGCTTCAATAAGTATATCATAAAACATTGCATCTATTAACATTGGCATAAGTCAATCAAGAATTTCTTTTTTTCCTGGCTCAAATGTATAATCTGATTTTTTATTTTCTTCTCTTAAAAATTCTTTATCATCATAAAAAGCTTCTCATAATACTTGTTTAAAATACATTTCAATTCAAATTTTTGTAAGAGGGAAAAATTCTCTTGAAATAGGTATTTGTTTAATTGTATTTACATAATGATTATAAAATACAACTACTTTTGAGTATCATTCTCTTAAGAATTTTTTTGTAAAAGTTTTAGAAATAGATCTTGAAAAAATATATTCTATATTATCTGAAAAATCAGAAGAAAAATCAGCAATTAATTTATTTCAAGTTCTTGAAATAAAAGCACTTGCCTTTTTTCAAACAGCAATATATTCTATTTCTTCATCTTTATTTTCTTTTACATAATTTGAAACTTTTTTTAAAACATTTACATTATAACCTCAACAAAGTCATTTATTTGAAGTAATAATTATTGCTAGAGTTTTTCAAGTTTTTTGTTTTTTAAAAAATTTTGATTCTTGTAAATTTCAAGAAACTGACAAGAAAATTTCAAGCATAGAACGAATATATGCTTTTTTTTCTAAAGCAAGATCTTGAGCTTTTTTCATCTTTACAGTTGAAATAAGCTCCATTGCTTTAGTAATTTTTCAAGTATTTTTAATTGACTTGATTCTTCTTTTAATTTCTTTTCAATTTGCCATAATTTAGATTAAGATTTTATATAAGACTTTTAGTCTTTTATTTATTCAATTCAACTACTTTGTTTATAACTTCTTTTAATTTCTTTTCAGTTTCTTCTTTTATTTCTTTATCTTTTTTAATAGACTCTAAAACTGTTTTTTCTTCATCTAAAGCTAAATATAATTCTTTTTCTACTTTTTTAATTTTAGAAACTTCTATTTTATCAAAAAATCATTTAGATCAAGCATAAATTGAAGCTACTTGTTTTTCAACTGAAATAGGTTCAAAAACTCATTGTTTTAAAAGTTCCATCATTCTTTTTCATCTTTCAAGTTGTGTTTTAGTTTGAGCATCAAGATCTGAAGCAAATTGTGAAAATGCTGCAAGTTCTCTATATTGAGCGAGATCAAGTTTTAAAGTTCATGATACTTTTTTCATAGCTTTTATTTGAGCAGAACCTCAAACTCTTGAAACTGAAAGTCAAACATTTATTGCAGGTTTTTGCCCGGCATTAAATAAGTCTGATTCTAAAAATATTTGTCAATCTGTAATAGAAATTACATTTGTTGGAATATAAGCAGAAACATCTCAAGCTTGAGTTTCAATAATAGGTAATGCTGTCATAGATCAAGCTCCTAGTTCATCATTTAATTTTGATGATCTTTCTAGTAATCTTGAGTGAAGATAAAATACATCTCAAGGATATGCTTCTCTTCCTGGTGGTCTTCTTAAAAGTAGTGACATTTCTCTATAGGCATTTGCTTGTTTAGTTAAATCATCATAAACAATTAAAGCATGTTTACCATTAAACATAAAATATTCAGCCATAGCACATCAAGCATATGGAGCTAAATATTGCATAGAAGCTGGTTGAGAAGCTCAAGCTGAAACAACTATAGTATAATCCATAGCTCATCTTGCTTTTAATTCTTCAACAACTCTTGCTACTTTTCATTCTTTTTGACCAATTGCAACATAAACACAAATTACATCTTGACCTTTTTGATTAACTATTGCATCAATAGCAACTTGAGTTTTTCAAGTTTGTCTATCTCAAATAATTAACTCTCTTTGTCCTCTTCAAACAGGCACTAGAGCATCAAGTGCTTTAATTCAAGTTTGCATTGGTTCATGAACTGATTTTCTATCCATTACTCAAGTAGCAACTCTTTCTATTGGATAAAATTCTTTAGATTTAATATCTCAAAGTCAGTCAATAGGATTTCATAAAGCATCAACAACTCTTCAAACAAGTCCTTCTCAAACAGGCACCTCTAAAGTTTTTTTAGTTGATTTTGCTATTTGTCATTCTTTAATAGTGTTAAATCATTTTAAAACTACTACTCAAACATAGTGTTCTTCTAAGTTTAAAGCTATTCAAACTCATCCTCATTCAAATTCTACAAGCTCATTGTAAGCAACATCTCTAAGACCAGAAACTTTTGCAACTCAGTCTCACAAATAAAACACTTCCCCTACATTTTCTTGTTCTTTTGTAGTATTTAAAGTATCAATTTGTTTTTCAATATCACTTATAATTCCATTTAATAAGTCATTTGACATAATATAAAGTAATTAATAATTAAGTATTTTTTTATTTTAGTATATTTTCAAATCTACTATAACTCATATTAAACATTTTATCGTTATAAAAGATTCTAAATCATCATTTTAAATTTTGATTTTTTACAAACTCAATTTGAGAAGTATTTAAGTCAAGTCAAAAAACATTTTTAAATGCTTTTATTGATTCACTTTCAATAAATCAAAGTGAATTAGCTCAAAAATCAAAATATTCTACTTTAAATGAATCTATATTATCATTAATTTTTAAAAACTCTTTTTTTCATCTTTTTCATAAAGATTTATTTAAAGAATTTAAAAGTTTTAATTTTTTAAGTAGATCACTAAGTAGGTTTTTATCTAATTTAGTAAAATCTGTCATATTTTTTATTATTATTTAATAGAAGCTATTTCTTTTTCAACAAAATCTCTTGAAACTTTTTCATTAGAAAAAAGTTTTGCATTAAATTTTAAAATCAAGTCAATTGATTTAGATTTTACATCATTTAACATAGATTCTTTTTCTTTTGTTATTTCAGCTAAAGCAGTATTTTTTATATTACTTGCTTCTGTTTCAGCTTGAGCTTTTATATTAGAAGCTTCTTTTTTAGCAATATTTTCTGCAGTTTTTTTTATATTTTCTGCTTCTTGTCTTGCTTCTTTTAATATACTTTCTTTATTTTCTAAAGCTTCATTATTTAGTTTTTCAATATTATTATAATCACTTTCTAACTTTTTTCTTTTATCATACTCAGCATCTAAATATGCTAAATAAGGTTTAAATACAAATTTATTTAAAACCCAAAGTATAAGTGCTAAAATAATGAATTGTATAATTATTGTTTCTAATGTAAAAAACTTAAAATCATGTAATTGCATAAAATTTTTTAGTTAGTTAAAATTTAAAAGTTTAAAGTTGTAAAAAAACTACAACTTTAAACTACTACATAGCAAATCCAATAATTAATGCAATAACAAGTGCATAAATAGCAACAGCTTCAGCTAAAGCTATACATAAAATTGCAAGTGATTGTATTTTTCCTGCAGCTTCTGGATTTCTTCATAAAGCTTCTAAAGCTCATTTACCAATTAAACCAATACCAAAACCAGGTCCAATTGCCCCTAATCAAATAGCTAAAGCCATTGCTAATTCTTTTAATTCCATAATATATTATGTTAGTTATAAAATATAAATTTTGATCTTGAATATTATAAAAATCAAATATTCAAAACCACTTATTTATATTTTAATGATGCGACTGTTTACTTTGATTAAAATAAGAAATCATAAGCATATAAAATACAGCTGCTTGTATAAAAGCTACAAATACTTCAAAAAACCAAAATGGAATTGAAACAAGTCTTCAAACTTCAAATAAAGGACCACTCATTAAAACTCATAAATATGATATAACTCAAATTAAAATCACTCAAGCAAATATATTACCAAAAAGTCTTAATGACAAAGAAGCTACTGTAGATGGAACTGATACTAAATGAAGCCATCAAACAAATACATTAATACACTTTTCTGTTAAGTTATTACCTGAAAAATTAAATAAATATCATTTTACTGTTGACAAAGCTCAAGATGATTTTATAGCAATTCACAAAAATGTTAAAACAGTAACTAATGCTAAAACTAAAGTTGTATTTAGATCACTATTCATAGGTCTAACATATTCTAAAATATTTGCTGAAACTGAATTTCAAAGCCAATCAATTATAAGTCAAAATAAGTTTCAAAATAATATAATTATAAAAAAACCTCAAACAACAGGAAATGCTTTTCTTGCAAATTTTTTTTCTCAATGGAAAGATTCAATTACATTTTTATCTAAAGCTCAAACTATATTTAAAATAGCTGTTTTTAATCTTGATTTTTCTTTTTTTAATGCACTTTTTGCAAAAATTCAAAAAATAAAAACTAAAATTAAAAATATAAAAGTTGCCACATTTGTATTTGAAATTGGTCAATACACTTGTTCTCATTGTATTTTTGGAATATGTGGTCAGGCAACATGAGTTTCTGTTTGCAATTTATTATTTTGAGTTTCTGTCATTTTTATTTTCTTTAGAAATATTGTTTAATTTATTTAAAGTATTTTTAGTATCTATATATAAAAATATACTTAGTGGTATTATTGATAAAATAACACTAAAAACTAAAAACTGCCTTTCATTTCAAAAAAGCGCACCAAGTATAATTCAAATTGATAAAAATGCAAATAAATTTAAAAAAATTATTAAAGTTATTTTTAGTAAAGCCTTACTCATATTTATTTTAATATATTATTTATTTAAAAATCAAGTAGAAAAAATTCCCTCTTTTATACAAAAAACTCTTAATTCAAAATTATCTAAATAATCTAAATCAAAACTTCATTTAATCTCATCTCAAACATTAAACTTTTTACTATCTATTTCATCTCAACAATCATCATATAAAGATACTTTAAAAATAAAATTATCTTTTTTAGAGTTATGAGTATTTTCATCAATTAAAAAATCTAGTTTTTCTCAATTAATAGATATTTTAGGAAAATGTTCTTGTTCTTTTGATGTTAGATGATTTATATCAAGTGGATAATTTATTTCTTCTCAAAATAAAACAAAGTCATCTTTATGAGTTTCACAAAAAGGACAAAAAAAATCATTTGGCAGATTATCAAATAAAGTATTTTCTTCTATTTCTAAATCTTCATCTCAAATAGATTCATCATATATATAACTACATCAAGAACAGTGATATTTCATATTTTATAAAAAAAAGTTAAAATTTAAAATATTATAGAAAATACTAAAAAATTTGCAAAAAATATATTTAATTTATAATTTATAAGTTATATAATACTAAAATATGCAAAATTTTTGAAAAGAAATTCATAATAAATTCATAAAAAAATTTAATATTAAAAAAACACCCGGGGAAATTGATACTCTATATATAAACAAAACTATAAAATATTTAAATTATACAAAATGGTTTCCTTGATTAAAAATGGTTGCCATTTGAAATAGTATTTCAATGAATGCTTGAACTATTGATAGCGATATAGATTTATTTATAGTAACTTCTCCTGAAAGTATGTGGGTAAATAGAATATTATTTACAGTTTTTTTTCAAATTTTAAATGTAAGAAAAACAAAAAACAAACATGCTTGAAGGTTTTGTTTAAGTTTTTTTGCTACAACTAATTGACTAAATTTTAAAAACTGGAAAATAGACGATGATGTTTATTTGTATTTTTGGATTATTTATTTAAAGCCTATTTTGAGCTACAATAATACTTATGAATTATTTATAAATCAAAATAAATCATGGGCAAATTTTGATGAATATATTAAAATAATTAATGAAAATAAAAATTATATAAAATATCAATAGCTTTTTTTGCTAAAATAAAAAATATATGTTAAAATAAAGGAAATACTTTATACTAATTTTTTATGAGTAATCCAATAGATAGTTTAAATAATTATTGAAACTTATCAATAGATATATGAAAATTTAATGATATCCAATCACAACTAAAAGAGTGATGGGAGATTTTAAAGTCTGTAAAAGAAAAAGCTTGAAAAAATAGTGAAATTTATAAAAAATTTGAAAAAGAGTATAACGATTTATATGAAAATATAAAAAAAGCATTTGAATCAGAAAAAGAATTTTCAAAAGAAGAAAGAACAAAAATAATGCTTGAGCTTTGAGATATAATAAAAATGGCTCAAGAAAATAATATTATTGAAAAAAAATGAGTTGTATCTAAGGTATGAGATCTTTTTAGAAGAACAAATACAGAAAATGAAAAACAAAAAACAATTGATTTTTTAGAAAAAGATTTTGATAAATATTCTCAAGAAGAAGCAATTGCTGCTATTGATTATTTATCTTGAAAATATAGTAGTTATAAAAAAGTAGATTGAAACTTTGATAAAGTTGCATCAAAATTTTGAAATTATTCAAACATAAATCAAATAGATGATAGATATGAAGCAAAATTAGCTCAAGAAAAATTAATAAAAAAAGTTTTATGAAATGACAACTTTTGAAATGGATATATAAAGTGATTTAACAATGAAGAAAAATGAAATTATATAATGAAAATAACTGATTTTGAAGATTATTTAAAAAATCCTTCCACTATAATATATTCAAAAAATAAAACTTCTAATTTAGTTAACTCAAACATGCTTGCAAATTATTTTCTATATTTAGAAAGTAATTGAAATGCTAATATAACATATTTAAAAAGTATATTATCTTCAGTAAAATTAACTCAATTAAAAGATTCTTTAGAAAACAACCCAAATTCAATAGTAAAAAAAATATTAAAAGATGATTTAACTAATCAATTTATAAAAAATATTGATGATAGTAAAATAGTAATAAATAAAGAAAATTATAAAGAAAGGTTAACTCTAGACCCTAAAAGAATACTATTTATAAATGATAAAAATATACTACTTGAAGCTATTAATAACATACCTAATTTAAAATATAAAGATATAAACAATGAATTTAAATATGATATTGAAATAATAGAAAGTTTTATAAAAAAAGATAAAAATTTTAATATAAATCAAATACCAACTAATTTTTATAAAATAGATGTAAAAAATAAAGATGATTTAAAAAAGATAAAAATATTGTTAAATATAGTAGATAAAAAAGATACTTTAAGTATTATTTGAGAATTAAGTATATATTTAAACCCTAATCAAATTACAGAATTTTTAAAATCTTTAGATAAAAATAACAAATTAGAAAATGATTTTTTAAATACTATTAATTGATATAATGAAAGTTATAAACAAGTTTCTCAAGATAATATCTCTAAAATAAATAAAATTGATGTAAATAATATAACTAAAAAAGATTTAGATTTATTAAATATATATATATATAAATTTTGAATTATTTGAATTGAAGAAAAAATAACTCAGTTAATTATAAAATGAAAAATAAATTGAAAAATTATTAACATATCAGATATCCCATCACTTAAAAAAATATTAAATAAAGATATAAATTTTACAAAAGAACTTATAAAAAAAGCCCCTTCTATATTTGAAAATCTGAATGATGAATCAAGAAATAATTATGAGTTAGTAGATATTTATTTAGATAGTGAATTTAAAAAATGATATTTAGATAAAGTAAATGCTATAGAAAATATTAATTTTTGAGAAAATATTAGACATATATTAATCATTTATTACAAATTAAATTGAAATAGTTATGAAATAAAAAAAGAAAATCAAGAAAAAATAAAAAGTATTTTTAAACATCCAGCTGTCTCTCAAAAGTTTTTTAGATTTTTTGAACAATATTGAAATAATGAAGAAGTAAAATTACAAATAAATTATTTAAAATGAATTAAAGATATTTTTTGAAGTATAGAAAAAGATTTTGAATCATCAAAACAAGATCTTATAAATATACAAAATAATTTTAATAAAGAAAAAAATAATTTTAATTTAAATCATAAAGAGCATAAAGAACATAAAGAGAAAACAGAATTTGAAGAAGCTTATTGAGATAAAATAAATCAAGTTTTTAGTTGATTAGATATAAAAATTGATAAAAATACTACTAAGCAAATTCTTGAACTAATAAACCACAAAGATACAACTTGAGCAAATCAAGATTTAGTTTCATTAATTAGAAGATTAACTAAGTGAAATGATAAAAAGCTTAATGATATTTTTAAATGACTTCAAAATATTAAAATAGAAATTAAAAAAGAGGAAATTAAAAAAGAAGAAGAAAAACAAACTAAAAAACTAGAAGAAGCTTGACTTTCAAAAGAGGATATTGAGAAGACAAATAAAAAGATAAAAGACAATGTTTTAGAAAATATTAAAAATATTAAAAAAAATAAAAAAGAATCAAAAGAAGAATATATTGAAAAAATTCTTGAACTATCTTTGGTATGAATTGATGAAAAAATTATTACAAAGTTAGATAAAGAAAGTCTTAAAAAAATAATAGAAAATAATATAGAAATAGAAGAAACAACTCTTATTTTAAAAGATACTAAAACTTATTTTAAGTATTTAGAAACTTGAGATTTTACTAAACCATATAGTGAATATAAAGCAGAAGTTGATACTCAAACTTTAGTTGCAAATGATGCAAATATTAGCTATACAGAGAGTGTTTTAAATAACATAACAAATAATTGAAGTTGAAATTATATATATAAATCAAGTTCTTGAAATATTGATTTATCTCTAAAAGAAGTTGAATTAATTTCTACAAATGAAAAAGCAAAAGAAAATTTAGAAAATTTTATGCAAGTTTTAAATAATTTATGACTTTCAAATTTATCTAAATATAGACAAGATATTTTTCAATCAATTTCAAATAAATATGTAGTTGAATTTAACTCAAATGATGATTTTATAAACAAAACTGAATTAAAATTATTTTTAAACGTAATTTTATCTTCTTTATGATATGAAGTAAATTCTAGTTTAAATTTAGAAGAAACTATAACTAAAGTAAAAGATTTTAATAATTTATGACTTATTTCTAGACAAAGAGAAATAGATAAAGCTTGAAATAGTAATTTAGAAAAACAATTTTTAGATAAATTTGACCAAAAAAGAAGTGGGAAAATTGAAATAAATAAATTTGAAGAAAATATTTGAGATATATTAAAATAAAGTCTAAAATTTAGACTTTATTTTTTTAAGTAAATTAAATATAAAAAATTCTACTTTTTTATTTACAAATATATAGCTTTTTGAGATTTCTTTAACATTTGAAGTAAATTTTAATTTAAAATCAGTTACTCAAGAAAGTGGAGAATTTTTGTCTAAAGGTCAAGCAATTCATAAAAAATCATAATATTTACTTCAAAATTCTTTAAATTTTTGTATAACTTCCCACTGAAGCAAATATGGAGCCATCAAATTTCTATAATTTTTATCTGAAGTAGAAGCTCAATAATAGTAAATTGAAACCTCTTTATCAAAAATAAATATTCATGCAGATATTATTTTATCTTCATATTTTGCAAAAAATAGTTTTGAATTATCTAAAGAGTTTAAAAAAGTTTCATAATATTTTAGTGTATTTCAAGAAAAATTATCTCTTGAAGTTGTTTCTTGCATTAAATTATAAAATATTTTTATATTTTCTAGAGTTTTTAAGCTTTCAAAAACCATAACTCATTTTTTTGTAGCTAATTTTATATTATACCTTCATTTTGGTTTCATTTTTTCTAAAATCTCATCTAAACTAAGATTTAAATCAATTATTGCAGTATATGGAGTTATAAATTTTTTATAATATCAAGGTTTAAAATTCCCTTTTAATTCCACATCAATTGATGATGAAGCAATATCAAAAGTTTCAACTTGTATAAATAAAGCATCTTCTTTTTGGCAAATTTCAATTAATTTATTTTTTGAAATTTTATTAAAATCTAAAATTCATAAAACAAAAAGTCAGTATTTTTTAAATCAAATACTTCTTTTTTCAATAAAAATTCAATCAATTTCAATATATTTTGAAACTTGATTTGATTTTAAAAGCATTTCTTGCCAAGGTTTTGTTTGCCAAATAGTCATTTTATTTTGATAAATGTAATATTCAAATATTTGTTATTTTTCTTCATCTAGGAGTTTTTTCTAAAAATCATATTTGTAATAAATATGGCTCTACAACATCTTCTAAAGTTTGTTCTTCTTCTCAAATACTTGATGATAAAGTTCAAAGTCAAGTTGGTCATCCTAAAAATTTTTCATGTAAAGTTTTTAAGTATTTTTTATCTAAATAATCAAGTCATATCTCATCTATTGATAAATCTAAAAAAATTTCTTCAAAAACTTTTCTAGAATTTATGTTTTTTCAAATAATATTATAATCTCTAAGTATTTTTAAAAGTCTATTTGCAATTCTTGGAGTTCATCTACTTCTTTTTGCTAAAGCATTTATTAAATCATCTTTAAAATCTATTTGAAGTCTTTTTGAATTATTTTTTATTATTTCAAATAAATCTATTTCATTATAAAAATCTAGTTTTAAAACATTTCAAAATCTATCTCTTAATGGGTTTGAAAGTGATGAAAGCTTTGTTGTAGCTCATATCAAAGTAAAAGGTTTTAAAGGCATTCTAACACTTTGTGCTCAAGTTCATTTTCAAACCATTATATCAATAACAAAATCTTCCATTGCAGTATATAAAATTTCTTCTATTTGAGGTTTTAGTCTATGAATTTCATCAATAAAAAGTATATCTCATTCTTCAATATTTGACAAAATTGATATTAAATCAGCTTGGCGCTCTATAGCAGGTCATGATGAAATTTTTAAATTTGTCTGCATTTCATTTGCTATGATATTTGACAAAGTTGTTTTTCAAAGCCCTGGAGGTCCATAAAATAAAATATGCTCTAGTGGGGATTTTCTAATTTTTGCAGCAGAAATAGAAACTTGCAAATGCTTTTTTATTTGTTCTTGCCCTACATAATCCCCTAAAACTTTTGGTCTTAAAGTATTTTCTGAAATATCAATATCTTGAAAATTTGGAGAAATATCTCTATTTTTTTTATCAGTTTTTGAAGTTTTTATTACCATAATTATTTTACTATCATTATAATACCATCATCAATATCTATTGGAATAATATTGTAGTTTATTTGATTATCTTTTAAATAATCTTTTAGTCAAATCATTTTATGTTCAAATTTTATAACATCATCAATTATAATTATTCAACCATCCTCTACTTTATCCCAAACAAGCTCTAAAAAATCTTTTGTCCTTTTTTTCATCCCATCAATAAACACAAAATCAAATTTTTCATTTAAAATAGGAATTACATCAATAGCATTTCAATGTATTGGATTTATAAAATCTAATACCCCAAAATTTTTAAAATTATTTAAAGCTTGATTGTATGATAATAAAGAAAACTCAATAGTTGTTAATTTTGAGTTTAATTTTTTTAATTCTAAGGCAAAGTTTATAGCACTAAATCAGTTGGCTGTTCATATTTCAAGAGCATTTTTTACTTTTTTTATTTTAATCAAATCTCTTAAAAATCTTGCATTTACAAAAGAAATATTTGGCACATCATTTGCTTCTCACTCTTTTTTTAAAGCAATTAATAAATTATCTAAATCCATTTTTTATTCTTATAATTATATACTTTAAATATATATAAAATTATTTAAAAATCAATTTTAATAGTTAAAATATTAAAAAATTTGCTTTTTTAATATATTTTTATTATAATAAGTTTGTTTTTAATTATTTAATTTAATTATTATGAATACAGTTAAAAAAATTTCTTATTGAGCAATGTGACTTTGATTAAGTTCTTTAGCTACTTTAACTACTCTAGCTCAATGATGAGCATCAGAAAGTACTTTCTGAGTAAATAAAGCAACTACTACTTCTCAAAATCTAGAAAATAGATCATTACCTGAAGCAGTTCAATTTTATGTGAATTTTTTAATGACATTTTTATACCTAATTGCTGTTATGTATGCATTATGGGGATGATTCCAAATTTTAACTGCAGGTTGAGATGATGAAAAAGTAAAAAAATGAAAAACTATTTTAATTCAATGAGCTATGTGATTACTTGTAATATGGCTTGCTTGAACTATAGTTAAATGGGTTCTATCAGTACTTGTTGCATAAAACAAAACAAAAAAAAGAATTTTTTTTAAAAAAATTCTTTTTTTTGTTTAAAATCCACCTTCATCTTCTCAATCTTCTTTATTTCAAGATATAATTCATGATAATCAAAATCAAGCTATAAATCATAATGCGATTGAATAAAGTATAATAACAGATCAAGATTTTGTTCAAAATGGACTGTATAAAGTAACAGAGTTAATTGTATTTTGAAAATATAATATTAATCCTCAAATAACTCAAACTCAAATCATAATATAAAATAGTTTTGATGACATATTTAAAAATATAAAAATTAAAATCTAACTTATTATAAAATAAAAATATTTTTTGCAAAATAAAATTAGAATTTTAAAAGTTTTTTTATATAATAAAGCTAAATTTTTAGTTTTTAAAAAGGTAAAGTATGTATAATCACAAACAAATAGAAAAATACTGGCAACAATACTGGGAAGAAAATAAAACATTTAAAACATCAAATGATTTTTCTAAACCAAAATTTTATACTCTTGATATGTTCCCATACCCATCAGGAGCTTGACTTCATGTAGGTCATCCAAAATGATATACTGCAAATGATATAATTTCAAGATATAAAAATGCTTCTTGATTTAATGTACTTCATCCTATGTGATGGGATGCTTTTTGATTACCTGCTGAAAACTATGCTATAAAAACCTGAACTCATCCAAGTATTACAACAAAAAATAATATAGAAACTTTTAAATCTCAAATAAAATCTTTATGATTTTCATATGATTGGGATAAAGAAATTGATACAACAAATCCAAAATACTATAAATGGACTCAATTTATTTTTGCTAAAATGTTTGAAGCTTGACTAGCATACGAACAAGATTTACCTATAAATTTTTGTCCTAGTTGTAAAACTTGACTTGCAAATGAAGAAGTTTTAAATAATTGAAGTTGTGAAAGATGTTGAGCACAAGTAGAAAAAAGAAAACTAAGACAATGGGTGCTTGCTATTACTAAGTATGCTGATAGACTTGAAAAAGATATTGATAGTGTTGATTGGCCAGAAGGGATAAAAGATATGCAAAAAAAATGGATTTGAAGAAGTGAGTGAGCAGAATTTAAACTAAAAAAAGCTTGAGATGAAGAAAAAAATATATCTGTTTATACAACAAGACTTGATACAGTTTTTTGAATGACTTATGTAGTTATAGCTCCAGATCATAAAGATATTCAAGATTTCATAACTCCAGATCAAAAAAATGCTTGTGAAAAATATATTGAACTTTCAAAAAATAAATCAGATTTAGATAGAACTTGAAGCAAAGAAAAAACTTGAGTCTTTACTTGAAGTTATATGATAAATCCTTTTAATCAAGAAAAAGTACCATTATATATTTGAGATTATGTACTTTGAAATTATGGAACTTGAGCTGTAATGGCAGTTCCAGCACATGATGAAAGAGATTTTGAGTTTGCTAAAAAACATAATATAAAAATAAAAGAAGTTATATCTTGAGGAAAAGAAATTCCATTTACAAGTGATTGAATTTTAATTAATTCTTGAGAATTTGACTGACTTTCATCAAAAGATGCAAGAGAAAAATTATTAAAATTTGCTATAGAAAAAGGTTTTTGAGAAAAAAAAGTAAACTATAAACTAAGAGATTGGCTTTTTTCAAGACAAAGATATTGGTGAGAACCTATTCCCTTAATTCATTTAGAAAAAGAGGATGTAAGATGACTTAAAAGAATTTATGATTTAAATGATTGTCCTTTAGATAACAATGCTTATGTTTTAAAAACAAAAGTTGAAAATTGTGAAATAGATAAAAGAGTTTTATGCTCAAAATGAGAAATAAAAGATTTAGTTGTAAATAAAAAAATAGTTTCAAGAATTTATTCATGACTTTATAGTGATATAATTATTGACTGGAATTTGCCTTTAAAATTACCAAATGTTGAGAACTTTGAACCTTCTAGTGATGGGAATTCTCCTCTTTCAAGAGTTGATGATTTTGTAAATATTTCTCTTGCAAATAATTTATCTTGAAAAAGAGAAACAAATACTATGCCTCAATGGTGATGAAGTTGTTGGTATTATTTAAGATTTCAAGATAGAGAAAATGAAGAAATGCTTGTTTGAAAAGATGAAGAAAAATATTGGTGATCAGTTGATAGTTATGTAGGGTGAGCAGAACATGCTGTTTTACACTTACTTTATGCTAGATTTTGGCACAAATTTTTATATGATATATGAATTGTTTCTACAAAAGAACCATTTGCAAAATTAAGAAATCAATGACTTGTTTTAGCTTATGCTTATGAAGATGCTAATTGATGACTTATAGCAAGTGATTTAGTAATGGAAGAGGATGGAAGGTTTTTCCATAAAGAAACAAAAAAAGAAGTAAAACAAGTTGTTGCAAAAATGTCTAAATCACTAAAAAATGTTGTAAATCCAAATGATATAGTAGAAGAGTTTTGAGCAGATAGTTTAAGACTTTATGAAATGTCTTTATGAGATTTTAAAGATTCAAGCCCTTGGGATACAAAAAATATTATTTGAGTAAAAAGATTTTTAGATAAAGTATGGGATTTATTTGAAAAAGATAGATTTTGAGAAGATGATGAAACTGCTATGAAAAATATGCATAAAACTATAAAAAAAGTATGAGAAGATATAGAAAATTATAAATTCAATACTGCTATTTCATCTCTTATAATTTTAGTAAACTACTGAACCCCAAAAGATGAAGCAAAGAAAAATATTTGGCTAAAAAATCTACTTATATTACTTCACCCTTTTGCTCCACATTTAGCAGAAGAGTTATATAAAAAACTTTGAAATAAAGAAAGTATTTATCTTGCTTCTTGGCCAAAATATGATAAAAATATGACTATAGACAATGAAGTTGTTATTTGAATTCAAGTTTTATGAAAACTAAGATGAGAAATAAAAATTAATTTAAATGAAGATAAAAATATTATACTACAAAAAGCAAAAGAGCTTGAATGAGTTAAAAAATGGTTAGAGTGAAAAGAGATTGTAAAAGAAATTTATGTTCCTTGAAAAATAGTAAATATAGTTGTTAAATAAAAAAACTTTTCCAAATTTGGAAAAGTTTTTTAAGTTCTAAATATATTTTTCTATTACCTTTTCTCAAATAATTAATCCATCCATAGCAGATGAAGTAATTCATCAAGCAAATCAAGCTCATTCTCAAGTTGGATAAATTCATTTAACATTTGACTCTCAATTATTATCTCTAAAAAACCTAAGTACAGCTGAAGTTCTTGCTTCAATTGCTATCAAAATAGCATTTGGATCTGCAAATCAATGAATTTTTTTATCAAATTCAGGTATTGCTTTTTTTAAAGAATTTATAACAAAATCTGGTAAACATTTATCAAGAGAAGTAAAATGAAGTTTTTTTAAAAATGTTGTTTTTACATTTCATTCATTAGATGAAGGTTTTCAAGCCAAAAAATCACCTAACAACTGTGCTGGAGCTCGATAATCTCATCATCAAGCCTCAAATGCTTTTTTTTCCCAATATCTTTGAAATTCTATTCAAGCAAGAGGATGATCACTTCAAAAATCCTTTGTATCTACATTAACAAGTAATGCTGAATTTGAATTTCTATTTTTTTGAGCATAATGACTCATTCAATTAATACACAATCTATTTTTTTCTGATGAAGCATTTACAACCTCTCATCAAGGACACATACAAAAAGTATAAACACTACGAACTCATTCACTATGTGCTACTAATTTATAATTAGCAGTTGGTAATTTTTTATGTTTATATGATTTTCAAAATTGAGATGAATTTATAACTTCTCTAGGGTGTTCAATTCTAACTCAAATAGCAAATGGTTTTTGAGTTATTGTAATTCATTTTTCATAAAGCATTTCATATGTCTCTCTAGCAGAATGTCAAAGTCAAAGAATAAGATCATCTGTTTCAAATATTTTTCAATTTCAAGTAATAACTTTATCTATTTTTCAATCTTTTATTTCAATATCTGTCATCATAGTGTCAAAATAAAATTCTCATCATAAAGAAATTATCTCTTCTCTTAATTTTTTAACAACTCCCCTAAGTTTATCAGTTCATATATGTGGTCTTGCAGAATATAAAATTTCCTCTGGAGCTCAAGATTTTACAAATTCACTAAAAACAAATTTACTTCTTGGATCATTAACTAATGTATAAAGTTTTCAATCAGAAAAAGTTCAAGCTCATCACTCTCAAAATTGTACATTAGAATTAATATCTAAAACTCCTTTTAACCAAAAAGCTTCAACATCTTTAACTCTTTTTTCAACACTGCTTCCCCTTTCTAAAAAAATTGGATTAAATCAAGATTTTGCAAGTATTAATCAAGCAAACAATCAACTAGGTCAAGTTCATATTATTATAGGTCTTTTTTTTAGTTTTTCTTTATTTATTTTTTTAATATTATAAACAAAAGGTTCTTGTAATTTAATTTTATGTTTTTTTATATTTTGAATTATTTTTGGAGAAGTTGTTTGTGATAAAAATTCTTCATTATCTCAAATATCAACTAAAACACTCCAAACTATTAAAATATTATTTTTATTTCTTGAATCTATAGCTCTTTTAACCTTTTCAAGCGATATTATTTGAGTTTTTTTAATTCATAATATTTTCAATACTTTATCTTGTAAAATATCTTCATTTTCTACTTCATCTAAAGAAAAATTTATTTCTTCAATTTTTAATAATTTTTTAGTCATTTTTTATTTTAATTAAAATACAATTGTATTATATATTAACTTTAAAAAAAAGAAACAAAAATTGTTTCTTTTTTTAAACATCTAAATTTTTTACTTGTTTTGCTCTTGTTTGAATAAATCTTCTTCTTGGAGCTACTTCATCTCACATCAAAATTTTAAAAATTTCATCTGCTTTTTTAGCATCATCTATTTTTACTTTGTACATTTTTCTTTGCATTGGATCCATAGTTGTTTCCCAAAGTTGTTCTGGATTCATTTCTCAAAGACCTTTATATCTTTGAATATTTTCTCAAGAAATTTGATTTTCTTTTAATATATTTTCTTTTTCTTCATCAGAATAAACATACCAAGATTGCTTTCATTTTGCTAGTTTATAAAGAGGTGGTTGAGCTATATATAAAAATCATCATTCAATAACATCTTTTAAATATCTATAGAAAAATGTTAAAAGTAATGTTCTAATATGTGCTCCATCTACATCAGCATCGGTCATTATAACAATTCTATGATAACGAAGTTTTGATATATCAAAAGTTTCTCAAATACTCGTTCAAATAGCAACTATTAAGTTTTTTATTTCTTGATTTGCAAAAACTTTATCAATTCTTGCTTGTTCTGTATTTAATATTTTACCTCTTAGTGGAAGTATGGCTTGAGTCTCTCTATTTCTTCATTGTTTTGCACTTCCTCAAGCAGAATCTCACTCGACTATATAAAGTTCTGAAACTTTTGGATCTCTTGAAGAACAATCTGCTAGTTTTCAAGGTAAAGTCATTCATTCTAAAGCTCATTTTCTTATAATTGTATCTCTTGCTGCGCGAGCTGCTAGTCTTGCTTTTGCTGCTAAAAATACTTTTTCTATAATAGCTTTTGCTGCACTTGGGTTTTCTTCTAAAAATTCTAGAAATTTTTCTGCAAATACTCAATCAACTGCTGATCTTGCTTCTGGAGTTCAAAGTTTTGATTTAGTTTGTCATTCAAATTGAGGATCTACAACTTTTATAGATATAACAGCTGTAAGTCATTCAACAACATCTTCATTTGTAAGATTTTGGTCTTTTTCTTTTAATATTCATTTATCACGAGCATATTTATTTATAGTTCTTGTAAGTGCTGTTCTAAATCAAACCATATGAGATCCTCATTCTGGAGTATGTATGTTATTTACAAAAGAAATTATATTATTTGAAAATTCTTTATTATATTGCATAGAAACCTCTACCAATATATCATTTTTTTCTTTTTCTACATAAAATATATCTCAAATAGGGTCTTCTTGTTTATTTAAGAAATTTACATATGATTTTATACCTCATTCAAAATAAAATTTATATCTTTCTCAAGATCTTTCATCTTTTATAATTAAAGTAATTCCTTTAGTTAAATAAGCTTGTTGTCTAAGTCTATTTAATATAGTTTTATAATCAAAAGTAGTTGTTATTTTAAATATAGTTTCATCAGGCCAAAATTTTATAGTAGTTCAAGTTTTTTTTGATTTTCAAACAACTTCTATATCTCACTGAGTTATTCACCTTTCAAAAGCAAGAAAATATTTTTCTCATTCTCTTTCAACTGTAGCCTCCATACGATTTGATAGAGCATTTACAACTGAAGATCAAACTCAGTGAAGTCATCCTGATACTTTATAACCTCCTCAACCAAATTTTCATCAAGCATGTAATACAGTTAAAATAGTTTCAAGTGATGATTTTCAAGTTTTTGGATGAGTTGCAACTGGTATTCATCTACCATTATCCTCAACCATACAACTTCAGTCAGTTCATAAAGTAACAACTATAGTATCACAATGTCCTGCCATTGCTTCATCTATTGAGTTATCAACAATTTCCCAAACTAGGTGGTGTAATCATCTCTCATCTGTAGATCAAATATACATCCCAGGTCTTTTTCTAACAGGTTCAAGTCATTCTAAAACTTGTATACTTTCAGCTCCATAGCTTGACTGATTTTTAATATCCATTTAAACTCAACTTTTATTAAAATAAATATGTTTTAAATATACTCTTTTTGCTTAATAAAGCAAGTTTTTTTAGCATAGAATAAATAAAAAATCAAGTTTTAAAACTTGATTTTTTATTTTACTAATACATATATATCTTTATATACTCTTCAGTCAAATCTAACTCTTTTTTTCTCTTGAAATGATACTACACCATCTCTATTTGCATATAAAGTAAAATCATGTCCTTGAGAAACTCATTCTCCTGGCCAAAATTTATTTCATTTTTGTCTAACAATTATATTTCCACTTCTTGCTTCAAGACCTCAAAATATTTTTACTCAAAGTCTTTTGGCATTGGAATCACGACCATTATTTGTTGATCATTGGGCTTTCTTGTGTGCCATTTTTTATTTAGTTAAATTTTAAAGTTTTTTTAATTATTTAAATTATCTATTTGCAAATCTAGCAAATGCTTTATTAGCTTCAGCCATTTTGTAAACTTCTAATTTTTTCTTAACTGCATTTCAAGTTTCATTTGCTGCATCAATTAATTCAACTGATAAAGCTTTTGAAAAATTTACTCATTTTTTAGATCTTGCAGAATCAAGTATCCATCTTGCAGCTAAAAATAATTGTCTTTTTGATTTAACTTCTTGAGGTACTTGGTATATAGAACCTCATACTCTTTTAGGTCTAACTTCTATTTTTGGCATAACATTTTCAAGTGCTTTAGAGAAAATTTCTTCTGGTTTTTTATGTCCTTTTGATTTAATTTCTTCAAATACATCTGATAAAAGTTTTATTGCTAAACTTTTTTTTCAGTCAAGCATAATATAGTTAATAAATTTATCAACTAATTTATCTTTTCAAATTATAATCATATTTAATTATTTATAATAAAGTAAAATTTTCACTATCTCTAAAATAGAAATAATTACTCTTTATTTTGCAATTTTAATTGCATTATAGTAGTTTATTTTTTAGGTCTTTTAGCACCATATAAACTTCTACCTTGTTTTCTATTTTTAACTCATTCAGTATCAAGTAATCATCTAACTATATGATATCTTACTCAAGGAAGATCTTTAACTCTTCAACCTCTAATAGCAACTACAGAGTGTTCTTGAAGATTGTGTCATTCTCATCCAATATAAGCATTAACTTCATATCAATTAGTAAGTCTTACTTTTGCTACTTTTCTTAAGGCTGAGTTAGGTTTTTTAGGAGTCATTGTAGTAACTTTTGTACAAACTCATCTTTTTTGAGGAGCTCAGTTTTGTAACTCAGTTATTTTATTTCCCTTAATTGAGTTTCTAATAACTTGTAAAGCAGGAGATTTAGATTTTTTAATTTTATCTTTTCTACTTCTTTTTACTAGTTGGTTTATAGTAGTCATAAAATATTAGTAATTAATAATTAGTAATTAATAACTTTTAAATTATTAATTTAAAATTAAGTTTTAGTTTTTTAATGGAAGATATTTTATATAAAAGTATGTTTTTGTCAAATTATGTAAAATAAATCCATATAAAAAATTATCTTTTTGACCAAGATGGAGATTTTCTTGCTTTTTTCTTTCCTGGTTTTTTTCTTTCAACTTTTCTTGCATCTCTTGTTAAAAATCAAGCTTCTTTTAGAGATTTTTTAAAATCTTCTGATTTTTCAGCTAAAGCTCTTGAAAGTCAGTGTCTAATAGCTTGAACTTGAGCAGAAATTCAAGATCATTCTACTTTTACTTCAAAAAATACTTTATCTTTTAAAGAACATAATTTAATTGGAGCAAAAGCCACATCAAATAAATCTTGTCTTGTAATATAAGTTGAAACATCTTTTCAATTTATAGTAGAATTCCCGCTACCTTCAAATAATCTAACTTGAGCAGTAGATGTTTTTCTTCTTCAAATTGAATGAATATATTTATTTGCCATAAGTTTTTAAAATTATAAAGTTATTGTTTCAGGTTTTTGAGATTTAAATCCATGTTCTTGTCAAGTAACAAGTTTTAGTCTTAGATTCATATCTTTTCTTAATCTATTTTTTGGTAACATTCAAGAAACAGATTTTCTTAATGCTTCAGTAGGTTTTTTAACAAGTAATTTCTCTAAAGTAATTTCTTTTAATCATCCCATAAATCAAGAATGTCTGTAATATTTTTTATCTTCTAATTTACTTCAAGTAACAGCTATTTTATCTGAGTTGATTACGACTACATAGTCTCAATTATCAACATGTGGAGCAAATGATACTTTATTTTTTCATCTTAAAATAGTAGCTATTTTTGTTGAAAGTCTTCAAAGATTTTGACCTTCAGCATCTATTAAATACCATTTTCTTTGATCATTTACTATTTGTTTAGGCATTATTGTTTTCATAATGTTTTTATTAAATAATAGTTAAATAAGTTCTAGTAATACAATTTTTGCATTATCTCAATCTCTATATTTTATAGGTGTAGTTCTTGTAAATCAAGAAGTTTTAACATCTTTATATTTTGGAGCTACATTAGTAAATAATTCTTTTGATGATTCTTTTGTGAAAACATGTTGCATAACATATCTTATTGCATTTAATTCATCTTTAGAATTTACTACATTTATTAGTCTATCAATCATAGGAACCATTAAAGCTGCTTTTTTAGGAGTAGTTTTAATAGATTTATGTAAAAAGAAATTTGTTAATAGATTTCTTTCCATAGCTTTTCTATGTTGAAAAGTTTTTCAGTTAAACTTTAAGTTTTTCCTTACTCTATGTCTCATAAGTAAAATAATTATAAATTATAAATTTTGAATTATAAATTATTGAAATTACAAACTAAAATTTTTAATTTCTAATTTCTAATTTTTAATTTCTAATTCTTTTAATCATCTCAAAGAAGTTTAAGTCCTCTATCATTAAGTCATTCTCTAATTTCAGTCATTGCTTTTTTTCAAAATCATTTTATAGAAGATAATTTTGTTTCAGTACATTTTATTAATTGTTCTATTGATAAAATATTTCCATTTATTAAAGCATTTAATGTTCTTGGAGAAAGTCCCATAATTTCAATTGGAGTATATGTTTCTTTTTCAAGTTCTTCTTTTATTTCTTCTTTTTCTCTTTTTATTAAATCCTCTACACTAGATATAAATCATCATTCTACTTGTAATCATTCTTCATTGAATATTCCAAAGTAAGATGATAACATATTTGAAGAAAATTTTAATGCATCTACTGGAGAAATAACTCAATTTGTTGAAATAATCATTTCTAACGAGTCTAGATTTGTAATATCTCAAAATCTTGTATCAGTTATTTCGTATTTAACATTAGTTACTGGAGAAAAATTAGCATCTATTAATAAAACCCCAACATCATCTTCTCTTTTTTTCAAATCTTCAATTCATAAATATCAAACTGTTTTTTCAACTCTTATTTCAATATCTAAAGAATTTTTATCTCAATCAATTTCAGTAATATATAAATCTTTATTTAATATTTCCATTCAAGCACTTACTTTTATATCTCAAGCAGTAACTTTTCAAGCTTTATTTTTTGATAATTTAATCCATTCTATATCTGGAGTTTTTTTATCTATTATTAAGCTTTTTAAATTCAACATAATATCTAGCACTGTATCTTTTACTCATGGTATAGTTGAATATTCATGATTTGCTCAAGCAACTTTTATTCAAGTAACTCTAGCTCATGGTATAGAAGAAAGTAAAACTCTTCTAAGTGAATTTCATAAAGTAACTCAATATCCTCTTGGTAAAGGTCCTAAAATAAATTTAGAAGTATTTTTTTCAAGATTTTCTTGAGAAATTTTTGGAACTCAAATTACATTATGTATAATATGCATTTTAAAAAAATTATAAAAATAACAAAGTAAATTTAAAAAACCATTATTTTGAGTAGAACTCAATAATTTTTTGAATATCTATTATTTGATCAAAATCTTCATTTTCAGGTAATGATTTTATTGTTATTTTAATGTTTTTAGCATCTACATCAATCCATTTTGTTTTAGAAACATCTCATTTATTTTCTTTAGAGAATTCAGCTAATTCTTCAATTAGAGATTTATATAAAGGGCTTTCTTTAAATTTTTCTCTTAATTCTAAAGTATCTCAAATTTTTACTGATATTGAAGGAACATCAATATTAACTCAATTTAATTTAAAATGAGCATGAGAAACAAATTGTCTTGATTGCATTCTTGTTCTTGCAAAATTTGCTCTATATAAAACATTATCAACTCTTAATTCAAGCATTCTAAGCATTTTATCTCAAGTAGTACCTGGAGCTTTAGATTTTACTGCTTTATCGTAGTAAGAAGCAAATTGTTTTTCTGACAATCAAAACATTCTTTTTGCCATTTGTTTTTTTCTTAATTGTCATCCAAATTCAGAGTTTTTTCTTGATTTTAGAAGAGCTCTTTTTGATTGACTTAAATCATATTTTTCTGTTCCAAAAAGATTTATTCATTCTCTTCTACATAGTTTTTTCTTTGGTCAAGTATATCTCATAAATAGTTATAAGTTATAAAGTTATAAGTTATAAAGTTATAATAATTATTATAAACTTCTAGTTTTTTTCTTTCTACATCCATTGTGTGGAACTGGAGTAATATCAAATATTGCTCTTAATTCAAGTCCACCAGATATAAGTCATCTAATTGCTTGTTCTCTTCAAACTCAAATTCATTTTACATAAACATCAACTGTTTCTAAGTTATGTAAAGTTTTTGCTTTAGTAGCAGCTTGTTCTACTGCAATTTGTGCAGCATATGGAGTTGCCTCTCTTGCTCATTTAAATCAAGCACTTCATCCTGAAGCCCAAGTTAATACATTTCCTTTTTCATCAGTAATAGAAACTATAGTATTATTAAATGAAGCCATTATATGAGCTTGTCATAATTGAACTATTTTTTTTGTCTTTTTAGACTTTTTTACAGTCTTAACCATAAAATAAATAAATTAAAAATTAATATTATTAATAATAGTAACTATTATTTTTTCTTATTTGCAATAGCAGTAGATTTACCTTTTCTAGTTCTAGCATTAGTTTTTGTACTTTGCCCTCTAACTGGTAATCTATTTTTATGTCTAATTCATCTATAACATCTTATTTCTTGTAATCTTTTTATATTTCAAGACACAAGTCTTCTTAGATCTCATTCAACTAAGTGATTTTTTATTTCATCTCTTATTTTATCTAATTCATCTTCTGATAAAGTTTCTATTTTTCTTGTTTTTTCAATTCAAACTTTATCTAGTATAACATTTGACATAGGTCTTCAAATACCATATATATAAGTCAATGCTATTTCTACATGTTTACCATTTGGTAAGTTAACTCAAGCAATTCTTGCCATAATTTTTATTAAATTAAAATTATAAATTAAAAATAATTAATTAAATTATCCTTGTCTTTGTTTGTGTTTTGGAGTTTCGCAAATAACTCTAACAATTCACTTTCTTTTTATGACTTTACATTTATCACAAATTTTTTTTACTGAAGCTAATACTTTCATAAAAATTAAAATAAACAAATAAATATTATTTTTTTCTAAATACAATCCTTCATTTAGATATATCATAAGGGCTTAATTCAAGCAAAACCTTATCTCATTCAATAAGTTTTATAAAGTTGATTCTCATTTTTCAACTAAGATATCATTTTATAATTTCTCATCAAAACTCCTCTGGTAATTGAACATCAAAAACCAGATTAGGTAGTGCCTTAACTATAGTTCACTCTACCTCTATTTTCTCTTCTTTATTAGACATTTATCTAGAATGTTTAAAATAATAACCCCCCCATTATATACAAAAAAATATAATTGCAAATTATTTTAAAAAAATAAAATTCTAATATTAAACCAGACACTTTGAATATAATAAAATTGTAATGAATATTATCTAACAAAGTGTCCTATGCAAAATATAATAAATAAAGAAAAAAGTACAAATACAAAAAAAATGAAATAATCACAAAATTAAAAATAATGATCTATTTTTACTTCTAAAACTTATTGCAAATATTTCTATATTTTTTGGGTTTTAGCTATAAAAATATATCTTTTTCAAACTTTATAAATTTTTGAATTTATTTCATTAAAAAGTTTAAATAAATCATCTTTTCCCTTATTTTAACTTATAAACTAAATAATTCTTTGATGATCTTTTATGTTTTATGCAATCATTATAAGCACTAAAAATTTCTATAGTAAATAATATTTTCCTTTTTTCATTTATAATATTTTTGGCTTATATAGAAATTTCAAAGATTTTTCAATCTTCAAAATTTAGATAATTAAATTATTAAATAATTAATTTACTAAACTAGCGGACTACAAACCTAGCAGATAAATCATTATGACGAAGCCCAGCATAAGTAAGATCCTGAGACCCACAACCATTGAAACCAACTATACGAATACCCACCCCCCAAGCAGAACCATCTGAAGTGTAACCCACAGAAGAAAGTAAAATTCATTTAGCAGTAGTATGATCTTCCGATCAAGTTGCATTTCATCAAGGATTTGAAACTGTTCAAAATTTTCAAGCATCACATGCTATTTGATATTCTCATTTATTTATTGTAAGATTATTTATTATTTCCTTTGACATATCACTATATGCACTTGGAAGATGACTTCCTCTTGTTTTTGTCCATCATAGTAAATATTTATTCATATTTTGTCTTCAAGTAACATCATTTGTTGGAGAACTAAATTGACTATATGTCACTCATTCATAAGTATATCAACTATCTAGATTTCTTACTCCATCTATACAATCAGCTAACATTATTGCTGGAACTGTTAAATTTGCCGGTTTAGATGGCACTGATACCCAATCTATATCATCTAATTCTATAGAGCTTATTTTATTAGTATTTAACCACTTCATTCTTCATACTAGTGTATCTGTTGTATCATAATCATTCGTTGCTGTTCATAATGCTTTACACATATAATTTCATAAATTGTATGTAACTCAATACAAATTATTAGCATTACCCATCATAGAACTTACACTTGTTCTATTCCAACTATAACTTGATCATATATCCATCCATGATATATATTCTGTTCATCAAGTAACTCTTGGTGATATACAAAACCCATTTCAATCTCATGTTGTTGTATCTGTTACCCAGTACCATCAAGCTGATTCACAATTTGACTGATTCATTATATTATAGTTTACATCTTCAGTTTCTTTTTGAGTTCAATCACTTTCTTGATTTTCTATTATCTTATCAACTAAATCACTTCAACTTCAAATAATACTTCAACTATCATTATTATTTGAAAAATATATTTTAAAACTATCAGTATTTGTTTCTAGGTCTAATCATGTTGGATAATCAGTGTTTGTTATTGGTTCATTTATTATTTTTGTTAGTATTCATACTTTATTTCAGATAGTATAAAAAATTTGATTATCTTCTTCTAAATATATTCATAATTGATATTTTGTATTGTCTCAGTTTGTTGAGTATAAATAATTAGTATTATCTTTTGGATCTTTTGATTCCTTATTTAGTTTTACTTCACTAGATACTAGTTGTCATACTATTCATTGATTTATATATATAGTTGTTCAACTACTTATTGTTATACTTTCATCTGGTTTAGGATATTTTCAAGTTTTTACTTCAACTAAATTCAGTCATTTCTCTATACTTTTTAGTGTTGCTACTCTATTTCAATCTCTTGCACTTTTGCTATAGTTTTGAAACGATGTAAAAGCAATAGTAGCTAGTATTGCTAGTATTGCTATTACTATTATTAGTTCTACAAGTGTAAAAACCTTTAGTAAGACTGGGATTAACTTGTTTTAATCTTTTAATAAAAATTTTTTTGTTTTTTAGTTTCATAATTGATTAAATTAATATTAAAGTAATTATATTATATATATTATATTGAAAAAAAAAATTATTTTTTAGTTTTACCTTTAGGAATTACACCCTTTAATAAAAGGTTTGCAATTATATTTTTTTGTATATAATTTTACATAGCCTTTAATCAAAAGGAGACAAAAATGTTTTTATCTATTGGACTGGTACTTTCAATTTATATTATTGTGATGTCTTTATTTGGAACAATTTTCTTTTTTATATTGGTTGGGCAACAAAAAAAAATTACCTTGATAGAAGAATTTGAAGTTTTCTTATTCTTGGTAACTTTATCAATATTTGCACCTTTTATATATTTTTATTTACTTCTTGTTAAAGAAGTTAAAATTGAAGATATATAAAATGTTTAAAAAAATAAACAAGTAAAACTTGTTTATTTTTTTATTTATTAATTATATTAATAAAGTCTTTTTTACTTTGAAAGTCAAAAAAAACAGATGCATATCTAATATAAGCAACTTCATCTATTTTTTTTAATTCTTCAATAACAAATTCTCAAATATCTTTTGATGATATTTTTCTTTTATTTAATAATTTTTGTTCTATTAAAAAGACTATGTTATCAATATTTTTAACAGATATTCATCTTTTATTAAATGCTTTTAAAATACTATTATAAAGTTTTTCTTGATTATAGTCTTCAACTTTTCAAAGTGATTTTTCTACTATTAAAGAGATTTTCTCATACTTTTCAAAAGTATTAAATCTATTTTGACAATTCAAACACTCTCTCCTTCTTTTTATAGAAATAGAATCTTCAGTAACTCTTGAGTCAAGAACTTTTGTATCTCAATTTCAACAAATTGGACAAATCATTTTTTTTACATTATAATCTAATTTTTACTTCATTTATATATTTTAATGCTATTTTTTGAAAGTCAAGCAATTCTTTTGAAGTAAAACTCTCTCAGTCAAAATCATCTTTTAAAGTATATCATCCTCTATAGTTTTGTAAAAAATATCTTTTTGATCAAGAAATTTGTTTTACTACTTTATCAAAGTTTTCAAGTAAATGATATTTTTTAATTAAAGTAGTTCTAAATTCATAATCAACCTCACCTTTTTTTAAAATATCAATACTTTTAAAATAATCTAATTTATTGTATTTAACTCAAAGTAGATTTTCTAAATTTTCATAATCTCATTTTATATCCATAGCTACATAATCAACTAATTTATTTTTAATTAATCTTTCTAAAATTAATGGATTATATCAATTTGTATCAAGTTTTATTAAAAATCACATTTTTTTTACTTCAACACAAAAATCCTCTAAATCTTGTTGCATAGTTGGTTCCCCACCACAAATAACAACTCAATCAAGCAATCATATTTTTGTTTTTAAGAAATTAAAAAATACTTCTTTTGGTATAAAATCTTTTATTTTTTGAATTTCTTTTGGTAATACAAATTCTTTGTTATGACAATAAGAGCATCTCAAATTACAAGAAGCTGTAAATATAATACATGCCACTTTTCATGGGAAATCAAGTAATGTAGTTTTTTGAATTCAAGATATCAACATATATAAAAAGTATAATATTATAAGAAAATGCCCTTTTATAACAACTATTGAAAATCTTTTAAAAATTTAGAATTTGTAGAAATCTCTTCTTTAAAAAATTCTCTATTATAAAACTCTGCTTTTTTTCATATATTAAAATGACTAACAGGTCTAAAATATCACATAACTCTTGTGTAAATTTCACATTTAGTTCTTTCTAAATTTGTTTTCATAATTAAATTAATTAAAAATATAAATTATTTTGCTATATAAGCCTCTCTTTCTTTTAAATCAAATTTTTCTCAAGTATATCAAATTTCTTCATCACATTTTGGACAATAATCATGTTCTCAGTTAAGATATCAATGTTTTGGACAAATTGAAAAAGTTGGAGTAATTGTTATATATGGTAATTGGTAATTTTCTAAAACTTTTCTAACAAAATTTTTACAAGTAATTTTATCACTTACTCTTTCTCATAAATAAAGATGCAATACCGTTCCTCAAGTATATTTACATTGAATTTCATTTTGGTATTCTAGTGCCTCAAAAGCATCATCTGTAAATCAAACAGGCAATTGTGTAGAGTTTGTATAATATGGGGATTGAATAGATCAAGCTTGAATAATATTTGGTAATTGTTTTTGGTCTTCTTTTGCAAATCTATAAGTTGTTCATTCTGCTGGAGTTGCTTCTAAATTATATAAATTTCAAGTTTCTTCTTGATATTCTTTTAATTTATCTCTCATAAGTTCAATAATTTCAATAGCAAATTCTTTTCAAAAATCTGTAGTAATATCATCTTTTCAAGTTGTAAAATTTAATATCGCTTCATTAAATCAATTTAATCAAATAGTAGAAAAATGATTTCTAAAAGAGTGTAAATATCTTTTGGTATATGGATATAATCAAGCATCAAGCCATTTTGATAATTCTTTTCTTTTTAATTCTAGTGAAATTTTAGCTTGTTCCATTAAGAAAATTACTCTTTTTTTAAATCATTCTTTATCTCAAGTAAAATTATATCATATACGAGCCATATTTATTGTCACAACTCATATACTTCAAGTCATTTCAGCACTTCAAAATAATCAATTTCCCCTTTTTAATAACTCTCTTAAATCAAGTTGTAACCTACAACACATAGATCTAACAGCTCAAGGTTTATAAGCATCTTTATTTTCAACTTTTGAAATATTTCAATTTTCATCAACTACTTTTTTAAATTGACTTCATATAAAATTTTGAAAATATGGTAGTCAATATTTTGCTGTCATTTCAAATATATCATCTACAATTGGAGATTCCCAGTCAAAATCAGGAGTTATATTGTAAGTTGGAATAGGGAAAGTAAACACATTTCACTTAGCATCTCAAGAAACATAAACCTCAACTAATGCCTTATTTATTATATCCATTTCTTCTTGAAGTTCTCAAAATTTTTTTTCATAATATCATTTTTCAACTCATCATAAAAATAATGATTGTGTTTTTAAATCTTCAGGACAAACTAAATCAAGTGTGATGTTAGTAAATGGAGTTTGTGTTCCCCATCTACTTGGAACATTTAATCAAAATATAAAATTTTGCATTTGTTGAAATACATATTTGTATGTTTTTTTATAAACAAAATCATTTTTTTCTTTTTCTGAATTAAAAACAACTTTTAATTCTTCTAATTCTTTTATAATTTCTTTTTTATATTTAAAAACAAAAGGAGCTAAATAAGTATCAAAACTTGAAAATGCTTGAGCTCAAGCCCATTCATTTTGCAAAGTTCATAAAAAATTTATCATTTGATTTACTACTGATTGTAGATTTTTTGGAGGTGCTGATTCTAATCTATTTGGAAGTCAATTGAATCATAATTCAAGCAATTGCCTTAAACTCCATCAAGCACAATATCAAGAAAACATATCTAAATCATGTATATGATAATCTCGATTTCTATGTAAATCTCATATTTCTTTAGGGTATATATGAGAGAGCCAATAATTTGCTGTTATTTTTCAAGATGTATTTAAAATAAGTCCTCAAAGAGAATATCAAGAATTTGCATTTGCATTTACTCTCCAATCTAATTTTTTTAAATATTCCTCCATTGTATTTCAAACCTCAACTGTTATGTTTTTTGATTCTCTTGTTAATCTTCTTTGTTCTCTATACAAAATAAATTTTTTAGCTACATTGTTATGTCATCTTTTTATTAAAGTTTCTTCAACTACATCTTGCACTGTTTCAACTTCTGGAATGACCTCACCTTTAGATATAAGATTTTTAATAACATCTGATACTATATCATCAAGAGCTGAAAAGTCATTTCAAGATGCTCGAATTATAGCATTTTTTATTGCTTTTTTGATTTTCTCTTTATCAAAAGTAACAATATTTCAATTTCTCTTTTTTACTTTAAAAATAGCCATAATTAATAAAAAAATAAATAAAATATATAGTATTTATAAAATACTAAAACACTATATATAGTATTTTTAATATGTAAAATTTATTTTTATAATTTAATTGACTTTTTTATAAATTAATCTTACTTAATTACTTTTAGACATAAAATACAAAAAAAGTAAAACTAAAGTTTTACTTTTCATATGTTCACATTTCATAATCAAAATTTCAAGTTTCATCATTAAATACATAGATTATTCAATAATCATCATATTGCTGAAAATCAATAGGTAAATATTTTATATATCAATTGTCAAAAAGAATTTTTGCATTTTTAGCATTTTTTAATTTATCTTTTAAATATTTTTTATTTCAATCCTCAATATATGCTAAATTCAGCTCTCTAACTGCTTTATTTATATAATTAGAACAACTATCTTTTAATAAATTTTCTTCATCTTTAAAATTAAAAGGAAAAAGTTTTTGTCTATATATATCTATATTTTTTACAATTTCTCAAGTAAGTGGTTTTTGTTCTCTAAAAGTTAGATATGAAATATTTTGTAGTTCATCACTAAATATTTTACAATTTCCACTTTTGTCTTCCATAGAAGATGCTAAAGTTAAAAACATCATTATTGATTTTTCTCTATCTCAAGATTTTCAATTCATAACTGCTGACATTATTTTAGCTCATTCAAGTCAATCTTCATTTGCTGATGCTATTTTATAAAAATTAGCTGCTGATTTTGGGTCTTTTAGATAAAAATAATATAAAAATCATTGTCAAAATGGTAAAGATGCTGTTTTACAAGGATTTTTATAAATTGGATCATTCCAAATTTTTTGTAAATCATCTTCTTTTTTTATTAAATTTATTTTTTTTTCATCACAAAAATTTGAAATTCATTTTAATCATATTTTTTCTCATTGAATTATGTTATTTTTTTGTTCTTCTTTTGATAGTTTTTCATATCTTTCATTATATGTTGGAAGTAATAATTGTCATATAAGATATGGTTTTTCAAAATAAGGATTTAATTCTGTTATTAAATCAATCATTGAGTATAAATATTTTTTATATTCACTATTTACAGCATTTCATCAAATATATTGAATTGCTTCAAGCCAATATATATCTGCTCTTAAATTTGCAAATCAAAAAGAAGTATATTTTGCAATATCTTTTTTAGGTAAAAATTCTGGATGATTTACAATTGTTTGTTTTATTTCTTGTATTTTTAAATAATTATTGTTGTTTATTTGATAAAATCAAAATAATAATAAAATAATTAAAAACAAGAAAATAACTTTATATATTCTTTCTTTCATTTATTTTTTTTAATTATATTCAAACTCAATCCATATCTATAGTAATATTTTTATTTTTTTTATAAATATGCATTCTTCTTTCACTCCCCTCTCAAACACTTTTAGTAAATATCTCATTATCATTTAAACTAGATATATAATTGTGTATTTTTTTTCTTTCGTATGGGTTGTAGTATGGTAAAATTATATCTTTTCAAGATTTAACTAATTCTATTTTTTTAGAAATAAAAGAAAATAGTTTATCATCTTTTTTTAATAAATAATCATTAACTTCTAAGTGTATGATTAAGCTTGTTTCCCCTAATTTTGATAAAATAATATTTTTAAGTATTGCTCTAATATCTTCTAATGTTTTTCACATATATCAAATTAAAAGACCTGAGTCAGTAGTTTTTAGCTTTATATAAAAGATATTTTCACTTTCTTGCAATACTTCTAAATCTTCAATATCTATTAATAATTTTTTAAAAAAATCTAGAGTTATTTCCTGAACAATATTTAATTCCATAAAATATAAAAAAATGATATAAATATGTGTTATTTATATCATTTTTTTATATTTTTACAAGTTTTTTAAAATTATCTGAAATTTCTTTCTCTTTTTTCTTGTGGTCTTGCTTCATTAACAAATAAAGCTCTTCCATCTATTTCAAATCAATTTAAAGCCTTTAATGCTTCTTGAGCATTTTCTTCTGATGTATATGAAACAAATCCAAATCCTTTAGATCTTCCTTGCTCATCTTTAACTAAAATAACTTCGTCTAGTTCTCCGTATTGAGCAAATACTTCTTCTAAATTTTCTTTTGTAGCTTTGAAATTAATATTTCAAATAAATAATTTTTTTCCCATGGAAAATAAAATAAAATAAATAAATTTGCAAACTCTATTTATCTTTTAAATATTAAAAATAACAATTTTTATTTTAAAAATAATTATAAATAAAGATTTTTAATCATAATAAAATTTACACAAAAAATATTTTATACATTTTTTTATAAAAAGCAAAATTTTTTGTTTTTTTGTAATTTTAATCAGATAGAAAATTTAAAAATAGAAACATCACTTTTTAGTAATGTTTCTATTTTTACAAAAGAGTGATATTTTTATTTTTAAATAACAGAAAGTTTAATTTTTTAAAAAATTAAACTTTCTTAAATAAAGCTTTAAAGTAAATTATTTTACTTCTTTTAATTTAGCAGCTTTTCAAGTTAATTCTCTAATATAAGCTAAATTAGATCTTCTAACTTTAAATTGTCTTAATATTTCTATTTTTTCAATAGTAGGAGAGTGAACTGCAAATATTCTTTCAACTCCAAAAGCTCAAACTTTTCTTCTAACTGTTATAGTTTTTTCTAAAGCAGTTTTTCAAGCAGTTTTAATAATTATACCTTTAAATCTTTGAGCTCTTGATTTACCTCATTCATTTATAAGTTGATATACTTCTACTTCCATTCAAGTTCTAAATTCATTAACATTTTCTTTTTTAAATTGAGCTTGAACTTTGTTTACTAATTCAAAATTTCACATAATTTTTTTATTAAAAAATATTTTTTAACACAAGAAGTTTTATAACTATAAGTGCCAAAATCGCACATATCATAATTAAAAAACTTTTATTTGCAAATTTATTTTTTAAAATTACACTAAATTTAAATTTAATATTTTTTATATTATTTGTATATTATTCATTGTAGGAGAATTTTAGTAATAATTTTTTACAAATCATTTATACTTATTCTCCTGTATTTAATCAAATAAAAAGGCTACTTCTTTTTCCCAATGGGAAAAAAGAACCTTATAAAACTTTGACTTTTAGTTAGGATATTTTCTAAACCAAGTTAATTGTCTTTTGGCATAATTTCTATTTGCTTGAGAAACTTTATCTATACACTCTTGTTTTGTAATTTTTCAGTCTAAAAACTCTATAACTTCTTTATATCAAATAGTGTTTAATCAAAAATCAGTTTTTAAAAATCAATTATTTAAAAGATCTACTACTTCTTCAACTAATCAAAAATCAAACATTAAAGATATTCTTTTATTTATTTTTTCATATAACTTTTCTCTATCTCAATTATATGGAGTTAAAAATAAAGTATCATATTTTAATTTTTTTTCTTTAACAAAATCAAGCTTTGATTTTCAAGATAACATCTTGACTTCAATTCATCTAATTACATAATTTAAATTATTTGGATGAATAGTTTTAGCATATTCTGGGTCAATTTCAATTAATTTTTCATAAACAAAATCTTTTCAAAATTTAGAGGCTTCTTTTTCTAATTTTTTTCTTAATATTATATCTCAAGGAATTTTTGGAATATCAAAATCATATATTAAACTATCTATATAAAGCCCCGTTCATCAAACAAGTATAGGAACTTTATTTTGTAAAAATAAATTATCTATAATTTTTAAACTCTCTTTTACAAACTCTCAAACACTATAAGAAATATTTGGGGTTATAATATCTATCATATGGTGAGTTATTCAATTCATTTCTTCTTTTGTTGCTTTTCAAGTTCAAATATTTAAATATTTAAATATTTGCCTACTATCTGTTGAAATAATTTCTGAATTTATATATTTTGCAATATCAATTCAAAGACTTGTTTTTCCAGAAGCTGTAGGTCAATAAACAACTATTATTTTATTTTTTAAATTTTTATTATTTAAAAAATTATCTAATTTTTTTTTAGTATTTAAATCCATAACTATTTTTTAAATAATCTTTTTTTTGCATGTTCAAAGTAATTATTTGATCTTTCAAATATTTCAATAAGTTTTTTATAAACAAATAAAATCGTCTCAATTTCATTCAAAAATAGACCATCACATAGCAACAATTAAAGAAATTCTAATTATATGTGTCCAAAATGAAATTTTCCACAAAAAATGTATCATCTATAAAAAATAAAATATAAATTGATGTAAATTAATATAGTTTAGTATATTAATTAAATAAAATTTGTAAATTTAAAATAATTAAAACAAATAAAAAGTCTGGTAAAATTACCAAACTTATTTTTTTTAAATGGTGGGTGATATAGGATTCGAACCTATGACCCCCTGCTTGTAAGGCAGATGCTCTCGCCAACTGAGCTAATCACCCATAAATAATATCAAAACATGGTACCCAAGGCAGGGATCGAACCTACGACCTTTGGCTTAGAAGGCCACTGCTCTTCCACTGAGCTACTTGGGCTTAAAAAGAGAAAAGCTAAAAGATTAAAGCCAAAAGATTATATCATTTTTTTTTAACTTTAAGCCCTTAGCTTCTTCTAATTAATCTTAATATCAAAATCTTGGCAGCTACCTACTCTCTCACATCTAGGAGATGCAATACCATCAGCACTAGCTAGCTTAACTTCTGTGTTCGGAATGGGAACAGGTGTACCCTGAGCCGTCATAACTACCAAGATTTTAACATTAAGACATCATATATTTGTAATAATCTGAACAATTAAAGTTAGTTAACAAAAAATAATTTTTGTTTCAAAAGTCATAAAAGCATTCGTCCTATTAGTATTTCTCGGCTCAATCTATCTCTAGACTTACACCTGAAACCTATCAACCTCGTAGTCTCCAAGGGGACTTATTAGCTTATAGCTAGAGGAATCTAATCTTGAAGTAGACTTCCCACTTAGATGCTTTCAGTGGTTATTCCTTCCGAACTTAGCTACTCGGCAGTGCCAGTAGGCCTGACAACCGATCCACCAGAGGTTCGTTCACTCCGGTCCTCTCGTACTAGGAGCAAATCTTCTCAAATTCCTAAGCGCCTATAGCAGATAGGGGCCAAACTGTCTCACGACGTTTTGAACCCAGCTCGCGTACCTCTTTAAATGGCGAACAGCCATACCCTTGGGACCTTCTCCAGCCCCAGGATGCGACGAGCCGACATCGAGGTGCCAAACCTCCCCGTCGAT
>CAZGOC010000002.1:149473-185805 GCA_964527685.1 uncultured Candidatus Peribacteria bacterium | reverse complement strand
AAATGGTGGAGCATAGGGGATTTGAACCCCTAGTCTACAGGATCGAAATCTGCATGCATTACCATTATGCTAATGCCCCAAAATTTAATATAATTCCTAAATAGGAATTATATTAAATTATCTAAGTAAGATTTTAGCATCTTTTACTTCAAAATTCAATTTATATATTCAAGTTTTTGTAAGTATATTTATTTCTCAGTCTCTTGGTACAAAAAATCACAATATATTTTCTGATTTTCCTTCTATTTGTCATCTATAAGTTAAACTTTTTGTATCTGATGATATTTTAGTATTTGGTTCAAAAACAAATATTTTACTTCAAATTAATAAATAAACATAATTCAAATTATTTCTAACATACATAGAAACTTTTTGATTTCAAATATTATAGTTTTGAGGTAAAGAATTTAACAATAATCATTCAAGTCTATATTTTGGTGAAGAATATAGTTTAAACATTTTTCATTCATTATTTAAAATATATATTCATCAATCTATTCAAATGGATACTATTTCTTTTAAATTTTTACTATCTTCATCAGTTAAATAAGGTACTCAAGACGTATATGAACCTGATGTTTGTGAGTGTTTATATAATTGATTTTTTGATGAATTTATCATATAAATATTATTATTATATGTTTCAACTAAAGGACTTCATTCCCAAGTATTTTGTCAAATAACACTTATATAACTAAATTTTTGATCTTTTGAAAATTTAATAACTCTTTTTTTCTTTGTTGTTAAAATAATATCTTCTCATACAGAAACTCAATCTAAAAATTCATCATCTAAATCAATTTCTTTAAAAAGATTATTTTTAATATCTTGTCATGAAATAATCGGTCAATAAATTGATGTTTTTCAAATTACATACAATTTTTTTGTACTTTCTACTAACTTTATTCAATCATCAAATTTTCATTTAAATATCAAATTTGACATATTTGGGTCAAATACTTCTATTCAATTAAATTGTTTTTTTATAACTGAAATATCATCATAAACAGCTTCTATATCATTTAAAAATAAATTATTTTCTTTAACTTTTGCAAGTAAATCTTCAGCTTTATTTATATTTAATTCAAAAGCTTCTTTATTTGATAAATTTTGATTTGCAATTCTTATATATTCTCTTGCTTCTATTAAGTTATTTTTGAATTCAGAAGTTTTTGATGTTTCAATACTTTTTCATAAAATTGAAGATATTATAGAAAAAAGTAATATTGTTGAGACAATTATTCAAGAAAAAAATAAGATATTTTTTAAAATCTTTGATTGTTTTTCAACTTTTTCTCTTAAAATTAAAAATAAAGCAATACCTTTTTTTGAAAAATTATTATCTAAAAATTTATATAAATTATTTTTAAGTTTACTTACTACTTCTTGATTAATGACTCAAGCATCATCTAGTTTATAGTTTGATCTAATTCATACTATTGCAATATCTGCTTCAACTTTTTCATCCTCTAATATATCTACAATATTTTGAGTCATTTTTCAAACTTCATTTAATCAAGCTATTTCAGTCCAATCAGTATTTGTTAAATAATCACTTAAGTTACTACTTGTTAAAATAATACTTTCTCAATATCCTATTTTTCAACTAGATATGTAATCAAATATAGTTAATTTATCATTTTTATCACTAATTTCAATTAATTCTTTTTTTGAATTTATCAAATAAGCTTGAGTTTTTCAAATTTTAGAAAAATGAAGATTATTTTTTTCTAAAACAGCAATTATTATATTTAAAGGTTCAAGTTTATTATCTTTATTTTTTAAAGTTTTAATAAAATGATTTATACTTTCTAAACTAACTCAAAAAGTATCATAAACTGATTTTATTGATATATTGTCAATTAAATAATCAACTATTTTATTTAAAATAGGAGTAATAATTTTATTATCTTTACTCTCTATTAAAATAAAACAATTTAAATTATCATCTATTTCAATATTTTTTGATATTACTAAATTTTCTCATAAATTTGTATTATAGTTTTTTAAATCAAACTCAAACATTTTTTATTTATTATAATTTAAACTATATTAATAGTTAATTTATAATAAAAAATTTTTTTTTTTCAACTATTTTATTTTTTATTTTATAATTCTCCCAAAATTTTCTAATTCAAACTAAACTTAAAATTAAGAAATAGCATATTTTCAGTAATAATTAATTATTTTATATTTTTTAAAATTGATTATTTAATTTTAATTTATTTTGATAAAACATTCTTGAACTTGATACAGAGTATCTTTGAGCAGCAATTCTATCAATTCACATACCAAAAGCAAATCAGCTATATTCATTTGGATCTATATTACAAGCCTCTAAAACTTTTGGATGAACCATTCAGGCTCAAAGTAATTCAACCCAACCTGTTTCAGAACACATTCTACATCAAACTCATTTTCAATTACATAATTGACAACTTATATCTATTTCAGCACTTGGTTCAGTAAATGGAAATATACTTGGTCTAAATCTTAAGTTTGTATTATCTCAAAGAAGTTTCTTCATAGCAGTATCTAAAGTCCATTTTAAATCTCAAAAAGTAACTCATTTTCAAACAACAAGTCATTCAAGTTGATAAAAATTCGATGTATGTCTTGCATCTTCTTGTTCATATCTAAAAACTCTCCCTGGAACTATTATTTTTATAGGTAATTCTCCTTTTAACATAGTTCTAATTTGAACTGGCGAAGTGTGAGTTCTAAGTAAATATTTATCTCAAGGATTTTTAGTTTTATTTATCTCATCACTAATCCAAAAAGTATCCCAAACATCTCTTGCTGGATGATTTGCTGGAATATTTAATTTATCAAAATTAAAATTTTCTGTTTCTACTTGAGGTCAATCTTCTATTTTAAATCATAGTGATATAAAAATATCTTCTAAGATTTTTGAAGTAAGTGATATAGGATGTAAATATCATTTTTCTTTTGAGTTAAACTCTAAACTTACATCAATAATTTCTTCTTGTTCAATTTTTTTGTAATTAATATTTTCAATTTCAATTTCTTTTTCTAAACTTTCTTTTTTTATAATTTCTTTTAATTCATTTGCTAAAACTCAAACATCTTTTTTATCTTCAATAGATAAATCCTTTAATCACTTTAAAATATCATTTAATAATCATTTTTTTCACAAAAAATCATCATTTAATACCTTTAATTTTTCTAAAGAAGTTATGTTATTTAATTTTTCTAAAAAAGATGTTTTTAAATTTCGTATTTGGTTTTTCATAAAATTTCTCTAAGTAAAATATTTTAAATAAAACTATAATTAAAAATATCAATAAATCAATAAGAAAATATAGTTAATTATTTGCTAATTTGGAGTAGTTTATTAATCTTTTTTAATTACATTTATATGTAATTCTCTTAATTGTTCGTCATCTATTAAACTTGGAGCATTCATCATAAGATCTTGAGCTTTTCAAGCTTTTGGAAATGCATAAACTTCTCTTATATTTGGTTCATCTGTCAAAATCATCATAAATCTATCCATTCAAATAGCAAAACCTCAATGTGGTGGAACTCAGTATTGGAAAGCTTCATACATTGCTCAAAATTTGTCAATAACTTCTGATTTTGATCTTCAAACTGTTTCAAATGCTTTAATTAAAATTTCTGTATCATAATTACGAAGAGATCAAGATAATATTTCATATCAATTACAAGCTAAATCGTATTGATTTGCTTTCATAGCTAAAAGATTGTCACTGTTAAATGCATCTATTCATCAAATAGGCATAGAAAATGGATTATGCGCAAAGTCTATTTTTCATGAAATTGGGTCTTGTTCAAACATTGGGAAGTCAATTATCCAACATAAAGCAAGTTTATTTTTATCTGCTAAATTAAATTTATCTCTTAAAGCAAGTCTTACTTTATTTAAGATACCAACTGCTTTTGTAAACTCATCTGCTGAGAAAAACACTATATCACCTGATTTAGGAGTTAATAATTTTTCAATTTCTTTAATTTCATCATCACTCATAAATTTTAAAATAGGTGATTTTTTACCTCCTTCTTCGTTATCATCATAAATAATATAAGCAAGTCATTTTGCTCATTCATTTTTAGCAACTTCAGTTAATTCATCAATATCTTTTCTTGACATCACTTGTCCTTCAAGTTTTATTGCTTTTATAACTCAAGAATTATCATAAACTGATTTAAATACTGAAAAATTAGAATTTGCAAAAATATCTGTTAAATCAATAAATTTCATTCCAAATCTTAAATCTGGTTTATCTGATCAATAATTATTTAAAGCTTCGTCATAAGACATTGAGTAAAATTTTTGATCCATTATTTCTTTATTTGAAAGACTTTTTACTGAATCAAATATATAATTTTCAACCACTTTAAAAATATCATCTCTTTCAACAAAACTCATTTCACAATCAATTTGATAAAATTCACAAGCATGTCTATCAGCTCTTGGGTCTTCATCTCTAAAACAAGGTGCTATTTGGAAATATTTATCAACTCATCCAACCATTAAAAGTTGTTTGTATTGTTGAGGAGCTTGAGGTAAAGCATAAAATTTACCTGGGTGTAATCTTGAAGGAATTAAAAAATCTCTTGCTCATTCTGGTGATGATACTGTAAAAATAGGAGTTTGAACTTCATTAAATTGATTATTATAAAACCAATTTCTTGTAAAGTTTAAAAATTTAGATCTAAACAATACATTGTTTAAAACTTTTTTTCTTCTTAAATCGATATATCTATGTTTATATCTTATTTCTTCATTTGAAGTAGTTTTAAAATCATCTAGTTCAAATGGAGGAGTTTTTGATTTTGAAAGTATTTTAGCTTCTGTTATAATTACCTCTATATCTCAAGAATGCAAATTTGGGTTTGCTTGTCCATCAGGTCTTGATCTAACTACTCAAGACACTTGTATAACAAATTCTGATCTAAATTCATTTGCTATTTCGTGAGCTTCTTTACCAAATTCTGGATCAAAAACTACTTGAGTTAATCCATATCTATCTCTTAAATCTATAAATATAATTCATCCGTGATCTCTTCTATTTGAAACCCATCAAGATAAAGTTACTTTTTCTCCATCATTTTTTAGAGTTAAATCATTACAAGTATGTGTTCTAAGCATATTTTAATATTTAAAAAATAAAAAAAGTATAAAAATATTGAAAAATATATTTATACTTTTTGGTTTGAAATTAATTTTTTTCAAAAGGTGCCACCAAAAATCATTCTTAATTTTAGTTTTTTTACAAAGTATTTCAACTTTGGAAGGGTCTAATAGAGTTTTTTTTAACTTTTTCTTCCTTCAGCTTGTAGTTGTTTGCTACTAATAACGCTTTTATATATGTATTTTAATAAAATATTTTAAATAATCAAGATTATTTTAAATATTTGTACCTATGTCTAGATAAAAATAGTTACATTTACAAAAAAACTTTTTGTATTTTTATATATTTATTTATAATACCATTTGTGTTTACCACATATTTATATTTTATCTTTACTTAATATGGATTTAAATAAAGTTCAACTTATATGAAATATCACTCAAGATATTGAATTAAAACAAACTCCAAATGGACAAAATGTTTGTAGTTTTTCTCTAGCTACTAACAGAAGTTGGATAGATGGAGCTTGAGTTAAACAAGAACTTGCCGAATTTCACTCTATAGTTTTATGGGGAAAATTAGCAGAAATTGCTTGACAATATTTACATAAATGAAAAAAAATTTATATAGAATGAAGACTTCAAACAAGATCTTGGGAAGCACAAGACTGAAGTAAAAGATATAAAACTGAAATAGTTTGAGAAAATATGATTATGCTTGATAATAAACAATCATGAGATTATACTCCAAATACTAATAAAGAAGAAAATTCTTTTTGAGCAGTTAAAAAATCAACTACAAAAAAAGAAGAAGAAATTTCAATAGAAGATATTCCTTTTTAAAAAAATTCCTTTTTAAAAAGGAATTTTTTTATTCTATATTGTAAATTAGATATTTCTCTCAAGAAGAATTATAAATATATATTTTATCATTTTCAAAAATTAGTTTTTCTATAATTATAGAAGTATCTTTTAATACTTTTATTTTTTTTGTTTTATAATTATATTTTACTATTAGATTTCAAGAGAAATCTGTAAGATTATAATTTTTTTTCTTTTCTTTTTCATCATCATAAATTATTCATAAATAATTTTCATTATCATATATTAAAAAGTCTTTAAATAAATAAAAATAACTTAAATTATTTTTTAATAAATCATATACATAACTTCAATTTTTTGTTATAAAATAATAATTATTTAACATACTTTTAGCATAAACTATTTTTTGAGGGAAAAATACTTTATTTATAACGAAATTATCTAAATTAAATATATATTTTTCATCTCAAATACTTATTAATATCTCATTTAAAGACATATTTATAGGAATAATATCAATTTCTTTTTTTAAAATTTTATTAAAAGAATAAATAAAAATATCTTTTTTATTTATTTTCCAAAATAAATTTATTGTATCATCTGGATTATCAACAAAATAAAAATATCATAAATCATCTAAATTAAAAAAAGCATAATTTTTTTTAAGTAAATTTATTTCTCTTAATTCATCTACTTTTGAACTTTTTTCATCTTTTTTTATTTCATTTACTTTCAATATAATTAGATCTTTTTCTAAATTAAAATTTAGTTTTAACTCTTTATTTTTTTCTATTTTTATATCTTGATATATTGATTTATATCAAGTTTTTGATATTTTTATTTCATAATCAAAAGAAGCAATATCAGTGATTTTACAAGGATTTTTTAAACAAGAGTGATTAAATTTTAATTTTAGTTTTTTGTTATATAAGCTAACATCATAGTTTTTTATATTTGAATTTATTAATAAATCTCATTTATTTAATACAAAAAAATAATAATATACTAAGTAAATAGCTAAAAATCAAGATATTAATAAAAGTAGTGCAATTAATTTATTTTTCATAAATTATTTTAATAAAATTAAAATTCTTGATAAATTATATTAAAAGATTAATATAATCAAAAAATATTTATTAATTAAAAAAAATGATACTTGATTGAAAAGAAGTTGCTAAAAAAATATATTTAGATTTAAAAGAAAATATCTCAAAATTAGAAAAAAAACCAAAACTTTGAGTTATTCTTGTTTGAAATAATCCATCATCTATTAGATATATAAACCAAAAACAAAAATATGCTAAAGAAGTATGAATTGATTTTGAATTATTTTCTTTTGATGAAAATGTTTTAGAAAAAACTCTACTTGATAAAATAAATATTTTAAATAATGATGAAAATATTTCTTGATATATCGTTCAATTACCACTTCCAAAGCATATTGATGAAAATACTATAATAAATTCTATTTCTCCAAAAAAAGATGTAGATTGATTTCATACAATAAATCAATGAAAGATAGTTATTTGAGATGAAAGTTGATTAACTCCTTGCACTCCAAGTGGGATTTTAGAAATATTTAAATATTACAATATTGATTTAATTTGAAAAAATGTAGTTATTATTTGAAGAAGTAATATAGTTTGAAAACCAATTGCAAATATGTTAATAAACAAACAATCTACAGTTACAATTTGTAATTCAAAAACTAAAAATATAGAATTTTTTACAAAAAATGCAGACATAGTTATTTTAGCTTTATGAAAGCCAAATTTTTTAACCCCAGATAAAATAGGGGATAATACTATAGTTATTGATGTAGGTTTTAGTGTAATTGATTGAAAAATATATTGAGATGCTTGTTTTTGAGAGATTTTAAAAAATTGAAATCCTATAACTCCAGTTCCTTGATGAGTTTGAGTTTTAACAGTTGCAATGTTGTTAAAAAATACTTATAAAGCTAGTTTAAATTAAGAATTTTTAATTTTTGTAAAAGAAAAAAATAAAGTATAATTATAAACCATAATTATACTTTATTTTTTATTTTATAATTATTTTATTTGATTAATAAGCTATTTTTTAATGTTATAAAAAATAGAACAATAAATTAAAAATATAAATTTGACAATTATATATTTTTAATTATAAGTAATTTGTTAAATTAAAAACAAAAATAAAAACAAAAACAAAAACAGAAAAAAAGTCTAGTAGGATTTCTTAAAACTGTTTTTTATTTTTATCATATAATTTTTGTTTTTATGAAAAACTTTATTAGTAATTATTTACTAAAAACTAAAGTTAAAAAAACTATTTCTCAAGCAGTTATTTTTACTTTACTTGTAAATATATTATCTCCATGAATTCTATGAGTAACATATGCAGGAACTCTTCCTACATATACTAATTCTATTACTCAAAACAATGTATCTCCTGTTGCTCAAATTGATGAACTAACTTTACCTAGAGATATAGTTGTTTGAGATGTATTAAATATAACTATTAGTGGTACAACTATCTCTCAAAGTTTTGATACAGATAGTTTAACTACAGCAGAGCTTTTAAATACAAAAATTGATTTAAGACCAGAAGTTATTTCAACTTTTGATAGTGTATCAAAAAAGTATACAATAACTTCACAAATTCCATGAATTGCTTTTTATATAAGTAATTTAACTATTACAAGATCAAATATAAGTCCAAATGAAACTGTTTGAAATGTAGTAGCAGTTGCACAAGTTGCTGAAGTTTCAATACCACAAGATTTATTTTTTTGAGATACAATAAATTTTTCTATAAATTGAACTCCATTAATTGAAAGTTTTTCTTGAACTAAAGATTTAACTTTGAATAGTTTAGCAACTCAAATAACTTCAAGTACTCAAGTTAGTGCTAGTTATAGTGGGACAACTTCAAAAATTACTTTAACTTCAAAAACACCTTGAATTGATTTTTCAATGTCAGCTTTTGTTGTTACTTCTTCAGCTATGAGTGCTGTAAATACTCAAGTAAACATAGCTCCAGTAGCACAAGTTGAAGAAATTAATTTCCCAAGAAATTTATATAGTGATGAAACAGTTGTTGTAAATATTAGTTGATCTACTATAACTCAACCTTTCACAATTGATTATGCAACTACTTTAATAAATTTATCAAATCAAATTGACACATTATCTTTTGTAAATAGTACTTTCACTTGATGAAAAATAACTATTACTTCAGAAGTTCCTTGAATTCCATTTGCAACTTGAAGTATAGATATTTCATGAGGTTATATGACAGGAATAAATCTTGTTCCAAATGTTTTATCTGTTGCACAAAGAAATGATATAATAGTTCCAAGAGTACTTGCTTTATGAGATACAATTCATTTTAATATTTGAGCTACACATTTAACTCAAAGTTTTTCTTGAACTTCTACAGATACTATTATAGCTTTAAACGACCAAATAAGTGCTTTATCAAATGTTTATGTAAGTGCATTTAATCCTTTAACAAGAAATATTTCAATTAAATCAAAAAATGCATGAACTGCTTTTTCAAATCCAAATTTATATATAACAACAAGTGTTAATTCTCAAAATATTACTTCAAATGTAGTTGCTCAAACTCAAGTTAGTAAATTAAGTTTTCCAAGATCACTTGTATCTTGAGATAAAGTTTCAACTATTTTAAATTGAAGTCCATACTTTGTTAATTATGCAACTTGATCAAATGAAACTATTCAATCTTTCTCAGATTTAATAGAAAATGCAAATTCTTGAGTAATAAATACTTCAGTTTCTGGAAATAATATAATTTTCTTTGCAGTAGTTTCTTGAACTCCATTTACTCTACAACCATTAATTTTAGAAAATTCTTTAACTCCAACTGTTTTAGTTGCAAATAAAGTTCCTGTTAAACAAACAAATACTATAGATTTTTCTGCTAATATTATTTCTTGAGATACTATCTCTTTAAATGTTGATGGAAATAATTTAACTCAAGGTTTTAATTCAAATGAAGCAACAACTCTACAAGATTTAAATACTCAAATTGATAATTTATCAACAGTAGTTTCAACTTTATCTTGAAAAACTATTTCTATTGAAGCAACTACAGCTTGAAATTGATTTAGTGTTTGAACTATTACTACAACTTGAGCAAATATTAATAGTGTAAATACTCAAAGTTGAGTTTTAGAAACAAAAGCATCTGTTTTTTTTGATTTCAATTCTTTAACTTCAACTTGAGATTATGTAAATTTATGAGATTGTAATATCGCTTTTACTGGTTGAGCTTGAAATGACTTTGATTGTAGTGATAATGTAGCTAATATTGACTCAGCAAATATTTTAGATATTGCGACTCTAACTGCATTAGTGAAATCAGTTTATGGTATATCTGATATAACTGAATGAAGTCTAGTTTTATCTTGAACTTGAAATAAAGTTATTGCAACTGCAAGTAATTGAATAAATGGAAATATTAATTTTTCATATTCAGGATGAGTAGACGCTTTATCTGTGATTGATCAAGCTTGAGTTACTGCTCAAAATCAAATTGATACATTGACTTTACCAAGAGACTTTGCTTTATGAGATACATTTAAAACTGTAATTAATTGAATAACTGTTACTCAAAATTATCTATCTAGTTCTTGAGTTTCATTTGATAACTTAGTTTCTCAAATTGATGCACTTCCTGATTTATCAGCAACTGGATCAAATAATGTAATTACAATTACATCAGATTTAAATAAAATATTTAATATCTCTTCAACTAGTTTTGAAAATACTATTTCATCTACTTTAGTTATATCAAATGTTGTAGCTGTAGCTGAGAAAAAAATAATTAATTTTCCTTCAACAATTTTACCTAATGATTTGATTGAAATAAGTGTTGATACAACTGTAGTTTCTGCAACTTGATCACTTAGTGATTTAGCTATAAATATCACATCATCAACACAAGTAAATGCTTCATTATCTTGAAGTTTAGGACTTGTACTTGAGGCAAAAAATGCATGAAATTCATTTAGTGTTGATAGTTTAAAAATAACAAATAATTCATCTGTTACCCCTATAGATTTAAATATTTCATCTCAAGCACAAGTAGATGATTTGACTATACCTTTTAGTGTTTCATCTTGAGATGATTTAGTAGTTAATGTAAATTGAACTCAAATATCTCAAAGTTTTACAACTGATGAAACAACAACTCTTTCTTTGTTAAATACAAAAATTAATGATTTAGTATGAGTTAACTCTTCTGTTGATATAACTTCAAAGACATTTACTATTACATCAAAAACTGCTTGAACTCCATTTACTGCATCATTTTTAGCTACAGGTTCAGTTATAAACTCTAGTATAGAAGTTGCAAATGTAAATAGTGGAGCTCAAATAGATAAATTAGTTGTAAATAGGGAATTAAAATCTTGAGATGCTTATAATTTAGATATAGCTTGACATACTTTAACTTGAATATTTAACACTGATAAAACAACAACTTTACAAGATTTAAATACTCAAATTGATAATTTAGCTGAAGTTAGTTCAACTTTTGACTGAGATTCAACTTTCATTATTATTGCTTCAGTTCCTGGAAATGCCTTTAGTGGAGCAACTTTAACTATTTCTACAACTTATTCAAGTATTAATAAAATTCAAAATATTTTTGCTCAAACTCAAATAGACTCTTTAACTTTACAAAGAAATTTTATCACTTGAGATACTATAACTTTAGTTTTAAATTGAAATACTTATAATCAAGTATTTTCAGGAATTCACATAACTACTGTAAATGATTTTATATCACAAGTTAATTCTTCTCAAACTTGAGTAACTTTATCAAATGTTTGAAATGATATAATATTTACTGCAAATATTGCTTGAATTCCATTTACTGTTAATAGTTTTTCTTTAGAAAATTCATCTATATCTAGCGAAATTCAACCAAATGTAGTAGCTGTGAAACAAGAAACAGAAATAACTATTCCAACTTTAGTTTTATGAGATACAATTTCATTTACAGTTAATGGCACTTGAATAACTGAAAGTTTTACTTGAGATGAAATAACTACAATTAATAATTTATTAAACAATATAAATACCTCTACTCCAGAAGTAGTAGCAACTTATTGAAGTTCAAAAATTCACTTAATAAGTTCGACTGCTTGAGTACCATTTACAGTTAGTAGTGTTTCATTAGTAAATAATATGCTACCTATTGAAACAATTACAAATGTTCCAGCGGTAGCTCAAATTACTAAATTTACTCCAGGATGACTTTTAAGAGAAGAAATAGTATTTAGAACAGTAATTAACTGAATAAATTATGATTATTTAACTGCTTCTTGAGATACTTTAACTGATGTAGTTAATGGAATTTACTCTTCAATTTCTAATACTTGAGTAATAGTTTCAACTTGAGTGACATATATTGAACTTACTTCAGTAGTTCCTTGAGTTGCATTTAGCTATGATTCACAAGTATTAGACTTAAATCCACCAATTATTTCTGTTGATACAGTTGTTAACGAAACTTTAAAAGCATGAGATGTATCAACTTGAAGTTTAACTATTAGTGAAAGTTGAGATATATATGCTGTATTATCATGATCAGTTGTAACTTCTACTTGAGATTTACTTAATTTAGTTAATGCTTGAAGTTGATTTATAGTCATGACTTGAGCTTTAGCTTGAGCTTCATATAATATTACTCCACCATCTTGAATTTCTGATTGATTGTATAACATAGTTTCAATAGATGACTTTTGAAATATTTCTCAAATAGTTTCTGGATTTGTGATAGTTGATAATACTGCTCCAGTATTAACTATTTTAACACAATCTTGAATAACTATTAATAATAATACTGTGTTAATAGAATGAACTACAGAATCAAATACACAAGTACAAATAGTTTGAAATTGAATTGTAAACACTATTTCTGATTGATCTTGAGCTTTTTCTTGAATAGTTATTTTAAATCAAAATACTTCTAATTTAATAGATGTTATAGCTACTGATTTAGTTTGAAATATATCATTTGCTCAAGTAACTATAAATCATGACAATTTATCACCAGTAATTAATAGTATTTCATACCCTGCATCTACTAATTCATTAACTTGAAATGTAAATCTTTGAAGTGAATTAGGATTACTTGTAGAAGCTTTTTCTTGAATATCACTAGTAGCAAGTTGAATGACTGATTGAAGCTGAAATATATCATTAAACTTACCACTTGCTTTAAATTCTGCAAATAACTTCTCAATAGTATTGACAGATTTAGCTTGAAATTATACAACTCAAACTTGAATAGTAATTGTGCAAGATAGTATAGCTCCAAATATTGTATTAAATCCATTGCCATCAATAGTTAATATTTGAAGTATAAATATTTCAGGAACTACTGAAAGTAATTCAAATATTACTATAACAAATGCATGAAATACATACACTTGATCATCTGACAATTTGTGATTATTTAATATAAATGTATTGCTTGACCAAGCAGTAGGGCAACAAACTGTAAATAATATTAATTTAACTGTTACAGATTTAGCTTGAAATTCATCTAATACTTGAATTGTTATAACTGAGGATAGTACTCCAAATAGTTTAATTATTTCTACACCAAACCAAACTACAAATCTTGCAAATATTTCAATTACTTGATCTACAAAAATTGGTGCAACAGTAGATATATGATGAAATAATGCAACTGTATTATGAAATTGAGATTTCTTAAGTAATTACACATTAACTCAAAATACTTTAAATGATATTTTAGTTACTTCAACAGATATTGTTTGAAATGTATTAACTTGAAATATACTTGTTACACATGATAATATTGCTCCAACAATTAATATAACTACTTCAAATGCTCCAACAAATAATTTAGCAATAAATTTAGTTTGAACAACTGAAAGTAATAGTGTATTAAATATAACTTGAGGGTCAGGAAGTTTTGTTTGAGTATCTGATGGGCTATGAAACTTTAATATAGTGGTTAATTTAAACCCTTGAGTATTAAATACTTTATCTATAACTTCTACTGATATAGCTTGAAATATTTGAACTTGAAGTTTTGCAATAGTTCAAGATCCAGTTGTTAACTTTGTAAATATTTTAAGTAATGCAGTTAACGATGTAAATACTGATATGTTTGTATTTAGTTGAACTACAAAAGCAAATGCAAACTTAGTTGTTACTTGATGAAGTTGAGTTGTAAATTTAACAGCATTAAATGACGGAAGTTTTACATGAATTGTAACTTTAAATAAAAACTCGTCAAATAATATCGTTGTTTCTTCTACTGATTCTACATTAACTACAGCTACTTGAGGATTTGTTGTAAATCATGATGATGTAAAACCTGTTATTACTAACTTTGCTTATCCTACAACTACAACCCAAGCTAATGCTATTTTAACTTGAGATACTGAAAATTTAGCAGTTATTTCTGCTAATAACTGAGTTAATATAATAAACTCTACAGCAAGTTCTACTTGAAACTTTACTTTAACTTTCCCACTTGCTTTAAATACTTTAAATACTATTAATTTATCTGTAACAGATGTTGCTTGAAATATTTCAACTTGAGTATTAAATATACTTCATGATAATGTAGCTCCAGTTATTTCAAATATAACTACATCACAAGCAGTTAATTCTGGAATTATGACATTTACTTACTCATTTGATACAAATGAAACAAGTAATTGAGTAATTTACATCGGGTCAGGTAGTAATGTACTAGCAACATTAGTTGCAAGTTGATCTACTTCTTGATTAACTCATTCTTGAATTATATCTGGATTTGATTCTACAAAAACTTATTATTATTTTATTGATACAACAGATAATTTAGGAAATAATTATCAAACAACTGTTACATCTATTGATACTATACCGGTTATACTTGATCCAAATGCTACTACGAAATTAGATATTACAAATTTACCTGCTTCTAATTCTTGAGTTGTATTATCTTGATCTATAACAGTTTGAAGTTGATTTGAGTTAATTTGAGAAACTCTACCAAATAATCAATTATATTATTATTTTACTTGAGGCTTAATATCAAATGTATTAACTTGAGGAGCAACTTTACCACAAATTGAATTAGATAATCCAATTAATTTTTATACAACAACCTGAACAATAGTATTTGAAAAGAAATTAATATCTTGAGGAGAGCAAATAGTTTGAAATATAAAACAAATATTTTCTCCTGCAATAACTATTTGAGGAACTCCAACAATTATTTTAGATAAACCAGCAAAAATTAAATTTGTTTGATATAATACTTGATATTCAAAATTTGCTTATAGAAAAACATGAACTTCAACATGGACTATAAAAAATATTGAAGTAGGGGATTGTACTCCAAATTATACTACTACACCAGTTTGTGCTTATACTTCTTGAAGCGATATAATTATAAAAACTCTTCATTTTACAGATTTTGCACTTGTTTCTGAACAAACTATACAACAAACAAGTTCATCTTGAGGAGGTGGATGATGAGGTTGAGTGACAATTGATTATTGTCCAACTTGAGATTATTCTCCAAATTATTATGATAAAAGTTGTTGAATTAAACCTAGTTCATCTATTACTTCAGAAATTGAAGATGTAAAACAAATCATAACTGATGCTGATAGTATATCTAAAACTAAAAAAACTATTTGAGAACTTCTTAGAAAAAAATTAATGACAGAAGCTAGAATTAAACATAGTCAATATTTATGACTTGATATTGTTTATATAAAATGATACAAAGATTCTAGTATGACATGGAAATTATCTATAGAAATAGCTAAATCAAAATTAAATTATATTGATAAAAAAAGATATATAAATATAATTAATGAGTTTATTATTTCTAAATATAATTTAGAAGTTGCTGAAAAGAAATATCAAACTTTGAAAAATAAATATGTAAAACAATCTATTTTACTAAAATCTGTTTTAAAAAAATTAGATAAATAGTTTTAAATACCTTAATTAAAAAATATAAAAAAGAAAAAATAATTTGATATTTTTTCTTTTTTATATAAAATCTTTTGGCATTTTATTTTTAAATAAATTGACATTTTTATATTTTAAATCATTTAACTTGTATATGGATAAAAAAATAGTATTACAAAGCTTAAAAAGAGAAAAAAATGAAGATTTAAAAGCTTTAAGATCTTCAAAAAACATTCCAGCAGTTGTGTATGGTAAAAAACAACAAGCAATTAGTTTAAAACTATGAGCATCAGACACTCTAAAAGCATTTAGAGTTGCTTGAGTAAATCATGTTGTTAGTTTAGATGTAGAATGAAAAAAAATGGATGTTTTATTTCATGAAGTTCAAAAACACCCTGTAACTTGAGATATAATCCATGTTGACTTTCTAGCTATTGCTGCTTGAGAAAAAATCACATCATTAATTCCATTAGTATTTGTTTGAAATGCAAAAGCAAAATCAGATGAATGAGCTATTATTGAAGAAGTTTTAAAACAAATAGAAGTTAGATGTTTAGCTACTGATTTAGTTGATAACTTTGAAGTTGATTTATCAAAACTTGAAAAATCATGAGATAATATAAAAGTATCTGACTTAAATATTTCTTCAAAATATGAATTATTAACTCATAAAGAAGAAGTAATTGCAGTTGCTGTAAAAGCTAAAGAAGAAGTTATTTCAAATGAAGCTCCAGTTTCTAACTTACCAGAAGACCCAAAAGCTAAAGCTGAATAATAAAAATTTATAAAAAAGAAATATAAAAAACTTTATCAAATTGATAAAGTTTTTTATATTTCTTTTTTATATTCTACATTTAAAAAATATCAAATAATAGTAAAATTTTTAAAAAAAATTAATTTATTTAAAAATTTTATAGCTTCTTTATACAATTTTATTTTTTCTCAAATTTCAAAACTATTATCTAAAAATAAATCTTTAATTAATAAAAATCTTTCATTTTTTTGTATTTTTAAGTGGGTTAATGATACTTTAAAAATAAAATTTAATTCATGGTGTATTAATATTTCATTAGATATTTTAATTAAAAAATCTTCATTATAATTAATAAATTCTTTTTTTCTTAGTTTTAAAATTTCTTCAAAAACTTCTTCATGTTTATTTAAATATTTTTTTGTTATTTCATAAAGAGAAGGAACTAAATTAGTTCTTTTTTCAAAAAGTAAAATAATTATTTTTTCTAATTTTAAAACTTTGTTATTTAAATTTATTAAAAATAAATTAAATATAATTATTAAAATTATAATTATTAAAATTATATATATCATTAGAGTAGTTTTATCAATTAATAACTTAATTTAATAGTAATATTTATTTTTTAAAAATCAAAAAATAATTTATTACATAAAAGATATATTTATATTTTTAAAGAAAATAAATTAAATAGATTTTTATTTAAACCCTACTTCTTTTTAGAATTTTCTTTTAAAATTTTTAGTTTTTCTTCTTGTTCTTCAATATCTTTAATTGATTTATATATTTTTTGTTCTACAATTTCTTTTGAAGATGAATATTTTTCTCTTGAAACTTGTAGTATTTTTTTATATCTTGTTTCAAACACTTCACTTGAAATTGGATATGGAGGCAAAGTATCTCAAGAAAATACTTTTGATGGCATTCAATCAATTAATTGTTTTATATAAATTGAATATTTTTTTAAATTTGTTAAATCATCATTTTCTATATCTTGTCAAAAAACTTCTTTCATAATCATAGCATCATGATATCAAACTTGAAATGATACTATACTTCAAACATTTCAAAAAACAGCTCATTTAACAGTTTCTGTCATTTGGTCTATATATTGATTTGCCATAACTAGATTTAATTTATATTTTCTTGCTTCACTTAAAATAGTTGCAAAACTATCTGTTGCAAAATTTTGAAATTCATCTACATATAAATAAAAATCTTCTCTATCTTTTTCTGCAATATCTGCTCTACTCATAGCATCCATTTGAAATTTTGTTACCATCATTGATCACAAAAGTGCTGATGCATCTTCTCATATTTTTCATTTTGATAGATTTATTATAACTATTTTTTTATTATCCATTGCCCATCTTAAATTAAATGAGTTTTTTGGTTGTCCTAGTATATTTCTCAAAATTGAACTTGATAAAAATTGCCCTACTTTATTTAATATAGGTCAAGCAGTTTCTACTTTTTGATTTGGGGCCATACGAGCAAACTCATTTTTCCAAAATCATTTTACAACTGGATCTTTTATCTTAGATACAACTTTATTTCTATAACTTTCTGATGTAAGCATCAAAGGTATTGAAATAAATGTAGCATTTCAATATTCAAGTAAAGCAAGTATGGTATTTCTTAAAGTATGTTCAAGTCTTGGTCACCAACTATCTCAAAATATTTTTTTAAATATTCCTACGAGTCATGATGCTATTAAAGGTCTGTGTTCAGGAGAAACAGAATCAAGCATATTAAAGGCAATTGGCCAGTCTTTATCTGATGGGTCAAAAATAATTGTTTGATTAGTACGAGATTTTGGTATATTTCAAATAATTGCTTCAGCTAAATCTCAATGTGGGTCAATTACAGCTACTCATCTTCACTTTTTTATATCATCTAAAATCATATTTTCAAGCAATGTAGATTTTCACATTCAAGTTTTTCAAATAATATACATATGCCTTCTTCTATCACTTGGTCAAATTCAAAAATTTATATTTTCTTGTCTGAAATTTGTCTTTCAAATAGGGGTCAAATCACTTGATGTTTCATCATCGAAAACTTGTAAATTTAAAGGTGGTTCAAATGCCCTTGACAAGATCCATGAAACTCAAGGAGTTTGAACATAAGTTGTTGGTAAATGAACTATTTGAGATAATTCTTTAGTTGATAATATAATATTTTTATCAATTTCTCTTTGTTTTATTTTTAAAATATCATCTATATTTTTTGAAATATTGTCTAATTTAAAGCTATTAAATCAAAAATTTGAATAAACTCCAAAAGTTTGAGATATTTCTTTAATATTTAAATTATTTAAAACTTCATCATTTGAAGCACAAAACACATTTATTCCAACTTCATATCAAGCAAGAGTTAATTTATTTTTTATTTCTTCATTTAAACTATCTACAAAAGATGGTTTACTTTCTTGTTCTTGGTTGTCAGTTTTTGGAAAAAAGAATTTAAAAAATTTTAAAATAATAAATAATGGTAAAATTAAAAATTTTAATTTTTTAGTGTAAATAAATATCTTTTTTAAAAAATCTGGAAGTGGATTTTTTTCAAATTCAAGAGCAGCAATTGCCTTTTCTTTCCATAATAAATCAGGAATAGGAGAAAAATTTATAACTATAGAATTAAGAGAGTTATTTCAAGTTTTTAGTAAATTTGAAGTAAGCGATGAGTATGGGTCTATTTTATCTGTTTGAGAAAAAGTTTTTATAGGATATAAAATATTTTTTTCAAGAGATATTTTTCAAGTAAGTATTTTATCATTTGGAATATTTTTTAAATAATCCTCTACTTCAACAAATAACACATTTGGAAAATAAGCATAAATTTGGTTTTTTAAAAAATTTGTGTATTTTTTTTCAGATACTATAAAAAATCTGATTTTATTTCAGATTTTTGCTATTTCAAATGAAAAATTTGGCCTTGAATACTTGATTTTATTAAAACTTGTTTTAGTTTCTTCTATGATTTTATGTAAAACTATCAAGATTTCTTCAAAAATACTAGCACCTTTTTCATTTTGTTTATCAATCAATATTTCAAGTAAAACTTTATTATTCATCTAATTATTTGGTTATGCTTTTTTAAGTTTTTGGCTTTAACTCTTATAAAAGCAAAAGTAAGATTTTTTACAACTACAAGTTAATTTTTAATTAAAGTGCATAAAAAATTCTAAGTAATATAATCATATCATATATTTAAAAAAAAATACAACTTTTTTGCTTGACTATTTAATTATATTTGTTTTAAATATTGTTTAATTAAAATTTGTATTTTTTAAATTTAATATATTATTTATTTAAGTTAAAAATAATTAAAAAATTTATGAAAATAATCCTACTTGAGTCAATTCGTTCAATGCAAAATGTTTGAGCAATATTTAGAAATGCTGACTGAGCTTGATTTGATAAAGTAATTCTAACCTGACACACTCCAACTCCTCCAAGATCTGATATAGCAAAAACAGCTCTTTGAGCACAAAACTATATAGATTGGGAATATTATGAAGATATAGATGAAGTTTTAGATCAATTAAAAAATATGTGATACAAAATCTATGCTGTTGAATTAACAGATACTGCTATTGATTATAGAGAATTGTTTAATCAAAATTTAGAAAATATTTGTCTTATAATGTGAAATGAAGTTTTAGGAGTTTCTCAAAAAGTTTTGGATTTTTGTGATAAACATGTTATAATACCTATGAAATGACAAAAAAATTCATTAAATGTATCAGTTGCTGCTTGAATTGTTATGTATGCTATTAGTTAATTTTTAAAAAATGAATAAAATTAAATTTTTTCTTATAATAATTATTTCAATACTTTTTTTAAAAGTTTTTGCTTTGGATAAAATAGAAAATGTATTTAAAGATATTTCAAAAAGCTCACCTAGTTATGATAAATTGCAAGATTTATATAATAAATGAGCTATAACTCCTGATGAAAACTGAAATTTTAATCCAAGTTGATTATTAACTAAAAATAATTTATTTAAAATTTCATCAAAAATTTCATGTGAAATAGAAACAAAAACTTTTGATATTTATGCAAATAATTCAAATAATATCTCTTTAGAAGAGGCTGTTTATGTTTTATTAAAAAAATCAAATCTTTTTACAGAAAGTGAAAACAACTCTACTTTAAATTTAATCAAAAATTGACTTTTAACTGAAAATCTAACAAAAGATGTTTCCCCAAAAAACAACTCTTGAGAGGCTAATTTTTACTATTGATATCTAAAAAAAGCACTTGAATTTGAATATAATGAATATGATATTTATTGAAAAGAGTTTAAAACTCATTTAATTTCTTTAGATCAAAATTGAAATCTAAATCCTAAAAAAAATATAACAAATCAAGAATTTTTAAACCTTGCTTATATTATATCAAAAATAAATCCTTGTTTTAACAATAAAGATAATTTAATAAATTTAAGTAAGAAATCTTGAGAAGCTCCTTTAAAAGTAACTTTTAATACAAATATATCTATTTGTGAAGAATGTAGTTATGAATGGAATTTTTGAGATGGTAAAAAATCAAACAAAAAAACTGATGAAAATACTTTTACAAAACCAGGGTTTTATAATATCACTTTAAAAGTTACAAAAAAAGACAAAACAACTTTAAGTGCTGAAACTTCAGTTGAGGTAAAAAAGGATTTATCAAAAATAGACTCAGATAAAGACTTAGTTTTTGACAACAAAGATAAATGCCCAACTACTTTTTGAGATATAAAAAATGACTGATGCCCTATTTTACAAGAAAGTTGTTTAGTAAATAGTGAAAAAAATACTTGTAAATCTTGATTTATTTGTTCAACTAATTGATTTTGTGAAGTAGATAAAAGTTTTTTTACACCAAAAAATAAAACTGATGTATGTTTAACTCCAAAAAATAATTCATCTATATATGGAAATATCGCTTGTAATACTTGTCCTTGTGATTATAGTATTGATTTTTTAGCATCTATCAGAAAATGTGATGTCATAATCCCTGCAATAGTATCAAAAGATGGAAAAAATATTTACTCTAAATGACCTAATTATTTAATTAAATAAAAAAACTGTTTACAAAAACAGTTTTTTTATTTCACTTTGATTTAAATATTTCCAATCTCACTCCTTTAAATCTCATAATTCTAATTCTCAAATTGCAACTCTTTTTAAAGAAATCACTTCATTATCAATTGCTTTAAGCATTTTTTTAACTTGATGAAATTTACCTTGAGATATACTTAGATAAATTTGATTTTTTTCTATAACTTCAACTTTTGCTTTTTTTGTAATTTCTCAGTCAACCAAAACTCAAGAAATTAATTTATTTATATCCTCTTTTGATATATCTAATGCTGAAGTAACTAGGTATTTTTTAAAAATATCTTTTTTAGGATTTATAATACTATGAGTAAAATCTCAATTATTTGTAAGTAATAAAAATCAAGTTGTATCAAAATCAAGCCTTCAAACTACATGTAATAAATCTTTATAAACACAATTTTCTAGTAAATATTTAAAACTTTTGTGTCATCATTCATCAACTTGAGATGAAACATATCAAGTAGGTTTATTAAGTAAAATATAAATATACTCTAAAACTTCTATTTTTTGCTCTCAAAAAGTAATTATATCTCAAAAATTTACTTTAAAATCTTTGTCTTTTACTAATAAATCATTAACAAATAATAAATTATTTTTTAATACTTTATTAATATCTTTTCTTGAAATAAGTCATAAATTTGATAAATATTTGTCTATTCTTTGCATTTTTTAAATTAAATTTTTTATAGGTTTATATGAGATTCTATGTATTCAAGTAATTTTTTTGCTATTTTCTAAATAATCTTTATGTAGTTTAGTTCCATATCATTTATGTTTTTCAAATCAAACATCAGGATAAAGTAGAGAGTATGTATCAATTAATTTATCACGAAAAACTTTTGCAATAATCGAAGCACAAGATATTTCAAAGATTTTTTGATCTCATTTTATAATAAATTGTGGCTTTACAAATCAAGTAAAATCATAATTATCATTTCAGTCAATTAATATATTTTTAATATTTTCAATTCATATTTTTCTTTCTATTTCAACTAAACTTCTTCTCATTGCTTCTTTGTTTGCTTGTTTTATATTTATTTCATCAATTAAATAATTATCAACAACTCAAACTCAAAAAGAAACTATCCCTAAACTAGATAGTTTAATTAATTCAAAAAATATTTTTTCTCTATTTTTTTGTGTAACTTTTTTACTATCTGTGATAATTTCAAGTAAGTTTTTTGGAAATTTATTTTTGTCAAGCAACACAAAGCTACTTGCAACAACCATTCAAGCCCAAGGTCACCTTCAAGCTTCATCTATTCAGATATCAAACATTTTTTAATGATTGTGTAGACAATTTCAATCCTCATCATGTTCATGATCGTGAGTTTCTTCTGCTTCTTCAACCATAGAAATAAATCAAGCAATTAAATTTTCAATTAATTCACTATCTGTTTTTACAAGCTCATCTTTATCGTTTGTAATAATTTGTTTTAAAAAATCTAAATCAGCTCTTAAAGTAGCTGGTAATTCTATAGTTATTTTTGACATATTTTAAAATTTAAAATTAATGTTTTTATTATAAAAAAAAATACTTAAAATCAAATAAAAAAGTTATTAACAAGAAATAATATATTTTCCTTGATTTTTAAAAAGTATATTTATAATATAGTTAAATTATAATATTAAATTAAAAAATTATGGATTTAGTTAAAAATTTAATAGTAGAAATAGAACAATTAAAAGCAGAAAAAAAATTTGATATTGCATTACAAAAATTAGAAAATTCTTTATCAAATTATAATGATGATTATAGAATTTATGAGGAAATAGCTGATATATATTTGTATTTATGAAAAAATTCTAAAGCATTAAAAGCTATTGATTTTGCTTTAAATATAAATAAAGACTCTGCAACTTGAAATTATTTAAAATGATTTTTACTTCTAACTTCAAACAAAGCAACAGAAAGTATAGAGTTACTTGAAAAGTCAAATAGTATTATGCCTAATAATTCAGAAGTTTTAAGAAATTTATGATGGGCTTATTCTATTATTTGAAACTATCAAAAATGAATTTTTATCTTAAAAAGAGCTTTAAACCTTGCTCCAAATGATAGATTAATCACTGAAGATTTAGCTATGGCATTAATATGAAGTGGAAAAATAAAAGAATGAAATATATTACTTGAAAAAATTTGAAAAAATAAAGTTTTAATCTAAAAGCATTGAAAATATGCTTTTAATTTTTAATTAAAAAACAAAATGTCGTTTATAAATAAATTAATCCCTTCAAAGAAAGTTATAATTATAGATATATGAACTTATAAAGTAAAAGTAGCTTTATGTGAGTATAAAAATAATGAAATAAATCTAATTTCTTATCAAGAAAAAAAACAAGACTCTCAAAATATTATTGGGACAGAGATTTCTAGTATAGAATGAATTTTAAATACTATAGAATATGTTTTTCAAAAGACTTTAAGCAAATCAAATATGTCTGTAAAAGATGTAATTTTAAATATACCAACCTCAACTATTGTTTCTTCTTGAAAAGATATAAATTACAAAAGAATTGATGATAAAGAAAGTATTGATATAAAAGAGCTTGATTATATAATTTCAAAAGTAGAAAATGAAGCTTTAATTAAAGCAAAAGAAAGTATTTTTAAAAAAACAGGTTATCTTGATGTTGATATGAAATTAATCACAAGTAGTATAACTGATATAAATATTGACTGATTTAGAGTCTCAAACCCCATATGATTTACTTGAAAAGATGTATTTATATCTGTTTTAAATATATTTATTCCAGCAAATAGATATCATATAATTACAACTATTTGAAATCATTTAAATAAAAATATACTTTCTATAATTCCTCTTGAATTTTCACTACCAAAAATACTTTCAAATACTGATTATCAATATGATGATGTTTTATTTATAGATATTTGAAACTCAAAAACTTCTTTAATAGTTCAAAAATCATGAGTAATAATTTGATTTGATAAAATAAATTTATGAATTAATGATTTGATAAAAAATATAAAAAATACTTCAAATGAAACAACACTTGAAATAATTAAAAATATTGATTTAAAAGAAAAATATTTAAAAGAAAAAAATGAGTTTTTAGAAGTATTTGAAGAGTGATTTATTTTATCATTAAAAGAGGTGTTAAAATCAAATTTAGTTCCTCATAAAGTGTTTATTAGTTGATGATGAGATAATGAATTTGTGAGAGATTTTATAAAAAAAATAGACCTAACTAAACATACTCTCCATAGTTTAAAACCACTAAACTTTATAAAAATAGATTTTGATGAAATAAAAATAAATTGAGATAAAAGTATCTTTAATAAAACAAATTTATGAATTTTATCAATGATGATAGCTACAAAAGAAATTATATCATATAAAAATAATCCTATTATTGGTATGGTAAAAAATTTTATAGAAAAAAATGAGCTTTAAGCTCATTTTTTTTATGGTTTATAATCAATAAAGTGTTTAGTAAAGTATTTTTTTATTGTATCTAAGTTATAAATAACTTTTTCTTCTTTTTCAACTCAAAGTTCTTTTGGATTTACTTGAAGTGTAAAAAAAGAATTATATCAAGATGATTTTAGTTTCATAAAAAAACTCTCTATAGGTAAATACGACACTCCTCATCAAGCATTTCAAGGAAGTAATCATCATTTATTTCAATTTTTATCACTTAAATAAATATTTTTTACAGTTCATCATAACATATCTGTTGCTTTTATTAGATCAATTCAAGTAGTTTTATCTATAGCAGAAATATTTAATGCAGAATCTCAAGTAATTTTTTTAAGTTCAAGTAAATTTGCATTTTTGTATTCTGCAATAACAAATAACATAAATTTTTGTTCTACATTTTGTAATGTTATACTAATTTTTAAATCTTTTTTTATTTTATTTAGATATTTTGTAAAATTAGGCATTGATTTATCAGAAATATGAGGTGGGAAAAAATTTATCACTTGAGAGTTTAAAGTTTCAGCTATTTTTACTATTTTATCAATTTTGGCTTTATTTAATCATTTTTCTGGTGCTGTAATTGATAAAACTGGCACTTTAAAAGCTTGAGATAGTTCACTTAAATAAACTTCATCTAAAGTATCATAATTTTTTTCATCAATAACTAAATCAATTCCATCATATCCTGATTTTTTTACTATTGTAAAAATTTTATGAATTCCATATCATTTTAAGCTTGATGTTGATAGTAATAACATATTTTAAAAAATAATTATAAAGTCTTTTTTATATTATAACAAAAAAGCATTTAAAAAGCAAAAAATTAAATTTTTTTAACTCATCACATAAAGGGAACTAATACTTCTGGAATTATAACATCTCAATTTACATCTTGATAATTTTCTATAATTGCGATTAAACATCTTGATAAAGCTATTACAGTTCAGTTTAATGTATGAACATATTTTAAATCTCAATTATCATCTCTATATCTTATTCAAAGTCTTCTTGATTGATATTCTCCTACATTTGAACAACTAGTTACTTCTCTATATTTTTGTTGTCCTGGCATCCATGCTTCTAAATCAATTTTTTTCATAGCTGGATTTCATAAATCTCAACTACAAATATTTAATTTTTGGTATGGAATTTTAAGTCATTGCCAAATTTCTTCTTCTACTGCGACCATTTCATTGTGAAGATTTTTACTATCTTCTTGTCTACAAAAAGAAACCATCTCTACTTTTTGAAATTGATGTCATCTTAAAATTCATCTCATATCTTTTCAAGCGCTTCAAGCTTCTTTTCTAAAACACTCACTATATCAAACATATTTTATAGGATTGTTTAAATTTTCAATAATTTCTTTAGCATGATATGAAGTAACAGGTACTTCAGCTGTTCAAACTAAATATAAATCATCTTCTTCTGGGTTCACTCTATAAACTCAATCTTCTCAAGCAGGTAAAAATCAAGTTCAAAACATTGCTTCTTCTCTAACTAAAACAGGAGGTAATATAGGAGAAAATCATTTTTTATACAAAGTTTGCATAGCATATTGAATTATAGCAAATTGTAAAAAAACAATATCTCATTTTAAATACCAAAATCTAGCTCAAGATATTTCTGATGATTTAGTAGTATCTATCCATCATTTTGCTTCTCAAATCTCATAATGAGGTTTTGGAGTAAAACTAAATTCTGTTGGTTTTAAAAAAGTATCTATAACTAAATTTCAAGATTCATCATCTCAAATGGCAGTAGTTTCATCTAAATAATTTGGTAATCTATATAATACATCAAAGTATTTTGGTTGAAGTGATTTTATATTTTCTCAAATTAAAGCCTCTTCTTCTCAAAGAGTTTTTAATTCTTTTAATTTTATTTCTTTTTCTTCTTTTGATAAATTTCAAATAATTTTAGAAAAAGAATTTTTTGTTGCTTTTATATTTTCAAGCTTAGTTTGCATTTCAAGTAAAGTTTTGTCCATTTTTAAGAAATCATCTAAATCTATATTTAAATTTCTTTTTTTTATATTTTCCTTCATAAGTGAAGGATTTTGTCTAAGTAGTTTTAAATCTATCATATGTTTATTAAAAGAATTAATTTTTGCTTATTGTAAAAAAAAAATACTTAAAGTAAAGTATTTTTAAAAAAATTATTATTAATCTTTTTTCCAATTAGTTAGCAATGTTTCAAGTTTTACTTCATAATTTCAAGATCTTCTTCAAGCATCACTCCATCTAACAATACTCTCTATGTTCATTTTTTTAGGTGGAGTTCAAGCATCAGCTGGATATGAAATTTTAATTTCTCTTGTAAATATAGGAAAAAAATTAGTTCCAGTTAAGTAATCTTGAGTATAAAATCATAAACTATCTTTTTTAACTCTAAAGTCATTTCTATATCAAGAACTAGAATAAATTCAAGATGTTGCTCATGATAACATCCATCTATCATTTAAGTTGTATAATATATAACTTCAAGAAGATATATTTGTATACTCACTTCAAAAAGTTCAATCAGCAGTTATACAAGATCAATTATAATTATAAGTATTCCAACAATTTGTAGTATTTGCTCTATAAATCATCCAATTTGTATCTCTAATATTTGTTAAAGCTTCTATTCACTCACGAGCCATAGCAATTGCTTCTACTTTATATGAAGTACTTTCTGAAACTCTCATTGAGTTTACATATATATTATAAGCTCAAACAACTCAAATAGTTATAATCAACATAACTATCATTGACTCAATAACTGAAGTTCAAAATTTTGATTTTTTCATTTTTAAATGAAGTTAAACATTATTAATAGTTTTTATTATATTAAATAGTATTTTAAATTCAAATTATAATTTGTAAAAAATGCCTTATTTTTTATACTATTTTTAATTAATTTTTTTAATATGATAAATAAATATAAAAATTTTTATTTTGAAGAATTTAGCTTTGATATAAATTCAAAAATAGCAGTATTTAAATACTCTTTTGATAAAGAATTATTTTTTGAAGAAAAAATATATTTTTTAGATGACAAATTTAAATTAAGAGAAAATCTAGATATAAATATTATAAACAATATATTATTCTCTCTTTCAATAGTTTTATGAATTAGCTATTATAAGATATTTCCTTGCCAAAACTTGGTTGTAAATACTTGATTTTTAAATGAAAAACAAATAGAGTTTTTTAAAAAATTTTATATAAATTGACTTTGAGAATTTCTTTTTAGAAACAATATAAACCCAAAATGATTATTTAATTTTGTAAATAATTCATCTAAAATATACAAAAAAATTGACTTTGAAATAAGTGAAAAATATATAGTTCCTGTTTGATGATGAAAAGATTCTATAGTTTCAATAGAGTTATTAAAAGAATTTAAAAAAGATTTTGATTTATTTACTTTTTCATCAAATGACAACTTACTTTATGAAAATACTGCAAAGAATTCAGAAAAAAATAGACTTTTTATAAAAAGAGAATTATCAAAAAATATTTTAGAAGTTATAAAAAATGGGTGATCTAATTGACATGTACCTATAACTTGAATAATTGCTTTTGTTTTAGAAGTTGTTAGTTACTTATATGATTATAAATATATAGTTTTATCAAATGAATTTTCTGCTAATTTTTGAAATACTAATTTTTTTGATATAGAAGTAAATCATCAATGGAGTAAGTGATATGAATTTGAAAAAGATTTTAAAGATTATGTGGAAGAAAACATATCAAGTAAAGTAAAATATTTTTCTCTACTAAGACCGATGTATGAACTAAAAATTGCCCAAATTTTTGCAAAAGTTTGAAAAAAATATTTTAATAATTTTTCAAGTTGTAACACAAACTTTAAGATATTTAAAAATTTAGATGATAAAAAAAGTAATTATTGGTGTAATAATTGTCCAAAATGTTTATTTGTATTTATTATCTTAAGTGCTTTTTTAGAAAAAAAAGAAATAATTAATATATTTAAAGAAAATTTATTTGAAAAAAAAGAGCTTTTAGAGTTATTTAAAGAGCTTGTTTGAATATCTTGAATAAAACCATTTGAATGTGTTTGAACAAATAAAGAAGTAATACTTGCTTTAAAAATGATTTATGACAAAAAGGAATTTGAAAATACTTTTATGCTTGATATTTTTAAAAAAGAAGTATTATCAAAAATGACAAAAAATGATTTTATTTTACTAGAAAATGAGATTTTAAATCTAAATTTAGAAAATAATTTAATACCTAAAGACCTAATTGAACTAATAAAAAATTATGAATAAAAAAACTTTAATTTTAATGAAAATAAAATTTATACTAGATAGATATCCAAGAGAATACTATGTAATTTGATTTTTTATAGTATTTGCAATTTATGCATTATTTCATTTATTTTCATTTACTTTTATTAATTATGATTATTATAAAACACTAGCAACAAATCAACAAACATCAAAAACAAAAACTCCAACTTCAAGAGGTTCAATTTATTCAAATAATGAAAAATGAAAAACTCTTGCTTCATCTGTAGATTTGTATGATTTGGCTATAGATCCTTCAGTTGAGGGAAATAAAGTAAAGCTTGCAAATTTTTTAACTGATACTGTTTATAATGAAATTTGTTATTTAAAATCAAACTTAAATTGTAAAAAATCTTTATCAAAATTTTTATGACTTCTAGAGTTTAATGACTTTAATCCAAATGAAAAATTTATAAAAGAAAAAATTTTAGAAGAAGTAAATAAACAAATAAAAAGAACTAAAGTTACAAGTATATTATTATCTCAAGATTTAACTTTAGAAAAATGATTTGATTTAGATAAATTAAATATTGCTTGAATATATGTAAATTGAGCTAATTTGTATGTAAATCCAGAAGAAGTAATTGATGAAAATTTTGTAGTAAAAACATTAATAAATTATGTAAATTTAGATGAAGAAAAAATTAAAAATTTAATCAAAAAAAGAGATTTAAAATATCTTTTAATATTACCAAAATTATCAATTTCATCTTCTGATTATTTAAAAAGTAAAATAGATGAAGAAAACAAAGCTTATAAAAGAGGTTTTATAAAAAAAGAGGATTTATTTTCAAGTTTTATAATACTTCAAGCAAATCAACATAGATATTATCCTGAAAATGATATGGGGTCAACTATTTTATGATTTGTAGACAATTCTTGAGATTGACATTATTGAATTGAATGATATTATGATAATATTTTAAAATGAAAAAATACTGAAAATTATGCTAAAAAAGATATAAATTGAAGACTTATTGAGCCTTTATCACTTGAAGATCAAACATCTTTAGCTTGAGCAAATATCACCTTAACTATTGATAGAAATATACAAAAAGCAGTTGAAGAAATTATTGACGAAGATTTATCTACTTATAGAGCAAATAGTATTTCAGTAGTTATAATGAACCCAAAAAATTGAGAAGTAGTTGCTATGGCTACAAATCCTAGATTTAATCCTAATTCACCTTGAGATGCTTCTTTTGAACTTGAAAAAGTAACATATTCTAAATTTCCAAATATGTATACTGATTTACTTTGAGCTAGAGTATTTGCTATTGATAATATAAATTGAAAAGAATTTATATATGACTCTAAAAAAATTTTTTTAAGAGAAATAAGTAGAGAGGAAGTTTTAGATCCTAGTTTAGAAAAATATGTATTTGTAAATAAAAAATGATGATGAGTTTATAAAAATGATATTATCCAAGATTTATATGAGCCTGGTAGTATATTTAAACCAATTGTATTTGCTGCTTGAATTGATACTTGAGAAATAAATAGATATGATATGTATAATGATAAATGATATGTGCAAATTGATAATTTTAAAATTAAAAATGTAGCTTCTCAATGTATTTGATACAATACTTTTCAAAATGCTATGAATTATTCTTGTAATGTATGAATGATTAATATAGCTCAAAAAATCTGAGCATCTATATTTTTTAAATATATTGAAAGTTTTGGTATTTGAAAAAAAACTGATATTACTTTAGAGTGAGAAGTTTTTTGAAAATTAGATCCATATGAAAGATGGTCTAGAGCCCAACTTTTTACAACTTCTTTTTGACAATGAATTACAACAACTATTTTACAAATGGCATCTGTATACTCAACTTTAGCAAATTGATGAATTTATTATAAACCTCAAATTGTAAAATCAATTGAATTTCCAAATTGAAGAAGTGTAATAAATAAACCTGAGGCTGATCATAGAGTTATAAAAGAATCAACTTCAAAAATTATGACTCAAGTTTTAGTTGACTCAGTAAATCATTGAGTAGCAAAATGAGGTTGAGTAAAATGATATTCTGTTGCTTGAAAAACATGAACTGCCCAAATAGCATATAAATGAAAATATGAAGCTTGAACTGCATCAACGATGTGATTTTATGCTTGATATGCTCCTGCAGAAGATCCAAAATTTGTTATGATAGTAAAAGTTGAAAGACCTAGGTCTTCTATTTATGGTTGAGAAACTGTTGCTAAAACTTTTTCAAAAATTTCAAATTATTTATTTAATTATTATTGAATTCCCCCAAAAAAATAAAAAAAACTTTATCAATTTTGATAAAGTTTTTTTTATTTTTTTTATTAAGCTTTTCTTCTAATATACATAGCTCAAAGTCCTAAAGTTAAGGCAAGTATTATTACCATTATTTCTTTTGGTCATGTTTGAGGTAAGGCTTCAGCATTTGAAGCTGTTGTTTCAACAGAAACTCAAGAGTTAGTTGAAATACTTACTTCAGTATTAGAAGTGTTTACTTCAGTATTAGCAGCATTTAATTCAGTATTTGTTGGTGCTACAACTTCATTTACTGATCATGAATTTTCTACAGTTGGAAAAGTAGCTGGAGTAGTGAAATTTAACATTCAATCAACTCAGTTTTCAATAGTTTTTCAGTCTTTATCAGAAACAAAAACTACAGTTAAGTTGTATTCTGTATTAGCTGTTAAATCTTCAAGTGTTTTAATATTTAATGAACTAGATGAACTTAAAGTAATTCAAGTTAAAGCTACTTCTTTAGTATCATCTGATTTAGGAGTTAATAAAAAGTCAAATAATGAAGTATCTTCAAGTAAATCATTATTAAAATTTGCATTTAAAGTATTTTTATCAGTTACTTTTACTTCAGTTAAAGTAAAGTTATCAGCTGCATAAGTAGTAATAGAACTTAATGCAATAGCAATTAAACTTGCTAAAATTTTTTTTGTTTTCATATTTTTATAAAAAAATAAATAAAATAAACTTGTAAAATATTGTAATTTTGATAAGATATTTTTAAATTACTTTTTGATTATAACATAGATTTTATATTTTTGCAAATTTTTTATGAAAAAAAACTTTTCTTGATTTAGTTTGATGGAATTATTAATAGTTATAGCTATAATATGAATAGTTGTTACTTGACTTAGTAGAATAAGTTTTAATAAACAAATAGATAATCAAAAATTTCAAGCTTTTTTAAATAGTATTTATACAAATATAGAAATAACAAGGAATATAACGCTACTTTGAAAGTGATTTTGATCTGGAGCTACTTTTTTTTATCCAGAAAAAATATTTATAAATATAGATTCAATAAATAATACTATTTCATGAACTTATTTAAAATCTTGAAATATATATGATTTACCTAATTTTTTAGTAGAATTTCCTGATAAACATGCACTTATAAAAACTCTTACTTTTAAAAATCTAGATTGAACTAATTCTAGTACTTGACAAGCAGTTTGAATAGAATTTATTTGAAATAACATTACCTTTAGTTGAGCAAATACAAACCAAAAAATCCTTGAAATAGAAATTGACTATAAATGATTTAAAAATATTATAAAAATTAATTCAACAACTTGAGTTATGGAAAATACTAAAATTAATTAATTAATTTTAGTATTTTTTTATTTAAAACAAAAAATATTACACCAAAATATAAACTAAATAAACTTCAATAAATAAATAAATTTAGATATTTTCATATAGAAAAATTATTTAAAATATAATCTCATAAAAATAATCATGTAATAGAAAAAGCTGAAACTAAAATAATGTATAAATAATCAATTTTAAATTTTATTATTTTTCTAGAATAATAAAATAATATTAAAAATAACATTATTTGACTAATTAAAGTTATAATAGCAGATCAATAAAAACTATATTTTGGTATTAATAAAAAGTTTCAAATTATATTTACAAAAGTAATTGTTAAATTTATATAAACTAAAACTTTTTCTTTTTTTGATGATATAAAAATATAATTAAACAATGATGATAAAAATGAAAAAAGTAATACTAAAGCTGTTATTTTTAATACATCATAAGAAGTATAGGTATGTAGTGTGTTATCTAAATAATTAGGAGTTGCTAGTATTGAAATAATATTTTTTCAAAATATTATAAACATAATTGCTATAAATATTCAAAATGAAAATAAAAATCTAAAACTATTTTGTAATATATTTTGAGATTTATTTACATCTTTTTCATCAAATGATTTTGATAAACTAGGTAAAATACTATTTAGAAAAAATAATCATATAACCATTAAAACCTCAACTATTTTCATAGGTAGCGAGTATAGAGCTATACTTATATCAGCTTTATTAATATTTTCAATTATTGATAAAATTATTATATCGACTTTAAAATAAATAGTGCTTAAAAAAATAGCTATTCAGTTTGGAATTGATAATAAAAATATTTTTTTTATATAATTGAAATTAAATAAAAATCTTATTTTTACAAATTTATTAGCATAATATAAATTTAACAAAAAGTTTAATAATACTCAAATAAATCAACTAATTATTATTAAAATAAATGCTAAATCAAAATTAAAAGTTTCATTTTTTGGGAAAAGTATAAAAATAACTCAAAATATTAAAAATAAATTTGCTAGTTTTCAAATAGTTGATGAAAATAAAGAAAATTCTATTTTCATAAAAGATTGCATTAAAGACAATACTGAAGAATTAAGCAAACTAACAACTGAAAAACCTCAAACTATAAATATTGATAATAAAATTATGCTTGAATTGTATCCAGGTATAAAACTAGCTATTATAATTGATAAAAATATGATTAAAATTCAAAAAAATAACCTTAAACTCATTATATTTCAAATAATATAAGAAGCATTTTTTTGATCTTTTGATATTTCTCTAATAGTTACAGCATAAAGTCATAAATCTGCTAAAAATGTAAAAATAGATAGATAATTATATATTTTGTTGTATTGTCAATACATTTCTTGGCTTAAATATTTTGTTAATGATGATATCAAAAAAATAGCAATAATAGAAGTTAATGCTTTTGATAAAACTTGAGAAAAAGTATTTGATGCAATTTTTTTTAGCATTATTAATTGAAAAAAAATAAATTTTCTTTATAGTATAAAAAAACTTAAAAAAGTAAAAAAATATTATGGTAAAAAAACTTATTTATATTTTTTCTTCAATATTTTTGTGAATGTCAATTTTTTTGTGATATAATTATTATTTAAAAGTTGAAGAACAACAAAAAAAACTTGAAGAAAATAAAAAAAATATTAGTGATGAGATAAAAAAAAATAATGAGATAAAACAAAAGATTTTAGATAGTAAAGTTTGAGATTTATCTTTAGAAGACTTGACTGTTGATAATAAAGAAAATATACCACCTCCAACAAAAGAAGAGCTTGATACAGCATCAAAAGTTGAAATAATTAAAAAAAGATTTGCTTTAAAATGAACTTTAACTAGATGAGATGATTATCTATACACAAAACAACCTATTTTAGCTTTAAATGAATATTTAAAAGCTTATAGACAAAGTCCTTGAGATACTCAAATAATAAAAAAAATAGCTTTAACATATTTTGATTTAAAGAGATTTAAAAATGCAAATAATAATTTCAAAGAAGTTAAAAACATACTAAATACTACTGAAAAAGATAAATATATTTTGAGTTTATTTTATGATTTAAATATGAAATCTAAAGAAGAAATAAAAAATTTTTCTTTAGAATTAAAAAACTTAAATTTATCAAAAGATGATTTATTTTACTATACAAACTCTGTTATTTGTAGTATAAATTTTCATGATTGTAAAGTAAATTATGACAATTATTTTAAAAATAATTTAGAAATTACAAGTCAAAAATTATTATCTATTAAAAATGCTATAAACGATTATAATAATCTACTTATAAATGAACTTTATTATAAAAATACACTTATTATTTGAAGTTTATTTAAAGAAAAATTATATCCTATTACAAATAAATTGTCACTTGATATATTAAAGGATAAACCAGATTATATGCCTTTATTACTTATGGTTTGAAAAGGTTATTATGATTTGTGAGATTTAGAAAATTCTAAAAAATATTTAGAAAAATACTATTCTCTTGCCCCAAAAAATGTAGAAATAACTTATATGTTATGAGAAATATCTTTTTTATTAAAAGACTATTTAACTAGTAGCTTGTATTTAAATACTGCTTTAAAAAATTGATATACTCCAAAAATAGATTTACAAAGAAAACTTGCATATAATTATTACATATCTTGAGATAGAAGATCTATGTTAAATGTGTTTTGAACATTAATTGAAGTAGATGATAGCGGGGCAACAGTTGATGATTTTTCTTTATGAATTTATTATGCTATTTTAGAAAAAAGAACAAAAACAGCTATTTTATGGGCAGAAAAATGACTAAAAAAATTTAATAATACTCCTTGATTTGAGATATTTTATTGATATCTATGATGGATAAATAGGGAAGAGGGAAAACTAAATGAAGCAGAAAAATATTTAAAAACTTGACTTAAAATAGATTGAAAAAATCCATTAATTTTACTAAATATGTGATATTTAGAATCGAGCTTAGAAAGATATCCACTTGCTTTAGTTTATTTTAAAAAAACTATTTCAATAAATTGAGAATGAGAATTTTGAGAATTAGCCTCTAAAGAGATGGAATTTGTTGAGAGAAAGATAAAAGAAGGAAAAAAATAAATTGTAAAGGTGGAGTATACAAAAAAATAGAAACAACTAATTGTTGCTTCTATTTACATACTTTATTGCATAGTTTCTTGATTTATTACTTCTTCTTGTTT